>JBNLBG010000012.1:0-59237 GCA_050303195.1 Allomuricauda sp. | reverse complement strand
AATGGATGCGTTGCCAACCTCACAGCAAGTCGGATTTCATTGAAAAACATGCGCAAATCACGCTTTTTTCAAAGGGACGCCTACATTTCAGTCGACTTTTTAGAAAAGAAGGTCGAGGTAGTGAAAATGAAGGATGCCCCAGAACAACCCGGTGATTTTGATATGATCTTGCAAAATGCCGAAGGGGAGAAAAAACAAATCTATTTTGAAAACCCCGAAATTGAGATCAACAATGCCATCCTCGACGAATTGGAAACCTTTGCTGATGCCATAAACAATGATACTGAGCCGGTAGTAACCTTGGCGCAAGGTACCAAAGCATTGCAAGTGGCCCTTCAGATTATAGAATCATTTAAGAAATAGCACGTAGTCAGTTCAAGCTGTCATCTTGAGCGCAGTCGAAAGAACAGTCGAGAACGACAAAACTTTAAATACCATGAAAAAAATAGCTGTTATCGGTGCGGGAACCATGGGCAACGGAATCGCCCACGTTTTTGCACAAAACGGATTTCAAGTTCATTTGATTGACATAGCCCAAGCGTCTTTGGACAAAGGTTTGTCCACTATCACCAAAAATTTGGACCGAATGATGGCCAAAGAGGTCATTAATCAAGCTAAAAAAGATGCAACATTGAGCAACATCTCCACCTTCACGAATTTGGCGGAAGGGGTTTCGCGAGTGGATTTGGTCGTTGAGGCTGCCACAGAAAATTTGGACATCAAACTCAAAATTTTCAAGGACTTGGATGAAGTTTGTCAGGCGAATACCATTTTAGCCACCAATACCTCCTCCATTTCCATTACCCAAATTGCAGCGGCTACCCATCGTCCTGATAAGGTTATTGGCATGCATTTTATGAACCCGGTTCCCATCATGAAATTGGTGGAGATTATTCGCGGGTACAGCACTTCAGATGAAGTGACCCAAACCATCATGCAACTTTCCGAGAAATTGGGCAAAACGCCAACCGAGGTCAATGATTATCCTGGTTTTGTGGCCAATCGAATATTGATGCCCATGATTAATGAAGCAATCGAAACACTTTACAATGGTGTGGCTGGGGTTCAGGAAATCGATACGGTGATGAAATTGGGCATGGCCCACCCCATGGGACCCCTGCAATTGGCAGATTTTATCGGGTTGGATGTCTGTCTGTCCATTTTAAATGTGATGTACAATGGCTTTAAAAATCCAAAATATGCCCCCAGTCCCTTGCTGGTGAACATGGTCATGGCCGGAAAACTGGGTGTAAAATCAGGAGAAGGGTTTTACGACTATTCAGAATCCCGTAAGGCAGAGCAGGTCTCCTCGCAATTTAAATAGAACCGAATGGCGCTCATAAAACCTTTTAGGGCAATCCGACCTACAAGAGACAAGGTTTCTTTCGTGGCATCCCGTTCGTATGAAGAGTATTCTGATGAGGAACTAAAAGCGGTGCTCCAATACAATCCGTTTTCCTTTTTGCATATCATAAACCCCGGATTCAAGTTCCATAAAAACATTACCGGAAAAGAGCGTTTTCATTTGGTGCACAATCGCTATTTGGAGTTTTTGGAAGAAAACACCCTGCAAAAAGATGAGGAAGCCAGTTTTTACCTCTATCAGATTGAAAAAGATGACTTTAGTAGCCTAGGTTTCTTTTGTGCCTGTAGCGTTGAAGATTATCGAAAGGATATCATCAAAAAACACGAGGACACCATCAAACATCGGGAAGAATTATTTGCAGATTACCTGCATACGGTGGGGTTCAATGCAGAACCCGTTTTAATGACGTATGCGGATAATGATACCGTTTGGGAAGTCTTTCAGGAAGAGATTCAACGGAAACCAGTATATGATTTTACTACCACGGACCGTTTCAACCACAGCCTTTGGAAAATTTCCAACGAAAAGGCCATCGCCAAACTAGAAACCGCTTTTTCCCAAATGGACGCACTCTATATTGCTGATGGTCACCATAGAAGTGCTTCAAGCAATCTATTGGCGCAACAAATGGAATCTGAAAATAAGAGACATTCCGGAGATGAGGCCTACAACTATTTTATGGCCTACCTTATTCCCGAATCGCAGATTCGGATTTACGAGTTCAACCGTATGGTCAAGGATTTGAATGGTTTTTCCAAGGGAGAGTTTTTGATTCAACTTGATGAATATTTTCGTATAGAAAAACAGGAGGAAGGCCCCATTAAGCCTACCAAGAAACATCAATTTAGTATGTATTTGGATGGAGATTTTTATTCGCTCTACCTTAGAAAAACCAATTACACCTTTACCGATGCTCTAAGCCGATTGGATACCCAAATCCTCTATAAAACCATTTTGGAGCCTATTTTGGGCATCACGGATCTTAGAAATGACAAACGAATTGCCTACGGATACGGAAAAAACAATCTCATCCAAATGAAGGACAGTGTGGATAATGGCAAGTTTGCGGTAGGGTTCAGTCTGTTGCCCACCACCATGAAAGAAATCAAGACCATAGCCGATGCCAGTTTGGTAATGCCCCCTAAAAGCACGTATATTGAACCTAAATTGCGGAGTGGATTGGCGATTTATGAATTGTAATAATTACTCTGTCATTCCTGCGAAAGCAGGAATCCATCAATTGAATAGATTCCGCATCATGTGCGGAATGACATTTAAAATAGTATGTCTATAAAAGATAACCTAACATCCATCAAAAATGAATTGCCCAACGGAGTAACTCTGGTTGCTGTTTCCAAAACCAAACCCAACGCCGATATTTTAGAGGCCTATAATGCAGGACACAGGGTTTTTGGAGAGAACAAAGTGCAGGAAATGGTTGCCAAGTGGGAAGCTCTGCCGAAGGACATTGAATGGCACATGATCGGGCATGTTCAGCGTAATAAAGTCAAATATATGGCTGAGTTTGTCTCCCTAATTCATGGGGTGGACAGCCTAAAACTGTTGAAAGAAATTGACAAGCAGGCCAAAAAGCATGACCGCGTCATTCCCTGTTTGCTTCAAATGCACATTGCTGAAGAAGACACCAAATTTGGACTGGATGATTCAGAATTGGCAGCACTACTTCAATCCGAAGAGTTCAAGGCCCTGAGGAATGTAAAAATTGTGGGGTTGATGGGGATGGCCACCTTTACTTCGGACGAAAATCAGGTGCGGAAAGAGTTTGCACATCTAAAATCCATTTTTGACAAACTCCAACAAAAATTCCCCGAAATCAACATACTCTCTATGGGCATGAGCGGTGACTACACCCTTGCCATTGCCGAAGGTAGCACCATGGTACGCATAGGAAGTAGTATCTTTGGGGCACGAAACTATCAATAAAACCGATTCAAATTTTACATGTACGCCATACTTGATATAGAAAGTACCGGAGGAAAATACAATGAAGAAGGCATCATGGAAATTGCCATTCACCGGTTTGATGGTCGTAAGGTGGTGGACAAATTTATCTGCTTGATCAACCCGGAACGGGAAATACAGCCTTTTGTTTCCAAGCTTACCGGAATCAACAATAAAATGCTGAGTTCCGCCCCAAAGTTCCATGAAGTGGCCAAACGCATTGTTGAAATCACCGAAGGGACCACCTTGGTGGCGCACAACGCCCAGTTTGATTATCGTATCCTTCGCACCGAATTCAGGCGATTGGGCTATGATTACCAACGCAAAACGCTTTGTACCGTTGATCTTTCCAAGCAGATGCTCCCCGATGCAGAATCACACAGTTTGGGGAAATTGGCCCGCTCATTGGGCATCCCTATGAGTGATCGGCACCGAGCCAATGGTGATGCCATTGCCACCCTAAAACTGTTTAAGCTGCTGCTGGGGAAAGATTCGGACAAAAGCATCATTAAAACCGTAGTTCGGGAAGAGACCCATGGTGAACTTTCCCCCACCCAATTGGATATGGTTTTTAACCTTCCTTCCGAAACGGGGGTGTATTACATGCACGACAAGGAGGGCGAAATCATCTTCTTGGGAAAGACCAAGAACATCAAAAAAAGGGTGAACCAACATTTTACCAATGTGGGCAGCTTAGCTCGAAAACTCCAAAAAGAGACCAAAAAAGTCACCTTTGAGGAAACCGGGAGCGAATTGGTGGCCCTCCTCAAGGAATATCAAGAATTACGAAGGACCAAACCCAAACACAATAATATTGCCCGAAGAAAACTCTTTTCCCACATCATCAATTTTGAGCAAAATGGCGAGGCGCACATCAGTTTGGATATAGAAAGCAGTAAATCTAGGGCGAACCAAAAGATTGGATTCAATGGGATTCCCTCCGCCAAAAGTTTCTTGAGCAAAATTCGTTCTGAATTTGAAATCTGTCCATCCTCCATTGATGCTGAAGAAACTTGCTTGCAAAACAACCTAAAAGACGAAGCGGTTGATTGTAATGAAAAAGTACGCTCCGCTTTTGAAAAGTACAGTATTCGCGGAAAGAGCATTGCGCTTTTGGATCAAGGAAGGGAAACTGGTGAGCGGAGCTTTATCCTCATTAAACAAGGTAGTCTTCAAGGATTTGGGTTTGTGGAACTCAACCATCAAATCAATAATATTCATATCTTGGAGTCGATAATGACCTCAATACCAAGTGATGAGAACACCACTTTTATCATTGAGTCATATCTCAGAAAAAAGAACAGGCTTAAAGTCATTCCCTTAAACCTTGCCCCTTGACGGAAGTAAAGGCACATTCTGGATGGATACACAAACTTCATGAGGTCATTTATGAGGCTGATACCCCTGCGGGAAAATTTTTTGACATTGTCCTTTTTGTATTGATTGTTCTAAGTGTAATCTTGGTCATGCTCGAAAGTGTGGATCATATTGATCAAGAGCACCATGGAATTTTGCTGACACTGGAATGGGGCATCACGATTTTCTTTTCCTTGGAATACATTGCTCGAATCATCAGCATTAAAAAACCATGGAAATATATCTTTAGTTTCTATGGTATCATTGATTTTGTTTCCACGATTCCATTATACCTTTCGTACATTCTTGCGGGTTCCCAGGTACTTTTGGCGGTGAGGGCCTTTCGCTTATTACGGGTGTTCCGAATATTGAAGTTGGTGAAGTTTATCGGTGAAGCATCGCAATTGCAATCCGCCTTAAAAGCAAGTCGAACCAAAATTGCCGTATTCATTTATGTGGTTTTGATTCTATCTGTGATCTTGGGCACCTTGATGTATCTCATTGAAGGAGACGAGGCCGGATTTACCAGCATCCCGCGAAGTATTTATTGGACCATCGTTACCCTAACCACAGTTGGCTATGGCGATATTGCCCCTCAAACGCCTCTGGGGCAGTTCTTGGCCACCGTAATCATGATTTTGGGTTATGGAATTATTGCCGTTCCTACGGGTATTGTCACTGCTGAATTTTCTCGAAGTAGAAAAGGAGAAGAGGACTCAGGTCACACAGTACATGTTAATACCCAAGCTTGTCCAAATTGCTCTGCTGAAGGGCATCGGGATAATGCCACTCACTGTTATAACTGCGGACATTTGTTATGAGCAGCAAGGTATTGATAGCCGTGGTTGGGCCAACTGCCATTGGAAAAACGGCTTTGGGCATTCTTTTGGCGCAACATTTTGACACGGAAATCATTTCTGCAGATTCCCGGCAGTTTTTCAAGGAAATGAAAATTGGCACCGCGGTACCTTCCGATGAAGAGTTGGAAGCGGTTCGCCATCATTTTATTCAACACAAGAGTATTTTTGATCCTTATTCTGTAGGCGATTTTGAAAAAGAGGCTTTAGCGTTATTGGACAGCTTGTTCAAAGAAAAAGATATTGTGGTCATGGTAGGTGGTAGTGGTCTTTATGTGGATGCCGTGATACATGGCCTGGATGCGTTCCCAGAGGTAGATCCCAAACTTCGAGATTCCTTGAACCAAGAATTGCAAGAAAAAGGATTGGAGCACATTCAAAAAGAGCTCAAATCCAGAGATCCCGAATACTACAAAAAGGTTGATTTGGACAATCCCCATCGGCTTATTCGTGCTCTTGAGGTTTCCATTACCGCGAACAGACCCTATTCCTCATTTTTGTCGCAAAACAGGCCTGAACGCCCCTTTAAGCACCTCTATGTTGGGCTTGAGGCCCCCAGGGA
Organism: Allomuricauda sp.; assembly: GCA_050303195.1. GTDB lineage: Bacteria > Bacteroidota > Bacteroidia > Flavobacteriales > Flavobacteriaceae > Flagellimonas. Next base: position 53,134 of record JBNLBG010000012.1, on the reverse strand, counting down.
AGTGATTTATGAGCGTATCAATGCCCGGGTGGACCAAATGATGGAGGCCGGATTATTGGAAGAAGCCAAAATATTGTATCCCCAAAAAAAGTTGAATGCACTGCAAACAGTTGGTTACAAAGAACTTTTTGAATATCTTGACGGTCACTGTTCATTGGATGTTGCCATTTCGGAAATCAAAAAGAATACCCGGCGTTTTGCGAAGCGCCAATTGACCTGGCTACGGAAAAATGAGAACATTCTTTGGATTGCACATAAAACCAACACAAAACTAATTTTGAAAAAACTAGACGAACAAATTAAAACCCTCAGCCATGCCCAACGGTAAAAAAGTATTCGTGGTCATGGGCGTAAGCGGTTCCGGAAAAACAACTGTAGGAAAACTTCTTGCCGAGAAATTAAAGTACCCCTTCTTTGATGGGGATGATTTTCATCCCAAGCAGAATATCGAAAAAATGAAAGCTGGTCAACCGCTCACCGATGAGGACCGCAAGGAATGGTTGCTACGCTTGAACCAAGTGGCCCATGAACACAGACATACGGGAGCAATCATTTGCTGTTCCGCCCTACGGAAAAACTATAGGAGCCTTTTGCGTGCCGGTGTGGGAACGTGCTTGGAATTTATTTATCTGAATGGCTCTTTTGAATTGGTCAAATCCCGTTTGGAAGCCCGAAAGGACCACTTTATGCCCATTGAATTGCTTAAATCCCAGTTTGAAACCTTGGAACCTCCTACCAGGGCCATTGCAATTTCCATCAGTAAGGAGCCCAATCAAATCATTGAAGAAATTGTTGGACAGATCAAATAAAAAAGCCACCGAAGAGGTGGCTTTACATTTTATGGCAAAACTTTTTATTGATTTTCGGCTTTGACCACCAATCTAAATCCTTCTCCATGGATGTTAAGGATTTCTACCAAATCATCCTTTTTAAGATATTTTCTCAACTTGGCAATGTATACATCCATACTTCGGGAAGTAAAATAATTATCGTCTCTCCATATTTTGGTCAGAGCCAATTCTCGAGGCATCAAATCATTTTCATGCAAAGCCAACAAACGCAAGAGCTCATTTTCCTTGGGTGATAATTTAATGGGTTCCTCTTCCTTGTACTTTAAGAATCGAAGCTTTGAATTCAAATGGAAGTTTCCAATTTGAAACTCAAATTGTTTGCTATCTGCCAAGGTACTCGAAGCCTTTCGTTGCAGAATGGCTTTAAGCTTCATTAAAAGCACTTCCGAGTCGAAAGGTTTGTTCAAATAATCATCGGCACCGGCCTTATATCCTTTGAGCACATCTTCTTTCATGGTCTTGGCGGTAAGGAAAATGATTGGAACGTTTTCGTTCTTTTCTCGGATTTCCTTGGCCAAGGTGAATCCATCTTTGTAAGGCATCATTACGTCTAAGATACAAACGTCATAATTGTCCTTTTTGAACTTTTCAAAACCTTCCATACCATTTTTGGCCAGAACAACATCAAAGTCGTTCATGGTCAAATAATCCTTAAGGACAATTCCAAAATTTGGGTCATCCTCCACCAATAATATCTTCTTTTTTTCTGTTTCCATAGTTTGTTTTAAATTAAAGGGAGTTTAATATAAAAAGTGCTTCCTTTTCCTTTTTCACTTTCTGCATAAACTTCACCTTGATGATCGTCTATAATTCGTTTTACGTAGGCCAACCCTAATCCATGGCCTTTTACATTGTGTATGTCACCGGTATGCTCCCTGTAGAACTTCTCAAACACCTTTTTTAGGACAGCCTTGCTCATTCCGGCCCCATGGTCCTGAATTTTAATGATGATGTTGTTCTTTACCACTTCGGTATATACATCTATCTTGGGAGACTCAGGAGAGTATTTTACCGCATTGTCCAAAATGTTCACAATTACATTGGTCATGTGCATATCGTTGGCCAATACTTCTGATCTTTCTGCATCCAAGTGCTGATTGACATACCCCCCACGATCTTGGACAATCAGCTCTATATGGGCGGTGGCATCCCCTATAATGTCATGGATGTCGACCCTATCCTTGGAAATATCCAACTGATTCTTTTCCAGCTTCGAGATGCGGAGCACATTTTCCACTTGGGCGTGCATCCGTTTGTTCTCATCCCGGATCATTCCCAAATATCGCAACACTTTTTCCTTATCCTCAATGGATTTTGGGTTCCGTATGGCTTCAACTGCCAAGTTTATGGTAGCAATGGGTGTTTTGAACTCGTGGGTCATGTTGTTGATGAAGTCTGACTTTATCTCTGAAATCTGCTTTTGCTTTATCAATTGATAGATGGCACTGGAATAGGCTATCATAATGACCAACGTAAAGATTAAAGACAGTAACGCCATGCTCATGATGGATCTAAACAAGAACTTTTTCATACTAGGGAAAGTCAATAGCAATGAAAAATTACTGTTGCCCTCGCTATCCTTAAATATGGGCGCATTATACATTTTGGCTCCAGAAAACTTGAACTTTTTGGACCTGACCTTAGTGGGATAGCCTTGGCTGTACACTCCATATTCGTAGTCCGTGTCAATATTTCGGTTTTTCAACTCCTGACTGAGCAGCAACTCCAATTCCTGATTGGATACGCGTTTGTGGATAGGCTTTGTCTTGGCTGCCTCCATGAACACATCTTCCCAAGCTGCCCTTTCCATACTTGATAGTCCACCTATCTTTTCGACCCTCTGGATGGGAGTTAGACTGTAACTTTTACCATCTATGCCCGTTTCCTCCTTATATATGGCCTTCGTACGCTTACTGGTATAATTCTTAAACGTCGTTGAATCCTCTCCTGTTTCTATGTTATCAAAGAACGTAGATGTTATATTATAGTCTTCTTCCAGAATTCCGTGGGAGTAAAAAAGAATCTCATCGGAGTTTAAATCCCGGTCGACAAACAAAAAATTCCTGAACTGCGTGCTTTTGGGTTGACCAATACTATCGGCAAGCGAAGCTAAACGATCGGAATATTCCTTCATTTCCCTCTTCTCCACCCTACTCGCCACCTTGTCCAATATGTCCGTGACCGTCCTTGAGAATTGTTCTTCTTTGTCGTTTATGGATGTTTTTATCCAATAAACCTGAACGAAGATTATCCCTATAAGGGATAAACTCATAAGAATGACGAGAAGAACAAATAGCTTCTTGTTCATTGAATCAAAATTAAAAATTTAACATTTAGGCGTTTTACCGTTTAACCTAACCTTAACAAAAATGTTAAAATTTTGAAGCGGATAAGGCCATGAGTTGGGTGTGAAGGTCTTTTACCTTTTGTTTGGTGGTTTCCAAATCAACGTTCTCAATGAAAAAATCAGCCAGATGTATCTTCTTATCATCCTCTATCTGATTTTTCATGCGTTCCAATACCTGCTGTTCACTCACACCGTCCCTATTCTTGACACGTTGCAGTCGTATCTCCTTTGGCGAAGTGATCAGTATGGTGAAATCATATTTGTCTTGTGACCCATTTTCAAAAATCAGTGCAGATTCTTGGATTACATAAGGTACAGCTTTTTTCTGGGCCCATTTTAAAAAATGCGCTCGTACCGCTGGATGTACAATGGCATTCAACTTTTTGAGCAATTTAGGGTCACTGAACACTTTTCCCGCTATGAAAGCCCTATCCAAAACATCATCCTTGTACGCCTCCTTCCCCAATAATGCAATAATGGCTTCTTTCACTTCTTTTGAAGAAACCATCAATTTTTTGGCCTCCTCATCCGAATCGTACACAGGAACCCCAAGCTCCCTGAACATGTTGGCAACGGTACTTTTGCCACTGCCTATCCCGCCTGTTAACCCAACTATTTTCATTGCTGTTCCAGTACAAAGTTAACGGTCTTCTCGGAGAGACGTACATCATAGATATTTTTCGGCTTTCGGGTAATGATCAAGAACAGAGTGTTCTTGTTTGTACCGTTTAATTGTGCATAATCCGCTTCCACTTCAAAATCTGATGAGGAGATTCCCTTTAACCGCTCAACGGTGGCTTTACAAAGTATGGTCACCGCATTGGGAAAGGTCTTGACTTGATATCCTTCAGGAGCATTGACCACTGTGATGGGGGTCTCAAAAACCTTTTCTGAAAACTTGACCACTTTGCCCGAGACATTCACCCTTCCAACGGAAAAAATACTATTGTCCAATCCTTTGGGAAAGACCAAGGGCACATCTCTTGAAAAATCAGTGGCTAAATTGGTGAATTGTACAGGTTCGGTCTGAATTTCATTCAGGGTATCAATCTCACTTTCTGGACCCTTTACCACTACATGGTCCGGGGTGATTTGTGGTTCGCCATCCATAATGTAGTTCTGATGAAATTGTAAATCCAAACTGGGCTTGATAGGTATTTCCTTCGATGCAACTTGGTACAAATCCACCAGAAGCCTGCTCCTGTCCAAGTCTAGCAATGAGATATTTTGGGATAATTGCACATCTATTTGTTTTCGCAGTGCATCATCGGCCAACACATATTGTCCGTTCTGATACACCACTTGCGACACATCAACATCAATACGTTTTTTGACAAAATTGTAAAACAAAAATTGAAATCCACTGGTCCGAAGCTTGACCTCAATTTCATTTTCTGAGTTTTTTCCCAATAAAAGCGAATCAGGGAGATTTCTATAATTCAAGGCTAAATTAGCCCTTGATTCATAGGTTTCAGAGAGATTGCTGAGAAACCAAGCCAAGAAAGAACACGCCAAAAACAGTGAAAATACCTTCACTTTCTTTTGATTAAGGCCGTGCAATACCTTTTTGAACACTCTTACCTGCGTTTAAAAAACAGTTTGGGAAACAGTTCTTCTGGCTCCTTGCTACTAAAGTTAAGCAAGATTGTAGACTTCAGAAAACCAATTCCATATCCTGTAAACTGTATTAGGGCCGCAAAAATTGCCAAGAAGGCCACTTTTACATTGCTGTTCTTGAGCAAAGCATCCAAAAACAACACAAAAAAATAGGCAGCAAACAACCACAATGGCAATGAAATCCCCGCCAGTGCCAGCAGAACCGACAAGCAAAGCACAAACATAAACAAGGTCGGAAACCAGTATGTGGGCCGTACAGTACTGGGATGCCACTTATTTAAAATGGGACGTACCATGCCAAATTTGTTCACTTGGATATAGAATTTATTCCAGTCGATGCGCCTTTTATGATAGACATAGGCTTCGGGAAACAATCGGGTTTCAAATCCTGCTTCCCAGATGCGGAAGGTCAAATCGGGGTCTTCCCCCGGATGAATCAGGCCAAATCCTCCCACTTTTTCAAAAGCTTCCTTGGAAATCCCCATATTAAAACTCCGCGGCTGGAATTTCCCGACAGATTTTTTCCCACCTCTAATCCCTCCAGTGGTAAAAAAGGAGGTCATGACATAATTTATCGACTTTTGAACATCAGAAAAAGAAGCGTGTGCTGCATCCGGACCTCCAAAACAATGGACGAATTCCTGCTTCAGTTCTCTTTCCACCTCTGTGAGATAGTGTTTGGGCAGAATACAATCGGAATCCAAAATGATATAATAATTACCCTTGGCCTTTTGCATCCCGTAGTTTCGCGAATCTCCGGGGCCTGAATTTTCTTTGTAGTGATATGAAATCTGAAGTTTACTCTCAAACTTGTTTACAATGTCTTCGGAGCTCTCGGAAGAACCGTCCTCCACGATGACCACTTCAAAAGGAGCATCAAAATCCTGTCGCACCAAACTCTCTAACAGTTCCCGAATCTCCTCTGGCCTGTTGTACACTGGTACCACTATGGAAAAGAAAGTATTCATCTGAAATAGAAAAGCCACCCCAAAAAGGATGGCTTTCAATGCTATTTATTTGTGTTATTTGGAAAACTCATCAATCACCTCCTGGCTTACCCCAGTGTTGGAGAACCCTCCATCATGAAACAGGTTCTGCATCGTCACTTTTCTAGTAAGGTCCGAAAATAAAGTTACCGTATAATCTGCACACTCATCTGCAGTGGCATTACCTAATGGCGACATTTTTTCAGCATAGTTGATAAACCCTCCAAATCCTTTTACACCCTGACCTGCTGTGGTCGGTGTTGGTGATTGGGAGATGGTGTTTACCCGTACTTTTTTCTCTTTCCCAAAGAAATAACCAAAACTTCTGGCCACAGATTCCAAATACGCCTTGTTGTCGGCCATATCATTGTAATCCGGGAAGGTTCGTTGGGCTGCCATATAGGTCAGGGCCACAATACTGCCCCAAGGGTTCATAGCATCGGCCTTGTACAATGACTGCAGCACTTTGTGAAATGAAAGTGCCGAAACATCCCATCCTTTGGCAGTAAAATCATAATTCTCATCGGTATATGCTTTCCCTTTTCTCACATTTACGGACATTCCGATGGAGTGCAGTACAAAATCCAGTTTTCCGCCCAAAATCTCCATGGACTTGCTGACCAAATTTTGCAAATCTTCCTCATTGGTGGCATCAGCAGGAATAATCTCGGAGTTGGTTTTCTCGGCCAATTCCTTTATTTGACCCATTCTCATGGCTATTGGCGCATTGGTCAACACAAATGTACCGCCTTCCTCATGAACGCGTTCTGCGGTTTTCCACGCGATGGAATTAGCATCCAAAGCACCAAAAATGATTCCTTTTTTACCTTTTAAAAGATTGTACGCCATAGTTTTTCGCTATTGTTAGTTCAGTTGCAAAGATATTATTCTATTTTGATTGTTCATTATTGATGCCCGTATAGATTTGCGTCATGCTTAACTTGTTTCAGCATCCCACACTTATTAGCCCCAGTTTGTATGAGGCACTAAAATGAATTCAGGGTGACGGTAGTGCTTCGATAAGAATTCGTCAATTCGAGTGATTTTTCGAACTGTAATGAAGAAAAAACGTATCGAGAATGGGAATCTTGATAGCGAAAAGCCTCGTTCTCGATACTTTTTCTTTGAAAAAACTCGAACTAACGGCTTTACTGCAACAACTGTCGGGCATGCGCCAATGCAGATTCAGAGAGTGATTTGCCTCCCAACATCTCGGCAAGCTCCTGCACACGTTCGTCTCCACGCAACTCTTTCATGCGGGTACTTGTACCTTCCTCGCCTTCTTCCTTGAAGACTTTAAATTGATGCCTTCCTTTGGAAGCTACTTGCGGCAAATGGGTAATGGAAAATACTTGCATGGTCTGGCTCATCTGCTGCATGATTTCCCCCATTCGGTTTGAAATCTCCCCGGACACCCCTGTATCTATTTCATCGAACATCATGGTGGGCAATTGCTCATAAGTGGCCAAAATGGATTTTATGGTCAGCATGATGCGGGAGAGCTCCCCGCCGGAGGCCACTTTTTTCAATTCCCCAAAATCTGAACCTTTGTTGGCCGAGAACAAGAATACCAAATCGTCCTTGCCATTCGGCTTAAAGGTTTCTGAAGGGTTTACTTCAATCTTAAAACTGGCCGAAGGCATTCCCAAGGCATACAGGTTTTCCTGAAGCATGCTTTTTAGTTTGGGAATCACAGAATTTCTGGCATTTCGTATTTTTTCAGCTTGATCCTCAGCTTGTTCGGCAAGTTGGTCAACTTCCCTTTTCTTTTCTTTAATTTTTGATTCGATGTTGGCCACCGCTTCCACCTTTTGGGACAATTCCTCCCGAATTGCAATAAGTTCTCCAACCGATGCTACATGATGCTTCTTCTGCAAATCGTAAAGTTGCTGTAATTGACCATTCACGGTTTCCAATCGCTCTGGATTTGCCTCAACGGAATCCTTTAGCTGCTCCAATTCGGAGGCGATATCGTCGGTCTCAATCAATATGGATTGAATTCTCTCATTAAGGGAAGTATATGCCGGGCCAAAATCGGCCAAGGTTTGGAATGCTCGCTTTAAATCTCCCAAACGACCCAAAATACCCAATTGCTCGTCGTTCAATAACTGGAATCCTACCGATAATTGCTCCATGATCTCCTCCACATTGCTCAACTGCTCATATTCAGCTTCCAGTTCTTCCTGAATCCCATCTTTGAGCTTGGCTTCCTCCAGTTCCTTCAACAAAAAACTATTGTAGTCGTGCTCCTTATCTGCATTGGACTGAAAATCTTCCAATTCCTGAAGTTCCTTTGAAGCTTTCCTATAACGGCTCAAATAGGCCCTATAGGTTTTTAGATACTCCGAATTATCGGCCAAGGCATCCACTACCTTTAATTGAAAGTCATTTTCGGTAAGTCGCAAGGTCTGATGCTGTGAGTGGACATCCACCAATTGATCGCCCAAGGTTCTCAACACATCCAAAGTAACGGGGGTATCATTTACAAAGGCTCGGGATTTTCCACTAGGGAGTATTTCCCGTCGCAGAATGGTTCGATCCTCATAATCCAGATCATTCTCTTCAAAAAAAGGCTTTAAATCATATCTGGAAATATCAAACTCAGCCTCAATGACGCATTTCTGTTCAGCATTTTTAAGGGAAGTCAAATCTGCCCGTTTTCCCAACACCAACGAAAGACCACCCAACAATATGGACTTACCCGCACCCGTCTCGCCCGTAATGGTGGTAAAACCATTGGAGAACGTAACGTTTACGTCATCGATTAAAGCGTAGTTTTGAATGGAAAGATTTGCCAGCAATTCTAAAGATTTTCTCCGTAAAGATAAATCTCTTTATAGAACTGCACTAGTAATTTATCTCATTCCATGTGCTGGAATAAAATGGAGCTACCTTGTTTAGGGTCTCTTTCAACTTTACGATATCCACTTTGGGACCATCGGAGAAGATATTTTGGATTTCCTCTGATTTTGCATCAAAGAAGGTTTGAATCAAAAAGGCATTGGGTCTTCGACTGATCAACGTCTCAAATAATCGAAGGCTCCCTGCAATGATTTGTTTTCCCGCACTATTATTATCTGCCAATACATCCAAACCTTTTCGGTGATAATTGTACATGGCTATTCGGTATTCCCGGAAGGAATTGCTCAATAGGTTGTCCACGAGCTCAAAACGGGTACGCTCTCCGGTTTCTTGGCTCCAGCCGCTAAAGTTTGATCCTTGCGCCTGGGTGACAATGTTCTGCGCTCTTCGGTAATAATCATCGCCTCCCTCCAAAGAAAAGGTATCAGCATCCAGACCCAAAATTAGATAGACATAGTAGGAAACAACCCCTACCAAATTAGAGTCGAACGAATTGGGATTATACACTAAAGGTTGAAACTCCTGATATTGGAAATTGAAAGCATCGTCTTTATAGTTGAACACCGGGCTTTCATACGAGGTGTTAAAAACTGGGCGTGAAGATTGTACCTGAATATTGGCCTCAAACCGGTCCGATTCGTATTGGGTAACGGTGATGAACATTCGGGCATTGACCCTTTCGTTTTCCCGATACACGCGGTTGGTCCATTTGCTGTTGTTCACAAAGTCGTTCAATGAACGTTCCAAAGTCTTGAATATCTGTTGGTTGGTTTGTCCCACCTGATCAGAGTTCACCGTGACCACACAGTTTAGTTCCTGAGCGGAGGCTGCTAGGGTGAATGCAAAAAAAATGGTGAGCAATAGAGTGTTACGCATGGATCCTGGAGATGATTTCTTCCCAAATATCGGAAGCCACTTTGGGCTTCGTCTTCAATCCAAACGTTTTTATCTCCAAATTCTTATCAATGAAGGTGATTTTATTGGTGGTACCCCCAAATCCAGCACCATCATCCTTTAGCGAATTCAAAACAATACCATCCAAATTTTTACGCTGCAGCTTGCCTTTGGCATTTTCCAATTCGTTTTCGGTCTCCAAAGCAAATCCTACCAAAAACTGGTGTGTCTTTTTTTCGCCTAGGGAAAATAGAATGTCAGGATTTCGTTCCAATGCAATGTTCAGGTCGCCATCTTTCTTTTTGAGCTTTTCTTTAGCTACGTGTTTGGGGCGATAATCGGCCACAGCAGCGGCGCAAATGGCCACGTCAGTGTCCTCATAATGTTCATGGCAAGCCTCATACATCTCTTGGGCCGAAGTCACCCGAATCAACGCAATGGAACTGTGTTTGATGTCCAAATCTGTCGGGCCAGAAACCAAAACAATTTTTGCACCTAAGTCAGCGGCTTTTTTGGCCAGTTCAAAACCCATGGTTCCTGAAGAACGGTTTCCCAAAAAACGAACAGGATCAATGGCTTCATGAGTAGGACCAGCCGTAATGAGTACTTTTTTACCACTCAAAGGCAGTCCATTGGCCAAATCCTCTTGAAGAAACTGTACAATGTTTTCAGGCTCCGCCATACGTCCTTCTCCATGCAATCCACTGGCGAGCTCTCCGGATTCAGCGGGAATCATTTTGTTTCCGAAGGATTCCAGTTTATCAAGGGAAGCTTTAGTGGAGGGGTGTTTATACATATCCAAATCCATGGCCGGAGCAAAGTACACTGGACATTTTGCGGATAGATAGGTAGCCAAAAGAAGGTTGTCGCATACCCCATTGGCCATTTTGGAGAGCGTGTTTGCTGTTGCCGGGGCAATGAGCATCAAATCGGCCCAAAGACCAAGTTCCACGTGGTTGTTCCAAGAGATACTGCCCTCCTCTTCGTTGACAAAATCCAGTAACACCGGATTCTTGGACAAGGTAGATAGGGTAAGTGGGGAAACAAAAGAGCTGGCACTCTGGGTCATTACAATTTTGACCTGGGCACCAGCTTTTATCAATAGCCTAACCAGAAATGTGGTCTTGTAGGCGGCAATTCCCCCGGTAATTCCCAAAAGAATATTTTTACCGCCAAGCATCTCTTAGGCGTCTTTCTCTGTATTCCTGTAGTAGATTTTATCTTCCAACCATTCCTGAACCGCTAGGGCATGTGGCTTTGGCAGCTTTTCATAAAATTTGGAAACCTCAATCTGCTCTTTGTTCTCAAAGACCTCTTCCAAACTGTCGCTGTAGGTAGCAAATTCCTCCAACTTTTCCAACAACTCCTTTTTTATCTCGGAGTTAATTTGGATAGCGCGCTTGGCAACTATGGAAATGGCTTCATAGATATTGTCGGTCTTTTCATCAAACTCATTTCGGTTAAGGGTAACCGTAGAAACCGGGGCTTTGGTATTTTTCAAATCTTGCATGTGCAACTGTTTTAAAACTTTTATTTTGTTGTGTTGGAAACGGTGTATGCGCTCAATTCCTTTTGGATCTTATCGGATAAATTATCTGCTTCCTTTTTAAACTGTGATTCTGGAAAGTAACGCATTAAGGTGTTATACGAATCAAGGGCCTCTTGTAGACGTTCTTGTTTTCTGTTTTCTGTACTGTTCAAGGCTAAATTGGTGGTTGCTTCTATGCGATAATACAAAGCTTCCTCCCTGTAAATGGAACCTGCGTTATCTGAAATGAAATTATCCAATGCGGTAATGGCCGAAATCAAAATGGGGTAATTGAACTTCCCCAATTTGTTGAACTGCTTGGCAATCTCCAATTGTTTCTTTTCCTTTTTTGTGGTCAACTCGCGGGCCATGGTGTTGGCTTCCTCAAAATATTCCGATTCTGGATAGGTGTTGATAAACGTCTGTAATTTGACCAAGGCTTTATCCGTATCCGTTTGGTCCAGTGAATACCGAGGGGAAAGTTGGTAGTAACTCTTTGCTCCCAAAAAACTGGCTTCCTGGATCTTATCACTCCTTGGATAGGATTTAATGAAACGTTCAAACTGATAGCCCGACAAATAATAATCGCCTGTTTTAAAATAACAATCCGCAAAAAAGAACATCACCCGTTCCCCTTGAGGCTTTCCTACATATTTGGGAGCGATTTGCTCATACAATCGTTTTGCCCTTTTGTAGTCGCCTTCATCATAGAATTTCTCCGCCATGTCATACTTGGGCTTAATGTCCTCGTTCTTGAGTACTTTTTGGTACTCACTGCAGGATGCAAGAAAAACAAATACGGCTAAAAAAGGGAGTATTGACCTCATTTTCAAAAACATTTTGCAAAATTAGTGATAATGAACGGATTTAAAAAAACAATTTATCGCTCAAAAGTAACTGCTGCAAAAGCAATGACCCAAGGTTTTGGGCAAGTTTTAACGAAATCTAGGCGTGGGCCGTGTCAAATGTTCTTAAAAAACTTCCTATTCTGCTTTTTAATGAAGGGGTTGCTTCAACCAAGGGCAAGCGGACCACTGCTTTGGAAAATCCCAGGCTTTCAAAAACACTTTTAATCCCCGCTGGATTCCCTTCCTCAAAAATCAATTGTATCAGAGGCAACAATTTATGATGGATTTTATAGGCTTCATCGGCACTTTCTTGAAGGCCTAAGTGTATCATTTTGGAGAATTGGGCAGGCAACCCTTGTCCCAAAACCGAAATTACCCCTGCTCCACCGGCCAATACCGTGGGCAGTGCGGTAGGGTCATCGCCTGAAATCACCATGAAATCTTCCGGCTTTTCCTTAATGATCTTATCAATCTGAACCATATCCCCGCAGGCTTCCTTGATTCCCAAAATGTTAGGGACCTCGTGCGCCAAGCGCAGTGTGGTCTCGGCCAACATATTGCTGCCTGTCCTGGAAGGAACGTTATATACAATAACAGGTTTTGGTGACGCTTTGGCAATGGCCTTAAAATGTTGGTAAATACCTTCTTGGGTCGGTTTGTTATAGTACGGTGAAACGGATAAAATCGCATCGAACTCAGATAAATCCAATGATTTTAACTCCTCTACAACGGCCATGGTATTGTTGCCTCCCACACCTACGACCAAGGGCAATCGTCCGGCATTGGTCTTGATCACCGTATCCATCACCAACTGCTTTTCTGCCTTGGTAAGGGTGGCCGATTCTGCCGTGGTACCCAATACCACCAAATAGTCCACTCCTCCTTGAATGTTGTGCTCCACAATCTGAGCCAACGCATGCACATCTACCGAAAAATCTTCATTGAAAGGGGTCACTAAAGCAACACCCGTACCTATCAATTTTTCCATCACAATTCTTTTAAAACCTTTAAATACTTTTTCAACTCGCTCTTAAAGAGTGCGAAATCTTTCATATTGGTATTTAAAATCAAATCGTTCACCTTGGGATCCTGCGAACCCAAACCGACTTTTAATCGGGCTGGGGTCTTTACGGACAGCAGCTTCATCATCAAATTGTCCTCTTCATAATAATTGATCAACATATCGTATTCCCGTCCCAAAAACTCCAGTACATAGCCGTTCTCAATCTGTCCTTTCCACCCCAAATCCTTATCGGAAAATATCTGGATGGCATAAGGCGAGTTTTTGTCGTACTCCCTTTTATAGCCAATGATCTTTATGGCATTGGGCCGTAGGGAAAACTCATCGATCAATTCATAAAAGGCCTCCGCATTCTGGAAATTATCCACATCAACAATACAGCCAACACTGGTAATTCCCTTTTCCCGGGCTATGGGCAAAGAAGGCTTTTGCATTTCCTCCTTTAAATATTTAAGCCCTGATTTAACCTTAAATTTATCTTGGAGCCCCTTTATAAACATATTTTTATGCATTTTTACAAAGGTAAATATTCTACCAAGATTACTTAAACAAAGATACGTACGTGATTGGTTTAAAATTCAAACAATTTGTTGTATTCACAACTCTTTGTTTTTTATTTTCCTGCAAACAGGAAACCGGGAAGCTTTCCAAAATTGATGGTGTACAAATCCCCATTGACACTTCTTTGCAGGAGGTCGATTCCATCTCCAACTTTATTGAGCCCTATAGAAATCGGATAAATCAGGTGTTGGACAGCACCTTGGCCTATGCACCAAAACCATTTTTGTTGGATGATGGTGCCCGAAACACTTCCATGGGCAACCTTATGGCAGATATTGTCTTGAGCGAAGCGGCTCCCATCTTTACATCCCGGACAGGAAATGATCTGGACTTCGTGGTGCTCAACTACGGGGGGGTCCGTTCCATTATATCTGCCGGAAATATCACTGCTCGAAACGCTTATGAGGTAATGCCGTTTGAAAATTATATCTCTATTGTGGAAATGAGCGGCTCTGCCGTTCGGGAACTCATTGGTTTTCTGATATCCGCTAGACGGGTGCATCCCATTGCGGGAATGCAGATCGTGTTGGACAAAAATGGTTCTTTGGAGTCTGTGGACATACAAGGGGAACCATTTGATGAGAACCGTACCTATTTTGTGGGGACTTCCGATTATCTGGTGCAGGGTGGCCCCAGCATAGGCTTTTTTAAGGACACGGTTTCTACAACGGATATCAATTATCTTATACGAAATGCAATTATCGATTATTTTAAAAAAGCGGATACGCTAAAAGCCAAGGTGGATGACCGCTTTATACAATTGAATCAATGAATCGAAGAAAATTTGTTACAAACACGGTAGCTGTGTCCACATGGGTGGGTTTGGGTGGACTTAGCGTAAACTCCTGCTCAAGCTTCGGCGCCAAAAAGTTGACCATCTTGCACACCAACGATGTGCACAGCCATATAGATCCGTTTCCAGCCTCACACTCCCAATACCCCAATTTGGGTGGAATTGCTCGAAGGGCCACCTTGGTGGAACAGATCCGAAATGAGAACCCCAACACCTTACTTTTTGATGCCGGGGATATTTTTCAGGGTACCCCCTACTTCAACTTTTATGGTGGGGAACTGGAGTTTAAACTGATGAGTAAATTGAAGTATGATGCTTCTACCATCGGCAACCACGATTTTGATAATGGAATCGATGGCCTACTGGCCCAAATGCCACATGCCAGCTTTGAGATGCTCTCCGCTAATTATGATTTTTCCAATACGGTGATGGATGGTTTTGTCAAACCTTACAAACTATACATGGTGGACGGAATAAAGATTGGGGTATATGGCATTGGAATCAAGTTGGATGGCTTGGTGATCAAAAGGCTCTATAAGGAAACCCAATATTTGGACCCCTTTGAAATTTCGTTGGATATGGAGCGTCAATTAAAGGAAGGTGAACAATGCGATCTCATTGTCTGTCTTTCGCATTTGGGGTACGAATACGAAAATCCCAATCGCCCTTCGGATGTGCAATTGGCACAGCAGACCTACCATACCAACTTGATCATTGGAGGCCATACCCATACTTTTCTGGAAAAACCGGATGTACGCATCAACAAAAATGGAGATTCCGTGCTCATAAACCAAGTGGGGTGCTATGGCATCAATCTAGGCCGCATTGATTTCTATTTTGACAGCAATAAAAAAGCTACTGCCAATGGGGTGAGTATTTCGGTTTAATTTTCAATGATCAATTTGCAATAAGCAATTTACAATTGTCATTCTGAGCTGTTACTGTCAGCGAAGTCGAAGGGGATGTGAAGAACCCCGCCCCTTGTCTCCCATCATACCAGCCGGCCGCCGGACACAAATTCCACGAATAAGCACAAAGGATTATTGTTCTTGACCCTTGTCTCCCGTCTTTTATCTTGTATCTTGATGAAATTAGATTTCTCAATAGATGTGCTGCACCTCATTTCGAAATGACCATTGCCTGTTTTTGTCATTTCGAGCGCAGTCGAGAAATCTCTTTTTGGACTTTTGAATTATTATAATTTGCTCATGGGACATTGTCATTCTGAGCATAGCTAAGAATCCCACACTTGTAGGTTGACAAGAATCTCACAAATTGGCACTAAGGTTTGTCTGCTCTTGGCTATTTACACACCCCCGGCCCCTCTCTAGAGGGGAACTTACAAATCCCTTCTTGAGAAGGGAAAGATTTCAGCACGCTGAAATCAGGGTTGTGTTTTGACTTACACCTAAGCTCTCTCAAGAGGACACACCCCCGGCCCTTCTACAAAGGGGAGTTAAAGAAACACCGGGAGGATTTCTCTCCCGGTGCTTGCTTATCATAAAATGATACAGGTCCATTGTGCTCTTAAAAGCATTGGACAGCATTCCCATCATCGATTGTCCATTGCTTGGTGTTCAACAAATATCCGCGCAGCCCTATAGTCTGTTGATCGTTGCAATAGTCAAGCCCTGTGGCCCCCAAAGTTATACCTGTTGGTGCATTGGCATTGGCCCAGCCTTGTAGCGTAGCACTGTAGTTATTAACAGAAAGCCCAGATCCGCCCAACATATTTTGCATATCCGTGACGCTGCTGATGTCCCAGGTGCCCAAATTTTGGTTAAAGGAGCTCGCACCACTGAACACTGACTGCATATTCGTTACACTACTGGTATCCCAACCGCTGATGTCAGCATTAAAGGAATCGGCACCGAAGAACATATAATTCATGTCCGTTAAGCTGCTGGTATTCCATCCACTGATGTCCGCATTAAAGGCACTCGCTAGAGCGAACATTTCGGACATAACAGATACCTGGCTTACGTTCCAGCCGCTGATGTTACCGTTAAACATGATTGCTTGTCTGAACATGGCATTCATATTGGTCACGTTGCTGGTGTCCCATGTACTTAGCCCTATACCTTCAAAGGTGGGGCTATACGCAAACATTGCGTCCATATTAGTGACATTGGAGGTGTCCCAGCCACTGAGGTCCCCATTGAAGTCTGCATATGCGAACATAGCGCTCATATCACTGACCTGGGTGAGGTCAGGAACATCCGTGGCATTGTACAGCAACATGGTGTAACCTGAAAACGAATACGCGAAACTCTTCCATTGGATCCTTCCCCATTGCTCAAGGCTGGTCAATGAACCGCTGTATAGGAAGAAGTGTGGAAAATCCCCTTTGATGGCCACGGTATAGGTGCCTGCCATTCCATAAGCATGTTCAAAATAGAAACTTTCGACGCCATCATCAATGAACTCGGTAGGCTGTTCCACGCTGCCATCGCCCCAGTCCACGGTAAAGTCATAGGTGTATTGGGCATCCACCTCAATTTGGACAGCATCATTGTCCATTTCGGTCAGCCAGGTGGTCACGAACCATTCGGGGTCGGTGGCCTTGTCCTCAAAGCGGTCCAATACGTTGACCGTTATCACCGCATCCGCCGTATTAATTCCATCGGATACACTCACGGTGACGTTGTGCTGCTCGCTGGTCTCGGCATCGAGGCTCTGTCCGGTGGCCAAGCTCAGTTCACCACCCTCCGTCATCTCGAACAGCCCAGATGCGTCCGATATGATCGAGAAGATGAGCGGGTCGGGGTCGGTGCCATAACTGTGCCAATGACGTCCGTGTCCGCTATGTCCTCTGCCGCCTCAAAGGTCTGCGCTCCCAAAGTGGGTGCGCCGTTGACCTCAAGCACGTTGATGGTAATCGTGGCCTGTGCGGTGCTGTTGCCGTCACTCACGGTCACCGTCAAGGTATGCTCCGCGGCCGTGGCAAAGTCCAATGAACTTCCTGCGGACAGGCTCAGCTCGCCGGCATCACTGATCTCGAAAAGACCGGATGCATCCGCTGTTATCGTGAAGGTGAGCGGATCCTGCTCCGCATCGGTGGCCGTGGCAGTGCCGTCGCTCACGTTCACACTGAGCACGTGCTGGGACTTGGTCGCAAAATCCAATGTCTTGCCACTGGCCAGGCTCAGGGCACCGGCACTGGTTATCTCAAATAGGTTGCCGCTGTTCGTCGCAATGCTGAAGGCCAGCTTGTCCTTGTCGGCATCCGTTGCCGCTACGGTGCCTATCACAAAGGTGTCGTTGATGTTCTCGGCCACGGTGAACGCCTGCGCCTTGATCACGGGGGCGGTGTTTGAAGGGTTCTCGTCCTTGCTACAGGAATACAGGGCCAGTGCAAAAAGGGCCATGAAAAGTAGGTTTTTCATTTTCATTTTTTATGGTTAATAGGTTCAACTACAACAATTAACCATAACCCACGTAAACTTTTTAGGATGATCTGATGGATGCCATTTATGGGTTGATGTATGCGGTGAGGGTGAAGGGACAAGGGTGAAGGGTGAAGGGTTAAAGACTATGCGGCACGAATAGGTGCAATGGCCGTTGTTGAGAGCCAAGTTTTACTTCTCCAAATTTTGGTTTGGGAAAAAGGTATTGTCCCTGTAAGACAGATTTAGCCTTTTTTAAACAGAAATATTTTTTTATTCGTTAAATTTTTAACATTTTTAATGACCTTAAACACAAACCTCACCTATATGAAAGAAAAGATTTCTACCCAACACCCCAAACCCTTATTAGCTTTCCTTACTATTTGTCTTGTTCTTTTTGTTTCTGTCGGTTTTGGACAGAACAGGGAAGTCTTGCCCGCTCCGATCAGTCAACTGACGGTAAACAGCAATGGCGATATTTATTGTGAAATCCATGCCAATGATGTGGCTTCGGCCACACACCACAGCATGGGAAAAGCAAAAAGCGGACTTACGGTAAATGGAAACCAGAAATCGGCTTCCAACTCAAAAAAGACCGCTTCGGGCGCCACCATTTTTGTGGACTACTACAATTTCGACCCTAATCTTCCCATAGAAGATTTTATCATTGCCGCTACGGCTTTTCAGTCTGCGGTGGATACATGGGCCGGTTTGCTGTCTTCGGATGTACCCATTTATGTCGCTGCCGTTTTTCAACCATTGGGTGATGGAGTCCTTGGTTCTGCCGGTCCAACCAGTATTTTTGCCAATGCCACCGGGCTGGAGCGAAATACTTGGTACGGAGACGCACTCGCCGATAAACTCACAGGGGAAGATCTAAGCCCCTCCACCTATGACATTGTGGCCAATTTCAGTACAGTTTTCCCCAATTGGTACTACGGTACGGATGGCAATACGCCTCCAGGCACTTACGATTTCAAATCCGTGGTACTGCACGAGTTGGGTCATGGATTGGGCTTTTTTGGCTCTTTGTTTGTTGATAATGCTTCAGGCGTGGGCGATTATGGCTTTGGAATTCCAAACCCTGTCTTCCCTGCCATTTATGATAGATTAGCCCATTCCGCAGATGGAAAATCCATTCTGAAGGAAAACAAATATGCCAATTTCAGCACAGAATTGGGAGATGTTCTCCTGTCTGGACCATTGACCGCAAAAGGGCCAAATATTAAAGGTACTACCCAAGGAAAGGGAGCCCAGGTATTCACGATTTTGGATTCTGATATTTTTGGAGAAATTCCTGGTCTTACAGACGTATGGCTACCTGGTTCCAGTTATTCGCATTTGGATTATGTTTCCTATGCCGGTGGCCCCAACGGGCTTATGGTTCCATTTTTGTCCACTGGGGTCGCCTTTGATAGCCCCGGTCCTATAGTATTGTCCATTTTTGATGATATGGGCTGGAATGGTAAGGTCAACCGTGAAATCCAAGAAAATCCCAACGATAGTACAGATGACGGTAACGACCCATTGGCCGCCGCTGAGAATGTGGTAGCCCTCTATCCAAATCCGTTTACCAGCAGTGTAAATGTGACGCTGTTGGAGGGGCGCTCCATTAAAAAAGCAGCACTTACCGATGCTTCTGGATATACTTATAGGGTTCCCAAAGGGAAAATAGACGGTTCAGAACAAGCCCTTTTGGATTTATCGGGATTCGGTGGCAAATCTGGATTGTATTTCCTCCAGTTGACGTATGACGATAACTCCAGTGAAGTCGTAAAAGTCTTTAAGCAGTAGTAAACACTATCCAACAATGAATAGAAATGCCGGCTTGTCCGGCATTTTTTGTGGGTTGTCTTAAGGTTATGGGAAAGATTTCGATATGGTGAAATCAAGGTTGTACTTTCATTTACAATGACACTAATTTCACGAATTGACACAAAGCTTGTTAGACTTTTGGAAACTGATTTCTCAATCGGTGGGCTGCATCCCGTGTCGAAATGACTGGTGAGGGTTGGGGTATGGGAATTCGCTTATCGCTTATTGAACATTGTTCATTGTTCATTGATAATTGCATCGACCAAAACCTGCAATTCCTCCTCCAATGAATAGTCAGGAAAAGGTTTCCCAGCTTGCCGGTACCAATATCCCGCATTCCATTTATCGCCTTCTTTGCGGTGCAGATATGCATGAATCCAACTGCCCATATTGGTGTGGATGTCTTGGGCAATATTATGCGAGGCTTCCCAGTCCCCTTTGGCATCATACCAGAGGGCTTGCAGGGGTAAAGGCCATTCCGAATTAGGAGAATGGTTACCTAGGGTTTCAAGAAAAGCTAAGAAGTTATTCGATTGATTCACTTACAATAAATTGAGGCCATGCAAAATGGGCCATCAGCCCACCGCCCAACATGATGGTTAAATGCACTATATTATCTAATTTTTCAGGAAGAAATTGACCTAAAACCCACAAGACCGAGATTACGGTCATAAAAGCAAAAACTCCTGAGATTTCATATTTCTTTACATAAACTTTTCTACTGTAAAATATTTTCGATATTAGTCCTCCCAACAAAAAGTTCAACCAAATCAGGCTGGTTCGTTTTTCTTTGATGACCCTGCTAAAGGTTGGAACATCTTCATTGGATACACCCACAACCACCAAAATAATGTCGGTCAATATCATGAGGCCTAAAATAGAAGCTACCACAATCTTAGCAATTTTAATGGTCTTCTCATTTTTTTTGATGTTGAATTGTATCATAACATTTCCAAATAATTCATTGACCACAACAAATGACCGTACAAAAGCCCCAGACCCAACAAAATACTTAAAGCCCATATTGGGACCTTCTTATCAAAACGTAAAAGATAGGCCAGACCAATACTTAAAAGTGCCGCACCAAAAAGAATAAGTACAGGATACATGGTATTGGACATACGGTAGTTTGAATTTTCAGTGCCCAAAAACAAATGGCCCAGGATAGCTCCCAAAGCAAAAGGAATAAAGAAAAACTTTTTCTGTGCTGCTCTTAAAAGAATGAGGTTAGATGTATCTTCTTTTGCTTCGTTTACATTTAGTAGCACTTCAATGGCCACATAAAGGATGGCAAAACCAATCATTATGTAGGTCACTAATTTGTCATAATCCCCTAGAAAGTCCATAACTTCTTAAAGTTATAATTTTTCCATAAACTCTTGTTCCGAAATAATGGGAATCCCCAAACTTTCCGCCTTGGTCTTTTTACTCGGCCCCATATTGTCTCCAGCTACCACAAACGAGGTTTTTGAGGAAATGGAAGAGGCGACTTTGCCCCCATTGTCCTCTATCAATTTTTTGAGGTCGTTTCTGCTGATAGTTTCAAAAACCCCGGAAACCACAAAGGTCTGCCCTTTCAATTTATCGGTTTGATTTTCCAATTGTTCTTCAGATAAAGAGAATTGCAATCCGTAGGATTTCAACCGGTCTATGATTTCCAAATTGGTGGGTTCTGAAAAGAATTTGATGACACTTTCTGCGATACGATCGCCAATTTCATCCACTGCGATCAATTCCTCATGACGTGCGGCCATCAACACATCAATGTTTTTGTAGGCTTTGGCCAACTTTTTGGCCACGGTTTCGCCCACATATCGGATTCCCAATGCAAACAACACGCGTTCAAAAGGGATAACCTTAGACGCCGCTACCCCATTCACCAGATTTTCCGCGGATTTTTCTGCCATGCGCTCCAAGGGCATTACTTGTTCCTTGGTCAATTCATACAAATCGGCATAGTTGGAAATCAACCCTTCTTTGAATAATAGTTCTACCGTTTCACTACCCATTCCCTCGATATCCATGGCCTTCCGGGAAATAAAGTGCTGGATGCGCCCGGTGATCTGTGGCGGGCAGCCTGAATCGTTCGGGCAAAAGTGCTGCGCCTCCCCTTCTTTTCGAATCAATTCCGTGCCACATTCAGGACAGTTTGTAATATATTGGGTAGGCACTGAATCCGCAGGACGTTTGGCAAAATCCACAGCGATAATCTTAGGAATGATCTCTCCCCCTTTTTCCACAAAAACGGTGTCTCCTACCCGAACATCCAACTTGGCAATCTGGTCGGCATTATGCAAAGAAGCTCGCTTTACAGTCGTCCCTGCTAACAAAACGGGTTCCAAGTTGGCCACCGGAGTTATCGCCCCAGTTCGCCCTACTTGATAGGTAATCTCATTCAAAACGGTAGTGGCTTGTTCCGCCTTAAATTTATAGGCCATGGCCCATCGGGGTGATTTCGCCGTATAACCCAACTCTTCTTGGTGCTGAATACTGTTCACTTTTACCACCACCCCGTCGGTTTCAAAAGACATATCATGGCGATGGACGTCCCAATAATCCGCAAACTGCATCACCTCTTCCATACTTTTGCAAAGTTTGGCCACCGTTGGGACCTTAAAGCCCCATGAACGCGCTTTCTCCAAGACTTCAAATTGGGAAGAAATTTTCAAATTATTTCCAGCAATGCTATACAACAAACATTCCAGAGGACGTTGTGCCACCAAGGCGCTGTCTTGTAGTTTTAAACTCCCTGATGCTGTGTTTCTGGGGTTCATATACGGGTCTTCACCTGCTTCAATTCGCTCTTGGTTCATTTTGGCGAAACCTTCCAAGGTTAAAATGATTTCCCCGCGGATGTCAAATTTTGGGGGATAATCGCCCTTTAATTGCAGGGGAACCGATTTTATGGTTTTGATGTTGTTGGTCACATCATCTCCTTGAAAGCCATCACCACGGGTAACTGCCCGAACCAATTTCCCATCTTCATAGGTAAGACTGATGGAAGCACCATCATATTTCAACTCACAGGTGAATTCGACTTCAACATCACCTAATATACGTTGGATGCGTTTTTCCCAATCCTCCAAATCCTCTTTGGAATACGAGTTTTCCAAGGAGTACATGCGGTGTTCGTGCGCCACGGTCTCAAAATTTTTGGTCACCGCTCCTCCCACCCGAATTGTAGGTGACGTAGGGTCATAAAATTCTGGGTGCTCTTCTTCCAATTTCTGAAGTTCCTTGAGTTTCATATCAAACTCAAAGTCGGTTATGGAAGGTTGGTCCAGCACATAATATTTATAGTTGTGCTCCCGAAGTTCATCCCGTAGGGATGTTATTTTTTCTTTGATGTTGGTCATCTATCAGGTATGTTCTTTTTTAATCCATTTTGGAGTTATCGCAGGCTGATAGGATTCCATTTGTGCCAACAGGCCTGAGATGGATTCATCCACCAGCAGCATATTCCGATTTTCAATTTTGAGAAGCCCTTTGGCAACCATGGTATCCAGAAAAGCCAACAGCTCATCATAAAAACCGTTTATATTTAAAATGCCCATTGGCTTTTGGTGCAGACCTAATTGTCCCCACGTGATTACCTCGAACAATTCTTCCAAAGTACCAAATCCTCCTGGAAGTGCAATAATCGCATCGGACAACTCATGCATTTTCATTTTCCGCTCATGCATGCTATCCACGATAATCATTTCCGGTACACCATTATGCAAGATTTCCTTCGACTTCAAAAAATTGGGAAGTACCCCAATCACCTTTCCATTATTCTCCAGCGCCCCATTCGCCACTTTTCCCATTAGCCCTACTTTGGAACCACCAAATACAAGGGTTCTATCCTGTTTAGCCAGAGTTTCTCCTAATTTATACGCCAAGTCAACAATCTGCATGTCATTTCCTTCACTGCTGGCACAAAAAACTGCTATACTTTTCATTTAACTGATTTTGCCTTTGAGCATTCTGTCATTGCCAAAAAGATCCTTTCGCAGTTCAATTTCCGAAAAATTATGGGCTTTCAAAAGGGCTTTGGTCTCCTCGCCTAAATATTGGTTGATTTCCAAATACAACGAACCCTTTTTTTTCAAATTGGCTTTGGAAAATTGGGCAATGGACCGGTAGAATAGCAAAGGGTCTTTATCGGGTACAAAAAGTGCCGTATCAGGCTCATACTCTTTTACATTTTTCTTGATTTTTTCTTTTTCCAGTTCCCTCACATACGGTGGATTGGAAACGATGATGTCAAAATCAAGTTCAAGAGCAAATTCTGGATCAAGCTCGAGGATGTCCTGATGGAGAAATGTGATATCTACCTGATTTCTTTGGGCATTTTCCCGTGCCACTTCCAACGCCTTTTCGGAAACATCCAAAGCGTACACTTTTGCCTCTGGAAGATGCTTGGCCAAGGCAATGGCGATACAGCCACTTCCGGTGCCGATATCCAAAATGGTGAAGGGTTTTAGGTTTTGGGTGAAGGGTAAAGGGTCATTGAGCGAAGTCGAAATGACGCTTCGGCTCCGCTCAGCGTCCGTATTAATATTCTTATTTGCGTGACTTCCGATATCATCCAAAATCCATTGCACCAATTCTTCGGTTTCGGGTCTTGGAATCAATACACTTTCATTGACTTTCAATTCCAAATCCATAAAATGGGCCTCGCCCAAAATATATTGCAGCGGGCGTTCTTGTTTCAATTGGGTGAGTGCTTCAAATAAAGGTTGTTCTTCTTCCTTGGTCAGGTTGAGTTCGGGTCGCACCGCCAAAACAAACCGTTCCAACTTTAAATAGTGTTCCACACATCGATAAAAGAAGGCATCGACCTCTTCAATAGGAAATAGGGAATCCAACTCCTTATGGAATATGTTCTTAATCTCCCGCAGTAGCATTATAGTTTTTTAAGCATCCAAACTGGACAAGAATAGTGTCCCGTATTGCCCATGGGGGCGTCTATGTAATCGAAACCATTTTTTTGATACAATTTTTGGGCGGCCTTCATATAGGGCATGGTTTCCAAATAACACTCTTCAAAGCCAAATTCCTTGGCTTTTTCCAGACAGACCGATATCATCTGTGAGCCCAGCCCTTTTCCCCTGGCTTCTTCCAAAAAATACATTTTTTGCAGCTCGCAGACATTGCCTTCGTAGTTCTGCAATTGCGAAATTCCCGCACATCCAATGATCTTTCCTTGGTGCTCCACCACAAAATAGGCCGCTTTGGGCTTAGCATAGGCCGTGAACATATCATCCAACGCTTTGTCAGCATAAGCTGTTCCCACTTTGGGCACTCCCATATCTTCCAATACCTTCCGGACCACCTGTGCCACTTGGGCATTGTCCTCTGGTGTGATTTCGCGAATCACCGTGTCCATCATGTTGCGTTTATTGTTCTATTTTTGCGAGGTGAATATACACCAAAAATACATCCTCAGAAGCATTCAACTGGGCAAAAAAGGGTTGGGTACCACAGCGCCCAATCCCATGGTGGGCTGTGTGATTGTACGGAAGGATAAAATCATCGGGGAAGGATATACAAGCCCCTACGGCGGATCCCACGCCGAGGTAAATGCCATCAACGCTGTTGCGGATAAAAACCTGCTTTCCGAAGCTACGCTGTATGTCACCCTGGAACCCTGTTCTCATTATGGCAAAACACCGCCATGTGCTGATTTGATCATCAAACACAACATTCCCGAAGTGGTGATTGGCATCAAGGACCCCCATGATAAAGTTGCCGGCAAGGGCATTGAAAAGCTAAAAGCTTCTGGATGTAAAGTCACCGTGGGCGTTCTTGAAAACGAATGTCGAAATCATCTGAAACGATTTTTGACTTTCCAAGAGCAAAAAAGACCCTACATTCTATTAAAGTGGGCCGAAACCGCGGATGGATTTATAGCCCCAGATCCAAAAATTAGGAAAACCTCTCCTGAACCTTTTTGGATCAGCAATCCCTACTCCAAGCAGTTGGTGCACCAATGGCGGAGTAAAGAACAGGCCATTTTAGTGGGCACCAAAACCGTGCTGGAAGACAACCCGAAATTGAACACTAGGGACTGGGCCGGGAAAAATCCCATTCGAGTTGTGTTGGACAAAAATCTTACGATTGATTCCTCTTTTATTGTCATGGACAGGTCCATTACAACTTTGGTGCTGACCCAAGTTAAAGATGAATCAAAATACATACATGGCATTGATTACGAAGTAATCGATTTTGCAAAACCAGTGGCTGCCCAAATCTGTAAGGTGCTGTACAAGCATTCCATAACCAGCGTGCTTGTTGAAGGAGGGTCAAAGACGCTCCAAACCTTTATTGATGAAGGATTATGGGATGAGGCCCGAATTTTTAAGACCCAGAAAGTCTTTAAGGCAGGTGTTGTTGCGCCCAATATTCATGGAAAACTTCTTAAAGAAGAACTTATTTTGTCGGACTCGTTATCCATCTACACCCATGATTAAAAACATTATTTTGGATTTTGGGGATGTGCTCATCAATTTGGACAAGCCAGCCACTGCTCGGGAAATGCTGAAATTTGGGTTTACCGGGATTACCCCAGAATTGGATAGTTTGTTTAAAGAATACGAAAAGGGATTGGTGACTTCCGAACATTTTTTAGATCTGGTATCGCTTCAGTTTCCCATGGCCCAGAAAGCGGATTTAATGAACGCTTGGAATGCTATTTTACTGGATTTCCCAGAAGAACGCTTAACCTTTCTTGAAAATCTTGCTGAAAAAAATCAACACAGGCTTTTTCTGTTGAGCAATACCAATGACCTACATATAGAATGCGTAAAAGAACAGATGGGAATGGAGCGGTTCAATCGCCTTAAAAATGCGTTTGAGGTGTTTTATCTCTCGCATGAAATAGGCATGCGAAAACCTGATGCTGAGATTTTTGAATTTGTATTGGAACAAAACCAACTATCCGCCCATGAAACCTTGTTTGTGGATGATGTAAAGGAAAATACCGATTCGGCCTCCAATTTGGGGATTCACGTGTGGAACCTTCGGGTGGGGCAGGAAGATGTTACCCAATTAAATCGATTCTTATAAATGATAGCCCTTGTCCTCAGCGTTCTCAGTTCTACCCTAATTTTTGTGGTTTTCAAATTGTACGATACATACAAGGTACAGACGTTATACGCCATTGTCACCAATTATATCGTGGCCTGTGTCACCGGTTTTTTTCTCTACGATGGTTCTGTGGAAGTAGGCCAAATAGTAAACGCTTCGTGGGCTTGGGGTCCTGTGGCCATGGGCGTATTGTTTATCACTATTTTCAACCTCATGGCCAAGACCGCCCAAGTGGCCGGGGTATCCGTGGCTTCGGTGGCCACCAAAATGTCTTTGGTAATTCCTGTAATTTTTGGAATATGGCTGTACAATGAAAGTTTAACCTGGATTCAAGTCATTGGCATTGTATTGGCTTTGGTAGCCGTGTACCTTGCTTCCTTGAAGGAAAAGCACATTGTAATCAATAGAAAAGATCTGTTACTTCCTTTTTTGGTCTTCTTAGGTTCTGGGATTATTGACACCAGCATCAAATATTTTGAGGAACTGCACCTTACCGATCCCGAAATTCCCCTTTTTTCGTCCCTGATTTTTGGCTGTGCGGCATTATCAGGACTCCTATTTATCACTGTTCGGGCCAAAAAAACGCCACTTAAGGTCAACTTTAAAAATATCTTGGGTGGAATTGCCTTGGGTGTCCCCAATTATTTTTCGATTTACTTTCTGATTCGGGCACTTCGCACCGATATGTTGGGCAGTGCGGCCATTTTCACCTTGAACAATGTGGCCATCGTTATGTTTTCTACCCTAGTGGGCATTTTGTTGTTCCAGGAAAAGTTGAGCTTCAAAAATTGGGGTGGAGTGGCTTTGGCTATTTTGAGCATTATATTGGTAGCGCTATTCTAATTCCAATTGACAATTGACAATGACCTATCCACAAATTGCAAAACCCAAAACCCTAAATCCAGTATTCCAAAAATTCAGAGGTCCAACAACCGTCAGCCAACAGCCAACTTTCAACATCTGATAGACCAAAATACTTTACATCTCAATTGGAATAGGTAGTTTTGTTCCAATGCAAGATGATGTCTATAAAACCATTGTTAAACCTTCAGAAGAAATCCTCTACAAGGACCGGAAAAGTAAGTTCTTTGCGCAAGTCTTCCCCATTACCTCGGAAGAGGAGGTGAAACCGATTGTTGAGGAACTTCGGAAGACACACCATACCGCCAACCATGTCTGCTATGCATGGCAGCTGGGAGAACAAGACCGTTCCTACCGTGCGAATGATGATGGAGAACCCAACAATTCGGCAGGAATGCCCATTTATGGGCAAATTCAATCTTTTGATGTGACCAATGTGCTGGTGACCGTCACCCGAATCTTTGGTGGCACCAAATTAGGCGTTGGTGGATTGATTCAAGCCTATCGCACTGCAGCCCAAATGGCACTTGAACATGCCAAAATTGTGGAGCGGGTGCTAGAATCCCGATTCACACTTCAATTTGAATACCCGGAAATGGACAAGGTCATGCGGTCCATCAAACAAAAAAACCTGAACATCGTATCCCAAAAAATGGAAATGGATTGCGAACTGGTCATCTCAGTCCGACAAAGCGAAGCAGATAAGATCCATCAACTTTTTGAGGAAATGCAGAGTGTAGTTATTGGGGTGATGGGTTAAGGGTTAAGGACAAGTTCAAGTTCAAAACCAATAAACAGCGAACAATAAGCAAGAGACGAGAGGTAAGACACCAGTAACTGAAATCGAAAATCTGACTACTGACTACTGACTACTGACTACTGACTACTAAAAAATCAATCATCCAACCTTTCCAAAATATAATCGGGACACTTAATGGGTTTTCCTGTTTTCTTGTCCATAAAGGCTAAAACCGTATGGGCGGTGGCCAAAAGTTCCTTGGATTCATTATACACCTTATAATCAAATTCAATTTTAACCATAGGTTTATTTTTCAATTGGGTCTCCACAGTAATCAAATCATCGTACAATGCAGATTTTTTGTAGTCAATATGTAAGGAAATTACGGGTAGCATAATCCCATTATCCTCCATGCTTTTGTAAGTAACGCCCATGGCTCTCAACCATTCCACTCTACCCATTTCTAAGTATTGGGCATAATTACCATGGTAAACTACCCCCATTTGGTCAGTTTCTGAGTACCTGACCCGAAAAGAATGCAAATTTAACCCCATACTTTACGTGAAAAATTATATATTTAGTGTCTTGCTTGATGCGAGGGTAACATGCGAAAAAAAAACAAAACTTTCAATGGCAAAATGATTTTTTTTTTAAAAGATTTGTTCACATATTTGTCGCATCCAATAAGCATCTTTTTATCCTTTAGATGTTTAATCTTAAGTATTAAAGCTAACCAATAAAACAAGGAAAAACTTCATGAGTGTTACTGCTAATTCCGTATGGAACAACTGTTTGGCTTTTATCCAGGATAACATCCAACCGCAGGCATTCAAAACGTGGTTTGAACCTATTAAACCCATCAAGTTAACAGATAAGGCACTCAGCATTCAAGTTCCCAGTAAGTTCTTTTATGAGTGGCTGGAAGAGCATTATGTAAAGCTTTTGAAAGTGGCTTTGACCCGGGAATTGGGAAGCAGCGCAAAACTCATTTATATCATAAAAATGGAGAACAAGTACGGAAACAAGGAACCGTTCACCGAACAGATTCCGAGTTCCAACCGTACCGCTGTGGGCCCCCAAGAATTGGATGTGCCCATTACCTCCAAAAGTCCGGAGTTGAAAAACCCCTTTGTGATTCCTGGTATTCGAAACATCAAGATTGAGTCACAGCTAAATCCCAATTATAATTTTGATAATTTCCTGGAAGGGGATTCCAACCGCTTGGCACGATCTGCCGGTATGGCGGTTGCAAACAAACCGGGAGGAACTTCCTTTAACCCTTTGCTGGTTTTTGGGGGCGTAGGTCTGGGAAAAACCCACTTGGCGCATGCCATTGGGGTTGAAATCAAGGACAAATATCCAGAAAAAACGGTGCTCTACATCTCTGCGGAGAAGTTCACCCAACAATATATAGAATCCGTTAAGAAGAACACACGCAACGATTTTATCCACTTTTACCAATTGATTGATGTACTCATTATTGATGATGTACAGTTTCTATCCGGTAAGTCTGGAACTCAGGATGTATTCTTCCATATTTTCAACCACTTGCACCAAAATGGCAAACAGGTTATTTTAACCTCGGACAAAGCACCAGTGGATATGCAGGATATTGAGCAACGGTTGCTTTCACGTTTCAAATGGGGGCTTTCTGCGGAATTGCAGAATCCTGATTATGAGACCCGTGTTTCTATCTTGAAGAACAAATTGTATCGAGACGGCGTGGAAATGCCCGAAGATATCGTTGATCATGTGGCCAAGAACATCAAGACCAATATTCGTGAGTTGGAAGGCGCCATCATTTCGTTGATTGCACAATCCTCCTTTAACAAGCGTGAAGTAACCTTGGAACTGGCCCAGCAAGTTGTGGAAAAATTCGTCAAGAATACCAAACGTGAGGTTTCCATCGACTACATTCAAAAAGTGGTCTCGGATTACTTTGAAATGGATGTAGCCACTCTTCAGTCCAAAACAAGAAAGCGCCATATTGTTCAAGCTCGGCAGTTGGCCATGTTCTTTGCCAAAAAATTTACCAAGGCTTCATTGGCCAGTATCGGTTCACAAATTGGAAAAAGAGATCATGCCACGGTATTACATGCTTGCAAAACCGTGGATAACCTTGCCGAAACCGATAAGCAATTCAGAAAATACATAGAGGATCTCAACAAGAAGTTCTCTTAATCACCTTCTTATTTCATGAAAACCAAAGTTTTGATGGTCTGCTTGGGCAACATTTGCAGGTCACCATTGGCCGAGGGTATCCTGAAATCCAAAATTGACCCAGACAAAGTTTTTGTTGATTCTGCCGGAACGGCCGGATACCATATTGGGAATCCCCCGGATGAAAGATCCATAACCGTGGCAAAAAAATACGGATTGGATATCAGCTCCCAAAAATGCCGACGGTTCTCCAAAACCGATTTTAAGGAATTTGATTTTATCTATGTGATGGACCGAAACAACTTTTCAGATATTGCCAATTTGGCACAAAATCAACAAGAAGCAGAAAAAGTAAAGCTCTTGTTGAGTGAAGCCAATGTAGGTATCAGTGAAGTTCCCGACCCTTACTATGGCGGTGAAGATGGATTTGAAGATGTATACCAAATGATTGATTTGGCTTGCGAGGCAATTGCGAAAAAACTAAATTGATCCTATGGAAGAAACGCAGGAACAAGCGAAACCTGGCTTGGTGGTGGGCAAATTGTACTTGATTCCCACCACATTGGGCGACAATGCCCCTTTGGAAGTATTACCCATTTCCCTAAAGGGAACCATTGAAAGAATTGACCACTATATTGTGGAAAATGAAAAGACGGCACGGCGTTTCATCAAAAAAGTAAGCCCCAGCAAGTCTCAGCCCGACCTGCATATTCAAAGCTTAAACAAGTACACCAAACCTGAAGTTATCCCCTCTTTTTTAGACCCTTGTATTCATGGGCATGACATTGGTATTTTATCTGAAGCAGGATGTCCCGGAATTGCCGACCCCGGTGCTTCTGTAGTTCGGGTGGCCCATGAAAAAAGAATTCAGGTAGTTCCCTTGGTAGGGCCCTCCTCCATTTTAATGGCCATGATGTCTAGCGGTATGAACGGACAAAATTTTGCGTTCAACGGGTATTTGCCCATTGACAATAAAGAGCGTAAAGCCATGATAAAAAATCTGGAGCATCTTTCCCGCGAGAAGGGACAGTCGCAAATATTTATGGAAACTCCCTACCGAAACAACAAATTGCTCAAGGAACTCATAAAAACACTTCATAAGAGTACTCGATTGTGCATTGCTTGTGATATTACCCTTCCCACCGAGTTTATTCAAACCAAAAGTGCCCACGAATGGAGTGAAATTGATATCGATTTGGACAAAAGACCCACCATTTATATTATTCAAGCATAAAAAAACCCTGAATTGAATTCTGGGTTTTTAGCTGATTTTTACCTTGCCATTATATTTTAGGATTCTTCCGCTGTTGAATCTTGGAGATATCGTATCCTGCAAATTTTTTCATGTAGTATGAAATGCTACTTCCGTAAGCATCCGCTACATCCTCCTGACCATAGGAACGTAAATATTTCTTTACGTTACCGGCTCCAGCTAAATGCGCAGCGGCCAAAATACCTGATTCAGTGACCTCAACGCCCGCAATACGTTTTCCGGAAAAACGTTTGATGTCCCGTCGCAATATCCATTTGTTACGGGCCACATTTATATCAAAGGCTTTTTCTTGAAGTACAGGATCGCTCAAAAAAATACCTACATCATAAACTCCCATCAAATTCAAGGTGTTTCCCCCAAACTGATATTTTCCCAAATAGCCCAATGTGTTCACAACATGGTATTTTCCTTGGGATTCCTTAAAGGCCAAGGCATCTTTAAAACCATTATAGGCTTTTCCTAAAAAGGGAGGAGTAATCTGTGCTTCACCAGAGAGTTCTATGGAATCTTTGGGAGCCGGTATTTCAAAGTCTGTCGTCACCTTCAAGGAATCTGGAATCTCCACATTCACTTTTTTCATTACGGTGTACGTACCAAAACTCGTTAAAACTACAATCATGGCAAGATGTAGTATAAAACCTATCCATCTTTTCATAATGTTCATATTTGTGATCTCGATACTATATACGTATCAAAAATCAATTTGGCCGGCAAATATAGGGGGAGTCATGTTAATGGGTACCCCAAAGCTCCTAAGATTTTCTTAAAAATGGCCTAAAATCCGTTAAAGTGCTGAAAATTAACGGCAAAGGGTGCTATCGAAGAACTTTTTGATTATTGAGCCATTGGATGTATTGCACCTTATTTCGGTTGTGTTGCGCCAAGGTCTTGGCGAATTTATGGTAGCCAAAGTTGGAAACATCAGCCACAAAATAGAGGTAATCGTGCTTTTCTGGATTCAAAACAGCATCTATCGATGAAATATCGGGCATAGTGATTGGACCTGGCGGAACACCTGCATATTTATAGGTATTGTAAGGGGAGTCCATCTCCAAATCGCGATACAAAACCCGCTTAATGATGGTATCGTAATTCCCTGTTTGCTTTTTTATGGCAAAAATCACCGTGGGGTCCGCTTGCAATAAAATCCCTTTCCTTATCCGATTCAGGTAAACACCTGCCACCCTGGGACGTTCCTCTACTTTAGCCGTTTCTTTTTGCACCACTGCAGCCAAAGCGATGACTTGGGAAGGCGTTAAACCGAGATTTTTAGCTTTCTGCAACCGCTCTTCGCTCCAAAATCTTTCATATTCTTTCCACATACGGTCCCTGAAAGCCTCTGCATTGGTATTCCAGAAAAATTCATACGTGTTGGGCAAGTACATTCCCAATTTGGTATCCTCATCAAAACTGGTTTCGCTCAAAAATCCAGGGTCATTGAAGGCTTGAAGCAATGAAATACTATCCGCTTCAATCTGTTCGGATATTCGCCCTGCCAATGATGCCAACGATTCCTGATTGTTAAAAGATACATTCACTGGGATGTTGGCACTGCGTAGGGTATTGATGATCTCATTGTTGTTCATTCCCTTTTTCAAGGCGTATTTTCCTGCCTTAATATTGGTAATGTACCCCTTTCGCTGAGCTACGGCCTCAAAAGTGGACAGATTCTTCAATAGGGGTTCCAAAGAATCTTGTACATCGGAAAAAGTGGCGTTGGATGGGATATAGACAAAAGCCTCATCATTATTGAACCGGGTATTGGGACTAAAAATGGCACTGTAAATCTGGTAGGCAACAAACCCACAGACCAAAAGCCCCAAAATAGCGGTTGCCCAAAGTACTTTCTTAAGATACATTCGTATTTATCTTTTGAAACATGATTTCATTCTTAAATCCCGTGCTGGTGCGTATCCATTCTTTTTTAACTCCAATTTTTTCAAAACCTAGTTTTTCAAACAAATGGATGCTTGCTTTATTTTCTTCCAGAATATTGGCATACAACTGGTGCAAATTGAGGGTGGAAAACGCATAATCACACAATATTTTCATGGCCTCCGCCCCTACTCCTTTATTTCGGTCTGAAGGATTGGCAATGAGAATGCCTATTCCTGCTCTACCGTGTTTCGGGTCAAAATCAAAAAGATCAATCAAGCCAATACAATCATCATCTGCATTGCAAACGCACAATCGCAACTGCTTAACTTCATAAATATCTCGATGGGCATTATCCAAATACAGTTGAAGTACTTTTTTTGAATATGGTTTTAGGGTACCACTTATTTCCCAAATGGAAGTATCGTTCTCCAATTGGTAGAGGAACTCCAAGTCACTGGGCTCCAAAGCCCTTAGATAAACCTGTTTTCCTTTTAGATTTAACATTCTATCTCTCCTTTATACACCTGAACAGCAGGCCCTTTCAAATAGATATTGGTATAGCGTCCATTATTTTGTTCAAAGCTGATGGACAAATCACCTCCTGGCGTACTGATCTTTACGGTATTGGAGTCCGTTTTTCCTGATTTGTGCATGGCTATGGCCACCGCGGTGACGCCAGTACCGCAGGAAAAGGTCTCATCTTCCACACCCCTTTCATAGGTCCGCACTTGAAATGTATCTGCACTGGCTTGCTCCACAAAGTTGATGTTACTCCCAGCTTTGCCATAGAGACCATAACGGAGTTTTTCGCCTTCTTTATAAACATCAAAATCTTTCAGGTCTTGAACAATCTGCACATGGTGGGGAGATCCTGTATCCAGAAAAGTATAAGCGGATTTTTCCCGGATTTCATCTACATCCACCATTTTTAGATTGACCATGTCCCCCTCAATGGTAGCATGGTGCAATCCATCAACCGCAGTAAATGAGGCCTCATTGCCAATAACCCCCAAATAATGGGCAAAGGCCACCAAACAACGTCCGCCATTGCCGCACATGCTGCTTTCACCGCCATCGGCATTGTAATAGACCATCTTAAAATCCGACATTTTGTCATTTTCAAGTAGGATCAAACCATCCGCTCCAACTCCAAAACGCCTGTCGCACAGCTTAGCCACAAGCTTGGTATTATTTTTGGGGAATATCTCTTGGCGATTGTCGATAATGACAAAATCGTTCCCCGTTCCTTGATATTTAAAAAACTGCAATTTCATAATCGCTACAAAGGAACAAATATAGCGTATTCTTTAAGGAAATTTTTGCAGTTAAAAGGGAGTTAAACCAACTAGGCCAAAAAATGAATTCCTTTAATTTTGTTAAAACTGAATGTTAAAAAAATAAAGAATTATGAAGAAAATAGGCAGTTTGCTCCTAGTGTCCATATTTGCAGGCGCAATTACACTGGGGTCGTACAAATTATTTTTTGAAAAAGACAACTATAAACTGGTAACCTCCGAACAAGAAAATCCGTTCATTACCACAAGTAATTTGCCGACCTCGGCCAGTGGGGCCGGCATCAATGAGGTTGACTTTACGTTGGCAGCAGAAAAAACGGTAAACTCCGTGGTCCACGTAAAAAACCTGACCATCAGCAAAGGGCCAAGTAGCCTTTCTGATTTCTTCTACGGATTTGAGCGCCAACAAACCCCACAGATTGGATCGGGATCTGGGGTAATTATCTCACCTGATGGTTATATTGTAACCAATAACCATGTTATTGCCAATGCGAGTCAATTGCAGGTTACCTTAAACAATAACAAAACATATGAAGCAGAGGTCATTGGATCCGATGCTGAATCCGACATCGCTCTTTTACGGATTGATGCCGAGGAAACACTCCCCTATTTGGCTTTTGGTGATTCTGACAATGCAAAAATTGGAGAATGGGTGCTCGCCGTTGGGAATCCATTTAACCTAACATCCACCGTTACCGCTGGCATAGTAAGTGCCAAGGCGCGATCTTTAGGCAGAAGCCAATCGTTTATCCAGACCGATGCGGCCGTAAACCCTGGAAACAGTGGCGGGGCCTTGGTCAATACCAATGGGGATTTGATCGGAATCAATACCGCCATCACCTCCCAGACAGGTTCTTACGTGGGCTATGCATTTGCCGTGCCCAGCAATACCGCTAAAAAGGTTGTGGAAGACATCATGGAATATGGGAATGTTCAGAAAGGACTTTTAGGAATCAGAGGCGGTGACCTTAACCCTGAAGTGGCCAATGAGCTTGGCGTTGATGACTTGGAAGGAGTATATGTGTCGGATGTGACCGAGGAGTCGGGGGCTGAAGAGGCTGGTTTGCAATCAGGTGACATCATCAAACAAGTAGACAACATCACAGTACATAAATTCTCCGAGTTGTCGGGCTATCTTTCTTCAAAAAGACCTGGGGATATTGTTAAAGTCATTGTAGACCGGGATGGTAAGAACATTACGAAAAATGTTATGCTCAAAAAGCAAATGACAGTTCTCCTACCCGCTACGGGATTCTTGGTAAAGAACCTTTCCAAAGAAGACAAGAAAAAATTTGGTGTTGCCAAAGGTGTAAAAATCATAGATGTCCCCGAGCGCTACAGTAGATATGATTTGCGCAACAAGGTCATTGTTAAGGTAAATGATGCTGATATAGACAATATTGAAGATGCAGAGGAAGAGTTTGGCAAAGTTTCCCAGTACGGAAGGACCAGTTTTACCATGATCAATGAAAATGGCGAAAAAGAACACATGATCTTCTAATAAAAGTGATAAAAACACACTTAAAAGCACCCTTTTTGGGGTGTTTTTTTGTGGCCAAATTCTTTTACGAAAACGTTTGAAAATAGCTAATTTAGCCCCTGTAACAACTAAACAAATTCAATCAGACAACTATGGGAGACATCAAATCCTATGAGAAAGAGCTTGCTTTTCAGGCAGATAGACGAAAAGCAACCACAGAATTCATCAAAATCATCAGTGATCTTTGGTATGACAAAGCCATTGAGGTGGTCCTCTTTAAAAATCAGATTATCGATAAAAATGTCAGCGATATCATCAACCTACATGAGTATGCTGGTGAATTTGTGCAAAAGCCTATTTCCATTTTTGATTCGGTTGAAATATTAAGAGCGATAAACGACATCAACCTTCCACCTGCTAAGTTGGATATTGGAAAGCTTACTTACGAGTACCATTCTGATGACAACAACCATCTTAATGTAAAGGCTTT
Organism: Allomuricauda sp.; assembly: GCA_050303195.1. Lineage (GTDB taxonomy): Bacteria > Bacteroidota > Bacteroidia > Flavobacteriales > Flavobacteriaceae > Flagellimonas. Next base: position 16,378 of record JBNLBG010000012.1, on the reverse strand, counting down.
TGTGGTGGATAAGTTGAAAGATGCCCAGCAAACCAAGGAAATAAAGCCCAAAGATGTGGTACTCTATGGTTTTGGAAGAATCGGTCGATTAGTAGCTCGGGAATTAATGGCCAAAACCGGAAGAGGAAGTCAGTTGCGACTCCGAGCCGTGGTGGTACGTGGGGAATTGAGCCAAGAAGTTTTGGAAAAACGCGCTGCACTGCTAAAAACCGACTCTGTGCATGGCCAATTCATGGGAACCGTGGACATAGATGCCAAAAATCAGGCCCTGATTATAAATGGTACCACCGTAAAGTTTATTAGCGCCAACAAGCCAGAAGATATCGATTATACAAAATACGGGATTTATAGCGCCTTGATTATTGACAATACTGGTGCGTTCAGGGATAAAGAGTCGCTTTCCAAACATTTGGAGTCCAAAGGGGCCAGCAAGGTCTTGCTTACGGCTCCCGGAAAAGAAGTTGTTCCCAATATTGTACATGGGGTCAATCATACAGAATTTGATCCAGACAAGACCAAAATCTACTCGGCCGCTTCGTGTACCACCAATGCCATTACCCCTGTTCTTAAGGTCATCGAAGATTCGCTTGGCATAAAAAAAGGCCATTTGGAGACCATACACGCCTATACCAATGATCAGAATCTGGTGGATAACATGCATAAAAAATATCGAAGGGGGCGTGCAGCTGCATTGAATATGGTCGTAACGGAAACCGGTGCTGGTTCAGCTGTGGCTAAGGCCCTGCCGTCGCTTAAAGGCAAACTCACCTCAAATGCCATTCGGGTACCAGTACCCAACGGTTCCTTGGCCATTCTTCATTTGGAAGTAAAAAACAAAACCTCCAAAGAGAGCATCAACACCATTTTAAAGAAATATGCCTTGGAAGGTGATTTAGTGGAGCAAATAAAATATTCGTTGAGCAATGAGCTGGTTTCTACGGATATTGTAGGCACCTCCGCTCCTGCCATTTATGATAGTAAGGCCACCATTGTTTCCACTGATGGAAAAAGTGTAGTACTTTATATATGGTATGATAACGAGTATGGGTATTCACATCAAGTTATTAGATTGGCGAAATATATTGCCAAGGTTAGGCGTTATACGTATTACTAAAGAATTGGGAAAAGCGAGAACACAAGTCCAGTAAATGGGTTTTTCTTTTGATTTTAGGTTTATTGGTGTAATTTCGCCCTACCCTTAATCTAAATTATTTACGAGAATATATTGACCATGAAGCATTTACGATTTTTCATTGCACTAGCCCTTTTTGCACCATTCTTTTCATCCTTTGCTCAAGAGGAAACTCCCGAAAATAAGGATATGACCATTAAAGGTCAGTTCGAGGAAATGGAACGAAAATCCACCAATTATAGATCTGGAAATGGAGTTCCTTATGAAGTGATACGGTTGGCCAGTCTCAATGAAGTAAAGAGCAACATCTTTGATACCATCAACACGGCCAACGAATCCATTAAAGACCTTTCGGCTACTATTGCAGCCAATAAGGCTGAAATAGAGGATCTCAATGCCAAGTTGCAGGATACTACCAATAAGTTGAACAGGGTCACAGAAGAAAAGGACAGTATTTCCTTTTTTGGTGCCTTGGTCAGCAAAGGCACCTACAATTTTATTCTATGGTCCATTATTTTTGCACTCTTGTTGTTCCTGCTGTTCTTTATCTACCGATTTAGAAACAGTAATTTCTTGACGCAACAGGCCAAAACGGCCCTGGCCGATCTGGAGCAAGAATACGAACAGCACAGACGAAGGGCGTTGGAGCGCGAGCAAAAGATTAGCCGTCAGTTGCAAGACGAATTGAACAAACAGAAAAAATAATAACAAGGCTTCCAAAAAGGGAGCCTTTTAAAATTAAAGACAATGACCATCAAAAAGGCCACGGTGTCTGACATGGAACGAATTGTTCCTCTTTTTGATGCCTACAGGGTGTTCTATGGGCAGACTTCGGATTTGGAATCGGCCCGAACGTTTTTAAAAGAGCGCTTTACAAATAATGAAACCGTAATTTTTATCGCTCTAGAAAACGAAGAACCCATTGGATTTACCCAACTGTACAAGACCTTTTCATCGGTTTCCCTTCAACCTTCTTATATTCTGAACGATTTGTATGTGTCTCCAAAACATCGGAAGAAAGGAGTTGGAGAAGCTTTGTTAAATCAAGCTAAATTGCATTGCCAAGAAATGGGCTACAAGGGATTGGCTTTGGAAACGGCTGTGGACAATCCCGCGCAAAAATTGTATGAGCGTTTGGATTGGGAAAATGATACGGACTACATTCACTACTTTTGGAAGAATTCAAATGCCTAAGTATTTTCACAAGCCCATGCGGATAGACATCATCACAGTACTGCCCGAATTATTGACAAGTCCCTTTGAGGCTTCCATCCTAAAGAGGGCCATTGAAAAAGATTTGGTTGAAGTGCATTTTCACAACCTCAGGGAGTATTCTAAAGGAAACTACAAGCAAGTAGATGATTACCAGTTCGGCGGTGGTGCCGGTATGGTTCTTATGGTGGAACCGATTGACAAATGCATCTCGCAACTTAAAGAAGAACGCGAATATGACGAAGTCATATATATGACTCCAGATGGCGAAACCCTCAACCAAGGTATGGCCAATCAGATTTCCCTAAAAAAGAACCTTATTATTTTATGTGGACATTATAAAGGTGTGGACCAACGGGTACGGGATATGCATGTAACCCGAGAGATTTCCATTGGGGACTATGTCCTTTCAGGAGGCGAGTTGGCTGCGGCGGTTTTGTGTGATGCCGTAATACGATTGCTTCCTGGCGTTTTGAACGACGAAACTTCCGCGCTTACCGACACCTTTCAAGACAATTTATTGGCACCTCCAGTGTATACACGCCCATCCGAATACAAAGGATTGGAAGTCCCAAAAATTCTATTGAGCGGAGATTTTCCCAAAATTGAAAAATGGCGTGAGGAGAAAGCTTTGGAACGAACCCAAAAGAGAAGACCGGACCTTTTAAAATAAATCCTATGGAAAACTATGAAGCTTATTTTATGATTGGGGGCGGTTTAAATGCTTTGGGGAAGCTTATTCTTGTATTGGCTTGTGGCATTCTGTTGGCAAAACAGCGAAACTGGGGCACCCTACTCATGTTTTTGGGTAGCGTCCTCTCTATCGTGTTTGCGCTTGGTGTTTTACTTTTGACCACGTTCTCCGCACAGGTAAACTCTGAATCTATTGTTAAGGCCAACGTGTTGGGCAGTATTTTGACACCACTTCCCTACATTCTTTTTGCCATTGGATTGTTGTTGTTTGCTGCAAAACTGGCTAAAAAACAGTCGCTAAAAGAATAAGCAGTTCAAAAACTAAAAAACACCTTGCTATTTCTAAATATTGCATTACTTTTGCAATCTCAAAATCAACCTCTGACGAGATACGTGAAAGTTGGTCTTGCTAAACATTAAAAAATAAACCATGGAATCCCTAATAAAATTTGTTGAAGACGAATTTGTTCCAAAAAAAGAATTTCCAAAATTTTCATCTGGTGACACTATTACCGTGTACTATGAAATTAAGGAAGGTGAAAAAACACGTACCCAGTTCTTTAAAGGAGTTGTAATCCAAAGAAGAGGTAGCGGCGCCACTGAAACGTTCACCATTCGTAAAATGTCCGGTACCGTTGGGGTAGAAAGAATCTTCCCAATCAACATGCCCGCATTGCAACGAATTGAAGTAAACAAAAAAGGTAAAGTACGTAGATCTAGAATCTTCTACTTTAGAGGTCTTACCGGTAAAAAGGCCCGTATTAAAGAAGTTAGGGGATAATCCTTTATCCCATACAGAAAAAAAAGCACCTCAATCAAGGTGCTTTTTTTATGAACAATTGTTAATAACCATGGTTCATATATTGTTGATTTTTAATCGGTTATAAAATTTGTTTTTCTCATTCTTTGAACTACTTTAGTCGAAGAAATATGGAAATGATGAAAGTCAAGAACATATTTCGGTTTTAAAGTTGACGTTCTTTAAAAACTGAAAATTTCCCTTTTTAATTGGTAACACTACTGATCACAAAGGAATTTCAAATTGAGGAGACGCTTCGGCGGGCCTCAAGGAGAGTTCGTAAATTTTATGTGCGGATGGGAGAGCAATTTCCCGTTTTGATAAGATTTAGGAAATTATCAGGCCACTTTGCAGGATGAAGTTTGGTTGCAAAATCGGATGGATCATGTGGAGTAAACGTTTAAAGGGCAACAGATGCAATCTTCGGATTGTGGTTCTGTAGCAACACAGAACAAGTCTTTTAGTCCTTTATTGAAAGCCATATCAATGTTCGCACATGGATATGGCTTTTGTTTTTTAAATATTCTTCAAGTATTGCCACTTACTTTTGAAAAATTCGTTATAAGTTCACCGTCCATAAATTGTATATTTGCACCGCTCAAACAAATACACATAAATGGCCAAAATTTTTTATACGAAAACAGACGAGGCACCAGCCTTAGCTACATTATCTTTCCTACCCATTGTAAAAGCTTATACCGAAACCGCAGACATTGCCATTGAGACCAAAGATATTTCCTTGGCCGGTAGAATTGCAGCGGTTTTTTCAGAATATCTCAACAAGGACCAACAGGTGGCCGACGACCTGGCCATTTTGGGCGAACTGGCCAAGACCCCAGAGGCCAATATCATTAAATTGCCCAACATAAGTGCTTCCATTCCTCAGTTGAAAGAAGCCATTGAAGAGCTGCAAGAGAAGGGGTATAACCTTCCCAACTACCCAGATGAGCCTAAAAATGATGAGGAAAAAGCCATCAAGGCCAAGTACGACAAAATAAAAGGAAGTGCCGTGAATCCAGTGCTTCGTGAAGGAAATTCTGACCGAAGAGCTCCAAAAGCGGTTAAAAATTACGCCAAAAAGAACCCACATACCATGGGCGAATGGTCTTCCGATTCCAGGACCCATGTGGCCACTATGACCCATGGTGATTTTAGGGCCAATGAAAAATCGCTCACCTTGGCAAATGCCGATGCGATACGCATTGAATTGGTTGGTGCCGATGGTTCATCAACCGTTTTAAAGGATGATCTTGCGCTTCAAAAAGGCGAAATCATTGACGCAACAGTCATGAGCAAAAAAGCATTGGTAGATTTTTTTGCCAAAGAAATTGCCGATGCCAAGAAAAATCATCTGCTGTTGTCCCTTCATTTTAAAGCAACCATGATGAAGGTCTCCGACCCCATCATTTTTGGACATGCCTTAGAGGTGTATTTCGCTGAGCTTTTCAAAGAATATGGCCACACTCTTGAAAAAATTGGAGTCGATGCCAAAGATGGACTGGAAACCTTGTATGACAAACTTGAAAAGCTTCCAGAAAATCAACACAAAGAAATTGAAGGTGCCATTCAAAAAACCATTGAAAATGGACCTGATTTGGCCATGGTAAATTCTGAGAAAGGAATTACCAATCTTCATGTACCCAGCGATATTATTATTGATGCTTCCATGCCCGCAATGATTCGGAACTCTGGAAAGATGTGGGATAAAAATGGTAAGCTTCAAGATACCAAGGCTGTCATTCCCGATAGTAGCTATTCTGGAATTTACCAAGCCACCATAGATTTCTGCAAGGAACACGGCGCTTTTGATCCTGCCACCATGGGAACGGTTCCCAATGTGGGACTCATGGCTCAAAAAGCCGAGGAATATGGATCACACGACAAGACTTTTGAAATTCCAACCGATGGTGTGGTTAAAGTAGTGAGCCAATCCACCGGTAAAACCTTGATTGAACACAAGGTGGAGCAAGGTGATATTTGGAGAATGTGCCAAGTTAAAGACGCTCCTGTACAAGATTGGGTGAAATTGGCTGTGGGACGGGCCAAGGCCACGAACGATCCTGCCGTTTTTTGGCTGGACGAAAGTAGAGCCCACGATCTTGAATTGATCAAAAAAGTAAATCTATATCTCAAGGATTACGATACCGATGGACTGGATATTAGAATCCTATCCCCTATCGAAGCCACTAAGTTTACCCTGAAACGCCTTAAGGATGGAAAAGATACCATCTCCGTTTCAGGAAATGTTCTTCGGGATTATCTAACCGACCTCTTTCCAATTTTGGAAGTGGGCACAAGTGCTAAAATGCTTTCCATTGTTCCATTAATGAACGGTGGAGGACTTTTTGAAACCGGTGCTGGAGGTTCGGCGCCAAAGCACGTAGAACAATTTCTGGAAGAAGGTCACTTGCGCTGGGATTCTTTAGGTGAATTTTTAGCTTTGGGGGTTTCGTTGGAATTCTACAGCGAAAAAAATAAGAACAAAAAGGCCTTGATTCTTGCCGATGCTTTGGATAAAGCAACCGAGAAATTCTTGGACAATGATAGATCTCCTTCCAGGAAAGTGAACGAACTGGACACCAGAGGCAGTCATTTCTATTTGGCACTTTATTGGGCCGAACATTTGGCAAATCAAAATGAAGATGGGGAATTGAAAACCACTTTCGGTAAAGTGTATGATGCCCTATCTGCCAATGAAGCGAAAATTGCCCAGGAATTGATAGATGCCCAAGGTTCACCGGTTAATATTGGAGGGTATTATTTACCCAATCCAGAGATGGCCTCAAAGGCCATGCGCCCCAGTGAAACCTTGAACAAAATATTGGACTCAATAGGTTAGAAAATTCGTGGTGCGTTGTTTTTATATTTTTTCCAGCTATACATTTAATGTGTATTTTTAGGAAAATCTAAAGAATGCCGAATAGACATTTTGTCCTCAGCCTTGGTCTACTCCTTTTCGGTGTTTTTGCCCAAGCACAGCAAAAGTTTACGCTTAGTGGTACCATTTCTGAGGCCAACAGCAATGAGACTTTAATTGGGGTTACCATTGCATTTCCAGAACTCAATACCGGCGTTACCACCAACGAATATGGTTTTTATTCCATTACCCTTCCAGAAGGGGAATATACCGTGGCGGTAAGTTATTTGGGGTTTCAAGATATTCGGGAGACCATTAACTTAAATTCCAATACCAAACGGGATTTCAGCTTATTGGAAGAAGCCGAGGAACTCGAAGAAGTTGTGGTCACCGATGATGTGGAAAGGCTGGATATCCGCAAGCCACAGATGAGTGTGAATACGCTGGCCGTACAGACCATTAAACAGATTCCCGTTGTCCTGGGAGAGGCGGATGTCATTAAATCCCTGTTGCTTTTGCCTGGTGTCACCAATGCCGGCGAAGCTTCTTCTGGGTTTAATGTGCGTGGCGGTGCTACTGACCAAAATCTAATCCTTTTGGATGAGGCCACCGTTTTTAACTCATCGCATTTATTTGGATTTTTTTCCGTTTTCAATCCAGATGCCATTAAAGATGTAAAACTCTTTAAAGGGGGTATTCCCGCACGATATGGTGGACGGGTTTCTTCCGTTTTGGAAATATTTCAAAAAGAAGGCAACAGCAAAGATTTTAAGGTGAACGGCGGTCTAGGAGCGGTGGCCAGCAGACTCTTGTTGGAAGGGCCTATCCAAAAGGATAGAACCGCTTTTTTGGTAGGTGGTAGGGCTTCATACGCCCATTTGTTCCTTCCTCTATTTGATGTGGACAACAAGGCCTATTTCTATGATTTGAATGCCAAAATCAACCATAAGATCAATGAACGGAACAGTATTTTTCTTTCCGGCTATTTTGGACGTGACCTGTTCAGCATCAGTGAAAGGTTTGTAAACACCTATGGAAACGCCGTAGGGAATTTTAGATGGAATCATCTGTTTTCTGACAGACTTTTTTCCAATCTGTCCGTTATATACTCCGATTATTTTTATGGCTTGGAACTTGATTTTGTGGGATTTGAATGGGATTCGGGAATCCAAAACTTCAACCTAAAGTATGATTTAAAGCATTATATCAACGATAGGCTTCAACTCAACTATGGGTTGAACAACACCTATTATGTCTTCAACCCCGGAAGAATAAAGCCCAATAGTCCCGATTCTGGTATTGTGGAAGAACAGCTTACCAAAAAATACGCCAATGAAAATGCCATTTATATTGATGTTGAACACCAAATATCAGAAAATCTAAGCCTGGAGTATGGTCTAAGGGCCAGCCAATTCAATCGTTTCGGACAGGATGAATTTTACATATATGAGAACAATAATCCTGTTTTGTTCGACCCCTTTACCCTGGTGTACCGGGAAGCAGAACCCATAGATACCATCAATCCTGGTAGAGGCGGGACCTTAAAAAAGTTTTTCAATCTAGAGCCAAGGATATCCGCTTCCTATAATTTTGATGGAAAAAGCTCGGTTAAGGCCAGTTACACCCGATTGGCGCAATATCTTCATTTGTTGTCAAATACCAGCTCCCCTACCCCTTTGGATGTTTGGACACCGAGCGGTCCTTTTGTGAAACCCCAACTTCTCAATCAATATGCAGTGGGTTATTTCAGAAATATCAAAAGCGGCAATTATAGTTTTGAAACAGAAGCTTTCTACAAGGATATTGAGAACCGAATAGATTATATTGATGGGGCCAACCTCATTGCAAATAACGCTATTGAACAGGTCATTTTAAATGGCGAGGCCAGAGCCTATGGATTGGAGTTTCTCATTCGGAAGAATGAAGGTCGGCTAAAAGGTTGGCTGGCTTATACGTGGTCAAAATCGGAGCAGAGAACTCCGGGAAGAGACCTCAGAGCTCTCGGAATTGATACCGGTCGCTCAGACCTTGAAACAGGCATCAACCAAGGGCAATGGTATAGCACTCCTTACGACAAGACCCACGACCTGGCCATATTTGCGGACTATGCCATTGACGACCGCTGGAGCGTGAATGCTAATTTTGTGTACCAGACCGGGCAGCCCACCAATTATCCGGTGGGCCAATTTGAGTTTGAAGGACTGACCGTTCCCTATTTTGGGCTTCGGAACAAAGAAAGGCTTCCAGACTACCATAGATTGGATGTTTCGGCCATATTGACCCCAAAACGAAACCAACGTAAAAAAGTGCAGTCAGAATGGGTATTTAGCATTTACAATCTGTACAGCAGAAAAAATGCAGCTTCCATCAACTTTAGGGAAAATGAGGATACCGGAAGAAACGAAGCCATCCGTACCTCAATTTTTGGAATCATTCCAGCTATAACCTATAACTTTAGATTCTAGCGTATGAAAAAAGTAATCATCATTATAGGGGCCATTTTCATGTTTACGTCATGTGAAGATGTAGTTGACGTGGATTTACCCGATACCGAGCCTAGACTTATTGTTGAGGGGTTATTGCGTGTGGATAAAAGCCAAGAATTTGTGGACGTTAGGATAAAAATGCGGGAAACCAGTAACTTTTTTGAGGAGAACCCACCCACTCAAGTTGAAAGTGCCGTTATAATTTATGGTGTTCCCAATGAGTTTGGCGAGTTTGTGGGATTCGCTTTTTCTTCCTTGACCGAGGAAGAACCCGGTACAGGAATTTATGTCCCAGACCCCAATTTCTCCACTGACCAACGCATCCGTACCGAGAGTGCCGAACCCGGAACCGTGTTTGCACTGCAAATCACCCACAAAGAGAAAAACTACTATGCCCGTACAGAATATACGCCCACGGTTCCTATAGATAATCTACAACAGGGAGACGACACCCTGTTCAATGAAGATGAAATAGAGGTAATTGTAACATTTACTGACCCCCCCGACCAAGATGATTACTACGTCTTTGATTTTGGTTTTGGCAACTTTCAAGCTGTTGAAGACCAGTTTTTCCAAGGACAGCAGTTTACGTTTTCCTATTTCTATGATGACAAGCTTGGTACAGGTCAGGACATTAACGTAAGTATTTTGGGAGCCGACCAAGATTTTTATAATTATATGGATCTTTTGGTGGAACAAACCATGGAAGATGGGGGCGTTTTCGAGACACCTGTTGCTACAGTTCGAGGTAATGTATTTGACGTTACAGGGCTGGACAACATCGATATTTTTGATAATGTGGAACGACCCAACGACTACGCATTGGGTTATTTTGCAATAGTACAGGAATTTACAAGGGGCCTTACCATTGAATAACTTCTAATCATGATGCTACAAAATGAAGCAAGAGAATCATCAAAATACCTGTAATGCCCTGTAGTAGTGTTCCCAAGGTATGCCCCCGCAAAGCAGTTTTTACGTTGATGTTTGAAAATTGCGACACCACCCAAAAATAACTGTCATTAATATGTGAAACCGTCATGGCTCCTGCACCTACGGCCAAAACCGCTAAAGCTTTATCAGTAACTGAAAGCAAGCCGAAGGTTTCCAATAAAGGCGCTATAATGGCCGATGTGGTAATAATCGCCACAGTAGACGATCCTTGGGCTGTTTTTAAAACTGCGGCTATCATAAAAGCTATCAAGAGCCCACCGACCCCAGAACTCGACTCTAAATTGATGATGGAAGCAATATCAATGGTTCGTAAAATGGCCCCAAAAGCACCTCCCGCTCCCGTAATCAACACAATGGCACCCGCTTGCTTAAACGCTTCGGCCATCCACCCTTGTTTTTCTTTGGATGGAAAAGTCTTGCCCAGGGAAAATGCAAATAAAACTCCTACCAACAAAGCAATGATGGGGCTTCCCAAGAAATCGAAAATCTTGAAGGCCACACCTTCACCCAACGGAAAGGTAGGATAATTGAACAACGATTTCATGGCAATCAAACCGATAGGAACAAGTAAAGGCAAAAATGCTTGAAAAGGTCTTACAGAAGATGGAACTTCTTCCTTCTCTTCCATAGCCTCCGTCGTTTCATCTTCTTTTAGGGATTCGCCAATATAACGCGCCCAAAAATACCCTGAAATAGAAACTGGAACAGCCACCAAAAGTCCCAAGATCATCACCAATCCCAAATCGGCTTCCATAATGGCCGCCGCCGCTAAAGGCCCTGGCGTCGGCGGTACAAATACATGGGCGGAATATAGTCCTGTGGCCAATGCAATGGCAAAAACCAAAGCAGGGATGCCCGTTCTTTTACTGATGGCCTTGTTTAAGGAGGAAAGGATAATGAATCCTGAATCGCAATACACTGGGATGGAAATTACAAATCCCGCCAAGTTAATGGCCAAAGGGGAACGTTTCATTCCAATAATTTTTAAAATGCTATTGGCCAAGACCTGGGTACTGCCCGTTTTCTCCAAATAGATTCCAATAACGGTCCCAAAAGCGATTACCAAGCCAATACCTGAAAGTGTTTTTCCAAACCCCTCTGCAATAGCCGTCATACTATCTTTCGGAGTTAATCCCAACAGGAATCCTGATGCCACGGCTGCTAAAATCAAGGAAAAAACGGGATGCATTTTAAATTTTACAGTGGCAATGATGATAAAAAGCACCACCACGCCCAAAACGAGTAGTTCCATGGTCAATTTTTATGCGATATCCACTAAATATAAGCTAATATTCCTACTTTGGTCCCATGAGGCGGACAGACAAGGAACTTTTGGTGAAAGGATTGAAATCGTTTGGTTATACCGTGGCCACTATGTTTTTAGGGCCATTTTTAATTTACGAGGCCTTCAAAAATGAAGAACATTTCCTCTACATCCCCGTTTTGATTTTGGGCATTTTCTTTGCCGGCTTGGCCATCTATTTGGGTTTCCGGTCGGTGAACATTGTCATGGATGCCGTGTTTGGAAAGAAAAAAATCAAAGACTAATTTTTGGATTCAAGAGGGGCGTTTTTCCATTTATTGCTCAACTGGGCATAGTCATAATCCAGTACCGATTTCTGTCGTTCCAACTGATTGGCGGCAAACGCGCGCTGAAGAATATCTTCAATAAGGTAATCCTCATGAACACTTTCAGGATGAAACTCTTCTTTTAGACTGATTTTGAACATACTGGCGGTTGTGTTGTACCAAAAGGCCCGCCAACCACTTCGCAGTTCTTTTACCAAATCAAAGGCGGTGGTGCCCGTTTGGCGATAAATCAATTTTACCAAAATCTGACCTTCGGTGCGTGTGAGTTTTTTGAGTTCTTCCGAAAATTCTTCCTCAATGAACTTTTGCACCTTTCGGGTATACCTTTTTTGATGTCTTCGCTTTTTGATATGTTGCAAACTATCATTCAATTCTACCAAGCGTTCCGCGGCCAATTTGGCATACGGATACACTTTTAAGGTCTTTCTGCGTAGTATGAAATATCGAAGTCGCTCATTCCTGTCCGCAAACTCCAACTTCCCAAACAGGTAGACTTCATCCAGGGCAATGGAACTGTATAAGATGGAATCCCCTTCAAACCGAACGTAATAATCTGCAATGGAATCGTTGGGATTCAACACAGAATCATTCTCAATCTCCTGCGAAAATCCCAACGCGTGGAATGCCAAAAAAACAACAAGAAAACTCGTACGCCACATTCGATTCATATTTCAAAAGTCTTGCCAAAAGTAAAGATAAAGCTAAGATTTGGTTATTAAATAAAAGTGAATATTAGTATGTTTGTGAACTAAATTAATCACATGGCAGCAGGAAAAATTATCAATGAAAAATCGCTTACGTTCCTAGAAAAATATTTGAATAATGCCTCCCCTACAGGTTACGAATGGGAAGGGCAGAAAATATGGATGGACTATCTAAAACCGTATGTGGACGATTTTATCACAGACACCTACGGAACCGCGGTTGCTGTTATCAATCCCGATGCAAAATACAAAGTGGTCATTGAGGGGCATTCCGATGAAATCTCTTGGTATGTCAATTACATTACAGACAATGGTTTGCTGTACGTCATCCGAAATGGAGGCAGCGACCATCAAATAGCCCCCTCCAAATGGGTGAACATCCAAACCAAAAATGGGGTTGTTAAGGGAGTCTTCGGATGGCCAGCAATCCATACACGGGACAAGGCCAAAGAAGAAGCCCCAAAAATCGAGAACATTTTTATAGATATAGGAGCCAAGGATAAGGAAGAAGTAGAAAAAATGGGCGTGCATGTAGGCTGCGTCATTACTTATCCTGATGAATTCCAAATATTGAACAAGGACAAATTCGTTTGCCGCGCCTTGGATAATCGGGTTGGAGGTTTTATGATTGCCGAAGTGGCCCGTCTGCTTCATGAAAACAAGCAAAAACTGCCATTTGGATTGTATATCACCAACTCCGTTCAGGAGGAAATTGGATTGCGTGGCGCCGAGATGATCACCCAGACCATAAAACCCAACGTGGCCATTGTTACCGATGTATGCCATGACACCACCACCCCAATGATAGACAAAAAGAAGGAAGGTGAGACCATGATCGGTTCGGGACCTGTAGTTTCTTATGCCCCAGCGGTACAGAACAAGCTTCGCGAACGTATTTTGGAAACCGCCGAGGCCAAAAAAATACCATTCCAGCGGTTGGCGGCTTCCCGCTATACCGGAACGGACACGGATGCCTTCGCCTATAGCAATGGTGGTGTGGCTTCTGCATTGATTTCTTTGCCCTTGCGTTATATGCACACTACAGTGGAGACGGTTCATAAGGATGATGTGGAGAATGTGATTCGTTTAATCTACGAAACACTGTTGACCATCAAAGAGGGCGAGACGTTCAGTTATTTTGATTAATACTGAATGTCATTCTGAGCAGTCACCCTGAACACCGCCTGCCGGACGGACAGGCAGTCGAAAGGGATGCGTAGAATCTCTTAGTTTACCTTAGATTCTTCAGGCACTAAGCTTCTTCAGAATGACAAATTCCTATCTTTAATACCATTATGGATGAATGGGTCGACATATTGGATGCAAACGGAAATCCAACAGGAAAATCCTGTTTAAAATCCGAAGCGCACCGAAAAGGGCTATTCCACCCTACCGCTCATGTTTGGTTGTACACGAAAGATGGCAGAGTTCTCATTCAACAACGGGGAAAACACAAGGATACACATCCATCCCTTTGGGATGTTTCGGTAGCAGGACACGTAGCATCTGGGGAAGACATAAAACTTGCTGCTGTCCGTGAGGTTGCCGAAGAGGTTGGTCTAACCATTTCAGAAAAGGAACTGGAACCTATTGGAGTTTTTAAAGCCATCCATAAGATTTCCGAAGATTTTATTGATGCCGAATTCCACCATGTTTTTTTAGGTGAATTGAAAGTTCCCTTGAACCAACTGACCAAACAGGACAGTGAAGTGGATGCCTTGGATTTGGTTCCCCTGCTCCAATTTGCAGACGAAACCTGGGGCATGGCCAACACAGGAAAGTATGTTCCCCACGGCACCGACTACTACAAAACCATCATCAAGGAAATTAAAAAGCGGATTTGACAGTTTCAGCAAATTGTTCTGCCTCATCCAACTTATAGGCCTTTTGGTCTCCTGTTTTCATGTTTTTGACCACAAAATTACCTTCGGTAAGTTCTTGTTCTCCTAAAAGAATAACATAGGGGACGCCTCGCTTGTCCGCGTATTTGAATTGCTTTTGCACTTTGGTATCCGTAGGATACAAATCGGCTCGTAAGCCTGCTTTTCTTAGGGATGATACCAATTGTAAACCGGCAAGACTTTCTCCTTTTCCAAAATTGAGGCAAAGTACATCCAGCGACTTGTCCAAACTATCGGGAAAAAGGTTCAATTCTTCCAAAACCAAGTAAATGCGGTCCAATCCGAAGGAAATACCCACGCCACTCACATCTTTCAAGCCGAAAATACCAGTCAAATCATCATACCGACCGCCGCCGCCAATAGAACCCATGCTTACTCCTTCCGGAGCAGCCACTTCAAAAATGGCCCCGGTGTAGTAATTAAGCCCTCGAGCCAACGTCACATCCAATTGCAGGGTTGCCGTTTGCAATCCAACCGCTTCAACGATAGTAATGATTTCCTCCAAATCTGCCACACCTTCCAGGCCAATTTCAGATTCGGATAGCAATGTTTTTAATTCTTCCAACTGCTGGGAGGCCGAACCCGACATGGAAAACAAGGGCTGCGCCTTGGCGATGGCACTTTCGGATATGCCCTTTTCCAACATTTCGGCCTTTACCTTCTCCTCCCCTATCTTGTCGAGTTTATCTAAAGCCACGGTGAAATCTATCAACAAATGTTTGGCTCCGATAACTTCGGCAATACCCGAAAGAATTTTTCGGTTGTTGATTTTAATGGTGGTGCCCTTCAAGCCCAAATCGGTAAAAACGGCATCGTACAATTGAACAAATTCCACCTCTTGCAATAGGGAATCCGCCCCAACCACATCGGCATCACATTGGTAAAACTCACGGAATCGCCCTTTCTGGGGCCGGTCTGCCCGCCAAACGGGTTGTATCTGATAGCGTTTAAATGGAAAATCAATCTCATTTTGGTGCATCACTACATAGCGCGCAAAAGGCACCGTAAGATCGTATCGCAGCGCCTTTTCTGAGATTTTCGGCGTTAAAGAAGCTGAGTTCTTCGAACTGTACGTAACGTCATCCACTTTAGAGATAAAATCCCCAGAATTCAAAATTTTAAAAATCAATCTATCCCCTTCATCGCCGTATTTGCCCATTAGGGTCTCGGAGTTTTCAAAAGACGGGGTTTCAATAGGCTGAAAACCATAGGTTTCAAAATGCTTTTTTATGGTCTGGATAATGTAATTGCGCCTGGCCACCTCAGCGGGTGAAAAATCTCGGGTTCCTTTGGGTATGGATGGTTTCTGTGCCATGTACTTTTAGAATTCTCGTGCAAATATACGGTTTTGGGGGATGGGGGAAAGGGAAATGGTGAAGGGTTGAAGGGTTAAGGGTTTTGGAATTTGGAATTTGGGTGATGGGTAAAGGGTTAAGGGTTTTGGAATTTGGAATTTGGAATTTGGAATTTGGAATTTGGATTATGGGTGATGAGCGTTGGGGCAAATTAATATTAACAAGAAAATTCTTTCTAAAATTAATCCATTGTAAAATACCGTAATGTGGTCAATCCAAAACAGGCATCCGTCAATTAGGATAAAATCGAGCCTTTGACCCCCATTACATTTGGGGTATTCAATAAAAAAATATTAAAAAATTTACATTATGAAACTACAAAGAATTTTTATGTTGGGCTGTATGGTATTGGCCCTAGCCCTTATGTCCTGTTCCGGTGAAGATGGTAAAAACGGATTGGACGGAATGGACGGAATTGATGGAACCAACGGGACAAATGGAACCAACGGAACCAATGGTGCTGATGGTGCTGATGGTGCCGACGGAATTTCCTGTTGGGATTTGAACGGTGATGGTGTAAACGATCCCGAGGAAGACATTAATGGCGATAACGCTTTTGATGCCTTGGATTGCCAAGGGGCCGATGGTGCCGATGGTGCCGCGGGTCCTGCTGCAGAACGTATTATAGTGGATACCAGTGGTTTTGGTTCCGCAGAAAATCCTGTAACTCTTATTGTAGACCAATTGACCCAAGA
>JBNLBG010000011.1:0-68541 GCA_050303195.1 Allomuricauda sp. | reverse complement strand
ACAATCCCATCAAATTCGGAAAAGTTGGAAATCACACTTTCCAGAATATAGGTAGCCTGGAAGGCATCACCCAAATTGTAGAAGTTCTTGGCCATGATCACCAATCCTTTTCCGCCCCACTCTTTGTAGGCCGAATAATCTTTGGCCAATTTTTGAACAGACGCGTTGGAAGTCTCATAATCCCCGTCTTGATTTTTAAAATAGGCATCATAATACCAAGCCTCAGCGGCCAATTCACCGCTAGCGATTTTCTTTACATCCTGATAGGCTGTTTTCGCCAAAGCTTCATTTTCCGTGGCGATGGCCGAACGTGCAATCATAATCTGGGCGTCACTTTTAATACGGTCATCAATTTTTGGGGCCTTTAATACTTTTTCAGCATAGGCAATGGTCTGGCCATACTCTTTTTGACCGTAATAGCCTTTCATTAAATTGGATTGGGCAAAAGTGCGATTCTCTGAAATATCAGCCGTGCTTTCCAATTTTTTTAGGTAAGGAATGGCACTTTGGTAATCCTGTTTTTCCACATAGATTTCGCAGACACGCGTCAACGCCTGCTCTGTGTATTCTCCACTGCCACCATTGGCCACAGCTTGATATTTAGGCAGTGCCTTATCCTTTTCCCCTTTTGAAAAATAAAGTTGAGCCAAGGAGAAATTGGCGCTCTGCGCATGCAATCCGTTGGGGAATTCTTTGAGGTAGTCCTCGTAGCCCCTGATGGCTGCTTCAGTTTTTCCTTCCACATATTTTCTGTCGGCCGATTCAAAGCTGGCGTTGTCCAATTCAGTATCGGTGACCTCAACAAAATCCAGGTTTCGGGCCCATGCGGCATACTCGCTCACCCGACCTTCATCCACATAGACCAGTTTGGCGGTGGCCACGGCCTGTTTGGCTTCTTGGGTGTTGGGGTATTTTTGGACTACGAGTTTCAATTTGTCCAACGCTTCGTTATTTCGGCTGGCATTGTAGTGCACCAATCCTTGGCGCAACATGCCACGTGGTGCAAACTTGCTGGTTGGGTATTCCTCAATCAATCGGTCATACGTTTGCAGACCACGAGCTTCTTGATTTGCTGTGACGTATGAATTTCCCAACTCAAAAAGGGCATCATCACGTAGTGATGAAGTGGGATACATCGTCAAGAACTCATTCAATCCATCAATTTTAGCGGAACTGTTCCCCAGAAATCCGCTACATAATGTTTTTTGAAAGGCAGCATAATCCCGCTCCGGACCATTCATTTTAGATGATTCGTCATACGCCTTCATGGCCAATTGATATTTACTGGTGACAAAGTAACTGTCGCCCAATCGCAAATATCCATCATTCTTTCGTTGTGCTTCCAACGCATTGGAATTGACCACATTTTTAAAATAAGCTATAGCATTGTTATAATCCTTCAACTTAAAATAACAATAGCCCAAATTGTAATCCAACTCTTCGTACTCAGCCATGGAACGGGCCGCGGGAAGTTTCTGGAACTGTACAAAATCCACCAAGGCCTCCTCAAATCGGTTCAACCGATACTCTGCCTCTCCTTTCCAATAGAGCGTCCGTGCTTCAAATGCTTTGTTCTCAGGACTTTTCAGTGATTTGGAAAAGCGCTCAACGGCTGCATCGTAATCACCGTCAATAAAAAGCTCAATACCTCGGTAGTAGGCTACTTTTTGATAGGTTTCCTTGCTCGCATAGTTTTTGTTTTCCTCCAAAAGTTGCATGGCACCCTCAAAATTCTTGGAGGTGATGTATGAGTCCACCAATAGCTCCTGGATTTCCAGTTGGTGCTCATCCTTCGGATATTTTTCGAGATAGGAGGTCAATACCTGCGGAACGGGTTCATAAGCATTCCCAATTTCATAACTCAATCGGGCATAGTTCAACCAAGCATCTTTCTGAATTTCTGTGCTGAAATCCATTTGCGATGCATTTCGGAACGCATTGAGCGCCTCGGATTTTTTGTCCAGTTTTAAATAACATTCCGCCAAATGATAGTATGCATTTTGGGACACGCTGTTGGTTTCCCCTATAATTTTATTAAATTGTTGAATTGCCGCTTGGTAATCTCCCTGTTTGTAATGACTGTAACCTAACAGATAGTAATCCGTATTGTTCATTCTGCCGCGTTTGCCGCGATATTTTTCCAGATAAGGAATGGCCTTGTCGTACTGTTCTAGATTGAAATAGCTCTCGCCGATAATTTTGTTGAGTTCGGATTGTTCGTTGCGGTCCGATTTTGCCATTTGTTTCTCCGCCATGGCGATGGCTTCCTCAAAATTGCCCAACTTAAAATTCAGGTCGGCTTGATAGTAGGAAAGCTTTTCATTGAGCAGGTTGGGGTCCGTAATTTGGTCAAATCGGGCACTGGCCTGGTCATAATCATCCTGTTCATACGCAATGTAACCCAAATAATACTTGGCTTGGGAGCCATATTTCTGGGATGTGCTCACCTTGTTCAAATAGCGCTCCGCCTCTTTGGGCCGTTTAGAAGCGTAGAGTGCATATCCGTTATTAAAATTAAACCGCTGCTGATCGGAATAGGACATCGCAGACTCGTCAACTTTTTTGTACCATTTTAGGGCATAGGGGTATTTTCCGGTCTCAAAATAGTAATCGGCCACATCCAAAAAGGCGGAATTTCGCTTGGTAGAAGTGGGGTATCTATCCACAAAATCCTCCATCATCTTGTCGGCACCGCGCTGGTTTAACCGAATAGCAGCATTGGCGGCATAGTATGCACTGTTGGCCTCGGTTTCGTAATCCGTTGTGGAGGATTTTACCTTTTCAAAAATGGTTTGGGCCGCTTGGTACTGTTCATTATTGTACAACGCCAAAGCATCTTGATACACCTTATTTTCGTGGGTATATATTTTGGTTTCCTGCGCGGAAAGCACAAAAAAAGTTCCCAAAAGAATGGGAAACAATAGGAGGTTTTTTCGATTCATAGTGTTCTACGCTGTTCTCGACTGACTTTTACCATAACGTCAAAATTAAGATGAAAGTATATTTAAAAACTAAGATGTTATAATTATGCCTACAAAATCACACATAATTTCAGAACTTAGTACCTTTATTTCCCAAAGCGATATTATGCCCGAGACCATTGTAAAATTACAGGATGTTGCCGTATTTCAAAATGAAAACCTTGTTCTTAAGGATGTGAATCTGGAAGTAAAGAAGGGAGAGTTTGTCTATGTCATCGGAAAGACGGGCAGTGGAAAAAGTAGTTTTATGAAAACGCTCTATGCCGATATCCCACTAAAACAGGGTGAGGCCACTGTGGTGGATTTCGACCTGAAAAAACTCCAAGAAAAGGACATCCCTTTTTTGCGGAGGAAACTGGGCATTGTCTTCCAAGATTTTAAGTTGCTGCCAGACCGTAACATCAACAACAACCTTCGCTTTGTACTGAAGGCCACCGGATGGACCGATGATTCTAAAATGGATTCCAAAATTGAGGAAGTGTTGGCCAAAGTGGGCATGAAAACCAAAGGATTTAAATTTCCACACGAGCTTTCAGGAGGGGAACAACAACGTATTGCCATAGCCCGAGCCCTACTGAACGATCCAGAACTTATCTTAGCTGACGAGCCTACAGGAAACTTGGATCCACAGACCAGTGTGGAAGTCATGAAAGTCCTGCAAGACATCAATGCCAACGGGCGTACCATTATTATGGCTACCCACGATTATGCGCTCATCCTAAAATATCCGCACAAAACCTTAAAATGTGATGATAGTAAAATGTTTGAGGTCATTCAAAAAGCGATGTAACACAAAGGTGCTTCCCTTTACCTTTCGCCCATCACCCTTTAATTTGAATGATTCATCCCACATTTCCATGATCCGCAAAAGTTTTTGTTTCTTTGTCTAAACAAATTTTCTTTCCTGTATGGATATTCTTGGAATTGACATTGGCGGGTCCGGCATAAAAGGTGCCTTGGTCAACGCTGAAACCGGTGAAATGTTAACCGAACGCTTTCGAATCCCCACCCCAAAATCCAGAAAACCTGATGAAATGGCTCAAGTGGTGGCCCAAATCGTGGAGCACTTTAATTACAAAGGTCCAGTGGGTTGTGGTTTTCCTTCTATTGTAAAAAAAGGGGTCTGCCTTTCACCAGGAAACCTTCACCCGAGTTGGGTAGGCGTTAATGTGGATGAACTTTTCACGGAAGTCACAGGACAGGAGTTTACCGTACTCAACGATGCAGATGCCGCCGGATACGCCTCAATGAACTACGGAGCTGGCAGAGGAAAGGATGGCCTAGTGATTATGATCACCATTGGCACTGGGTTGGGCAGTGGTGCCTTTTTTAACGGAAAACTCATTCCCAATTTTGAATTGGGCCAGATTCCTTATAAAAAATACAAGAAAATCGAAAAATGGGCTGCCGCCTCGGCCAAAGAACGTGAAAATCTCAGCTTTAAAAAGTGGGGCAAGCGTTTCAATAGGTTTTTAACGTTGGTGGAACTGATTGTCTCACCAGATTTGATCATTATCGGTGGGGGCACTTCCAAGAATTGGGAAGAATTCAGCCATCACATCGATATTGAAACCCATGTCATCAAAGCAGAGTTGATGAACCATGCGGGAATCATTGGTGCAGCCGTGGCTTGTCTTCGCGAACAACACCACGGGCACCTGAGCCAATAGGTTTTAGGAGTTAGGAGTTAGGAAAAAGTAAGGCGCAAGAAACAATTCCAAGTCATTTCGACGGAGCGAAGAATGAGCGACGAGAAATTTCTCTCCAAGTTTCAGGCGTCAAATTCAGGTTCAAGAACAAAAACAGGAGAATCCGCAAATCAATTTTCAAATAACAATGGTCATTTCGAGCGCAGTCGAGAACCAATCAAAGAGATTTTTCGCTAAGCTCAAATTGACACTGACTCCCTAGTCAATCTTATTCCGCTTACGATCTACCTCCTTAAGGTAAATTTTGCGAAGTCGTAAGTGATTTGGCGTCACCTCAACGTATTCATCCTTTTGGATGTATTCCAAAGCTTCTTCCAACGAAAACTTGATGGCCGGTACAATTTTGGCCTTTTCATCAGCACCTGAGGAGCGAACGTTTGACAATTTTTTCGTCTTGGTCACATTCACTGTCATATCGTCTCCACGGGAATTTTCACCAATCACCTGTCCTTCGTAAATATCCTCTCCCGGATCAATGAAAAACTTGCCGCGTTCTTGTAATTTATCAATGGAATAGGGAATAGCTGTACCATTTTCCATGGAAACCAAAGAACCATTTTGTCGCTGGGCAATCTCACCTTTCAGAGGTTGGTATTCAAAAAAGCGGTGTGCCATAATGGCCTCACCTGCTGTTGCGGTCAACAATTGGTTTCGCAACCCAATGATTCCACGAGATGGAATGATGAATTCACAAATCATACGGGAACCTTTAGCCTCCATGCTGGTCATCTCCCCTTTCCGGATGGATACCATTTCCACAGCCTTACCGGAAACTTCTTCGGGCAAATCAATCGTTAAATGTTCCACAGGTTCGCATTTTACACCATCAATCTCTTTAATGATAACTTGCGGTTGACCAATTTGAAGCTCATATCCTTCGCGGCGCATGGTTTCAATCAACACGGAAAGGTGCAATACACCACGTCCAAAAACCATGAATTTATCGGCACTGTCGGTTTCATTAACCCGAAGGGCCAAATTCTTCTCCAATTCCTTTTCCAATCGCTCTTTGATGTGTCTTGAAGTGACAAATTTGCCATCCTTCCCAAAAAACGGACTATCATTAATGGTGAACAACATGCTCATGGTAGGCTCATCTATGGCAATGGTCTTCAGTTTTTCAGGATTTTCAAAATCAGCAACCGTATCACCAATCTCAAAACCTTCCACGCCTACAATGGCGCAGATGTCCCCAGCTGTAACTTCCTGTACTTTTAAACGGCCAAGTCCTTCAAAAGTGAACAGTTCTTTTATTCGTGACTTAACCACTCTACCATCCCTTTTTACCAAGGAAATCTGTTGACCTTCCTTCAATGTTCCGCGCTGCAAACGCCCAATGGCGATTCTACCTGTAAAAGAAGAAAAGTCCAAGGAAGTAATCAACATTTGAGTAGAACCTTGCTCCGGTTTAAACTCGGGAACGTGCTCCAATACCATATCCAAAAGAGGTTCAATGGTTTCGGTAGGCTTTTGCCAATCCTCACTCATCCAATTCTGCTTGGCTGAGCCGTAAACGGTAGGGAAATCCAACTGCCACTCTTCGGCACCTAACTCAAACATTAAGTCGAACACTTTTTCGTGCACTTCCTCCGGGGTACAGTTTTCCTTGTCCACTTTATTGATGACCACGCAAGGCTTCAAGCCTAAATCGATGGCTTTTTGCAACACAAACCGGGTCTGTGGCATGGGACCTTCAAAGGCATCCACGAGTAACAAAACCCCATCGGCCATGTTTAGAACGCGTTCTACCTCTCCACCGAAATCGGCGTGCCCAGGGGTATCAATGATATTGATTTTAGTGTCTTTATACACCACGGAAACGTTTTTGGAGACAATGGTGATCCCCCGCTCCCGTTCCAGGTCGTTGTTGTCCAAAATTAAATCACCCTTGTTCTCGTTATCGCGAAACAACTGGCAATGGTACATGATTTTATCAACCAAGGTGGTCTTACCGTGGTCAACGTGCGCTATGATAGCGATATTCTTAATCTTGGACATATCCTGATTTTTAAGCCCGCAAAGATACTGCTATTTTTTTCTTGCACACACAAGGAAATGTTATTTTTATCTTATTGATTTAGTGAGAGTTCCATAATATTACCTCCTACTGATCACCCAACCAAGCTTTAGGGCAAGAAAAATACCGAAGTTACTTTCAAATTCGTCAAAGAAATAACCGGGGCCCACCTCGAATCGAAATTGTAATCCCTTTTGGCCTGTCCGCTGTAATCCATAAACGGCACCGATTCCGCCAAAATAATCGGAAACGTAGTTTAAATCCCCAATTATCGCCTTACCACCTTGAATCGCGATAGTGGGAGCAATATAGTTTCCTGTATTGCCCGCAATATTCTTTCCTTTTGCTAATCGTCTTTCGAAATTATAGTAATGTCGGTATTGGAGTCTTCCAATAGGATATATCCCAAATCCACTTTCCACAAAGTCTGATTCCCGGTATGCAAAACCCATTGTAATCTCCGCCGCTATAGTTGAATTTTGGGAAAGTCCATGTTCGTAAATAATGCCGGGCAGCAACACATTTAGAGTAAGTTGTTGATTCTCAACATTATTTGCAGATTGAGCTATTGCACCGACTCCAAAGGATAAAAATAAAAGTAAAGAGAAAGTAGTTTTCATAAATGGTTAGTTTGAATTTCGTCTGGAAGAATCAAATACTGTACCAGAAAATGGCTACAAACCCACACACCATCGTTTTTCACTGATGATCCAACCAATACTTAGGTTTACTACGGGAAGAATGGTTCCTTTAAAAGGGCCAACATAGTATCCTGCACCGGCATCAATGGAGAAACTTAAACCCGAATTATAACTACGTTGGATACCGTAGACGAGCCCTCCATAGCCATGCACACCTTCCACCAAATTGCCATCCACAATACGATCACCCGGTGAAAAAATAGCAGCCGTTGGAGCTATGTAGTTCCCTGAATTCCCATAAATGGACCGTCTTCTGTGGTAACGGCCGTTGAAATTGTGATAATAGCGGTATTGGGCCGTAATGGCAGGGAAGAAATCCAAAGTATCATAGGGTTCCACACTTGCGGGCTCCAGAGCCACCTGCCAAGCCACACGAACATCTAAAGTACTGTTCACACCCACTCCCATTTCGTATTCAATTCCGGGATTGAAAATGTTTAGCTTAAACTGACGTATTTCGCAGTTTTTGCCATATTGGGCATGCATTAAATATCCCATGGAAAGAAATACCAAAAGAAGTAAGCGACGCATTGTAGGTTATTTGGTACTAGTATAACATATCCTTTGTGAAAATAGTATCCGTACTGAAAGATATCTTGACACAAATGAACTACCTCGACGCAGAGTGTATGAGGTATCAGAAGTAAGACCGCTACGCTACAAGAACCGAGACAAAATAGGGTTTATTGGTTCTCCAAGGATTAAAAGTATTGTTTCAGATGAAATACAATTTCTTTTGACTTAAAAGCTTTTTTAATCAAATACTGGCTTTTTGGATTTTCGTTTGGTGGCAACCCAACCAAAGGTTAAATTTATCATAGGACCATAGCCATCTGGCACCCCATCTCCCTTGTAAAGTCCTGCTCCCAACTCCGCATTAAAATTGAATCCGCTTTTGAAAGTTCTTTGAACCCCATAAACAAGTCCATAAAACCCTAAATTATAATCATCTGGACCATCAATATTTGTAGACAACCGCATTTGGGAAAAGAAAATGGCCTGTGCCGCGGCAATATAATCCCCTGAGTTACCAGAAACATTTTTATCCTTATCAATACGCCTTTGAAAATTATGGTAATAACGATATCTGCTGTTCAATGTCAAGCCAAAAGCATAACCTTCTTTATAGGTTGCCGTTGCCAATCCCAAACTTGAAGAAACACTCTGATTTTTAAACAACCCCAATTCGTAACTCAATCCCGGACTTATCAAATTGAACTTAAATTGATGACGTTCCAGATTAATCAAGTCAAAAACATTTCCTTTCTCTTGCCACTGCGCATAGGACAAGGAAGAGAAACAGCATAGAGCTATACAGACCATAAAAAATAATTTGTATGTCATAGAAAAGAGTTTTGATTTTTTTAAATCTAAAAAGGATCACATGGTTTAGTACTATATTTGTGCAAACTTTAAGAAATGGACTTGGCCAAAATTCCCCAGATAAAACATACTGACAGCAATAATTTTTTCCTATTAGCTGGTCCCTGTGCCATTGAAGGCGAAGAAATGGCCATGCAGATTGCGGAAAAAGTAGTGTCTATTACGGACAAGCTTCAGATTCCGTATGTATTCAAGGGAAGTTTTAAAAAGGCCAACCGTAGCCGAATTGATTCTTTTACTGGAATTGGGGTTGAGAAGGCGTTAAAGATTTTGAGAAAGGTTTCCGAGACCTTTAAAGTTCCTACCGTAACCGATATCCATGAAATTTCTGACGCCACTATGGCCGCAGAATATGTGGATGTGCTCCAGATACCCGCTTTTTTGGTCCGACAAACGGATTTGGTAGTCGCTGCAGCAGAAACAGGAAAGGTCGTGAATTTGAAAAAAGGACAATTTATGAGTCCTGAAAGTATGAAACATGCCGTTACCAAGGTAACTGAAACCGGTAACGAGCAGGCCATTATCACAGATCGTGGAACCATGTTCGGGTATCAGGATATGATTGTGGATTTCCGTGGCATTCCCACCATGAAACAATATGCACCTGTAGTTCTTGATGTTACCCATTCCCTACAACAACCCAATCAATCTTCGGGGGTTACGGGAGGTCGCCCGGCATTGATTGGAACCATGGCACGTGCTGGAATCGCAGCTGGGGTCGATGGGCTTTTTATGGAAACCCACTTTGATCCAGCCAATGCCAAAAGCGATGGTGCCAATATGTTGGATTTAAGTTTGTTGGAAAAATTACTTACAGATTTGACAGCAATACGGCAGACCATCAATTCACTCTAATGCTGATATTATTTCCAAAATCCCTTGTGGTTAACGGATTGTGCATCTTGCAGCACTGCAATAAGAACTTCAGCATCAATGTCATCTAAGTGAACATAGCGAAGTGACCGCATTACCTTTCTGCCCTCAGTCACCATTTTATCCAAATGAACCGAAAGATGGGCCGAACTCCAAAAACCAACATCCACATAGGTTTTCTTTGGCGGGACGTTCAAATAACAAAATGGTTTTCCATTCAAATAATAAAACGGGATTTTATACTTGTACTTCAACTCCACATCGGAAACAGTGGTCTCAATAAACACCTGAAGTTGCAGCAATATGCTCTTAAAAGGCTCTGGTTGATCAAGGATATAAGTTTCCGCTGGGTTCATGCTGTAAAATTCGAAAATAGAGTTTAGTTAACCGTTTTTTAACCGAAAATATTTTTTAAACAAATCCATAGTCTGCGTTGGTTTCATACATTTGAAAAAACCATAACCATGAAATTCCAGCCGTTTTTCCTCCTATTTTTTGCTTTCAGCATAGTTTTCGCTCAAGAACATTCCCATACAAGCTCACGAGCTATCACTTTCCCCGATGTTCCCGGTTATACCACCTTAAAGACTGATCTTCACCAGCATACGGTCTTTTCCGATGGAAACGTATGGCCCACCATTCGTGTTATGGAGGCTTTACGCGATAATTTGGATGTGATTTCGCTGACAGAGCATTTAGAATACCAGCCCCATGCGGCAGATATTCCCCACCCCGATAGAAACCGCTCCTTTAATTTAGCCTTGGCGGAAGCCAAGAACCATGATTTATTGATCATTAATGGTTCTGAAATTACAAGAGGTGCGCCAATGGGACATAACAATGCTATCTTTATTCAGGATGCCAATACATTGTTGAATGAAAAAGCCGAACCCGTTTTTGCTGAAGCTAAAAAACAAGGTGGATTTATCTTTTGGAACCATCCTGCCTGGTACGCCCAGTCGCCCAAGGGAGCTCCTATTTTGAGCGATTTTCAAAAAGAACGCATCAAAAATGGTGAACTGCATGGCATTGAAGTCATCAACACTGGAGATTATGCCGAAGAATCATTGGCCCTCGCCCTGGAAAACAACCTGACCATCATGGGAACCAGCGACATTCATGGACTTATTGATTGGGATTATGTTGAAAAAGGACATGACCGTCCCATCACATTGGTGTTTGCCAAGGAAAAAACAGAAAGTGCGCTAAAAGAAGCTTTGTTTGCCGGACGGACTGTGGCCGTTTTCAATTCGCTTTTAGTGGGAAAGGAAGAAAATCTGATTCCATTACTCAATGCCTCAATCAAATTTGAAAAAGCCAAGTACATTGACAACACTACTATTTTGGAGGTTACCTTAAAGAACGTAACTAGTAGTGATTTGATTTTTGAAAACCAGATGCCTTACACGTTCTATTCCAGTTCTCCTGTTTTTACCGTCCCTGCCAAAGGTATAAAGACACTACAAATTAAAACTTTGGAACCGTTAACTTCAGTCAATCTAACCCTAAAGGCATTAGGTGCTTATGTTGCTCCAAAACAACATCCAACGGTAGCATGGGAAATAAAGGTTGAATAAGGAAAATGTAAATTAAATCAAGCTACAGAAAACAGGGTTGAACCACCATTGATTTCTTGATCGAAATCGGCCTTAATTTTTTCGATATAATTCTGAGGAGTTTTTTTGGAAATCCAAACCCACTGGTTTTTCACATCCACATCAAAATGAAAGCAAGAAAAGTCACCGGGAAAGTCACCATCCAATTTGGACAATAAAAACTTCATGATCTTGGGTCGCAATCGATACTCCATATCAATACAGGCCCTTTTGACAGCCTGATCGTTTTCTCCAGAAATCACCCAATTGAATTTCACGTTCTCGTAACACTAGGACGAACAATATACTAAAAAATAACAAATGGTTAACCCCTCATTGAAATACATCGATAAACGGTATTATTCCTCGCCGTCGACATACTTTTGTAGATAGGCAAAACGCTGCGTTAACCTACCATTTTTTGTCATTCGGGCGCGCTCCAAAATACCATCTTCATCCTTATTAAAAAAAGCGGGAATCACATGTTTGGTAAAGGCTTCCCCAAATCCGATGCTGGCATCGCGGGGCAATTCGCACGGAAGGTTATCCACAGCCATTACGGCTATGGCATTTTCAGCTTTAAAATCAGTCTCCGTTTCTGAAACCGGGTCGTACCCATAAATAGGGTCGGCAATGGTAGAGGGTTTTATGGTAGAAGCCACCGGGCCGTCAATATCGCAACTTATATCCGCGACCACCTTTATCTTAAAATCAGGTTGTTTGGCATCCTCGCGGGTATATAAATAGGGGGCACCATCGGCATAGAAATGCCCCGCAATAAAAAAGTCGGTCACTTGGGTGAAACGGAAAAAATTAGATTTGTACTCGTGTGGATTTTGAAAGAAATCGGCTTTATTGCCCCGTACGCCATCTTTGCGTTTATTGTATTCGGAAGCATCGATTTGGCAATAGACCGGTTGGGAAAAGTCATCTGTTAAATATTCAGCCACATTGACTTTTTGAAGTCCCATGGCGTCCAACATTTCTTTGGCACCCTTGCCCACCCTTCCCTTTCCCGTGAGGAGTATCTTGATGTTGGGCAGTTTTATTTTTTTGAGTTCAGCAATCAGGGCCTGCTGGTCCTTTAGGGTTTCTGCTTTGGGCAATTGAAACAGGTCATATTTTAGACCATAGGTACGTATTCCGTTGTAAGCACCAACAATGCCGGCATATCTACCAAAGGCCACCAAACGTTGCCCGTTAGAACCTGTAATGACCTCATGATCATACAATTCAATGTTCTTGGCCAAAATAGCTCGGAGCAAATCGCGATTATAGGGTTGTTTTTTAATGGTGTGCGAAAAGAAAAAATACTTTTTATTTGGAACCAGTGCGTTGATGGGTACTTCTTTTACGCCAAGGAGCACATCGCAATCCTCTACATGCTGCACTACAGGAACTCCTTTTTCCTTGTATTCTTCATCTGAAAACACCCGAATGGGTGAAGTTTCGACTAGAATTTCCGCCTTGGGGAATGTGGAAAGGACATTTTGACATTCTGTTGGGGACAGGACCACTCTACGATCCGGTGGATTTTTACGTTCCCTGATGATTCCGAATTTCATAAAACCGATTTGGTATAATTGTTGACCAAAATAAGGGTATTGGACAGATGGCGCAAGCTTTTTATCTTTTGATGGATATGGTTACCTTTGCCGACTGCGTTAGGGATAGAGGCGATATCCTTTTTCTGTTATTTCGAGCGAAGTTGAGATATAGAAAAAGATAAAGCCGAAAGCCCGACCGAAATGTTGCGAAGCAATATTTTTGGTAACGCCCACACTTCGACTGCCAGCCCGACCTCCGTTCTGGCGGGCGCTCAGTGCAGGCCAAGTTCTTTGATAAAAAGTCAGTGTTAATCTGGGATTGTAGGCCCTTCGACTTCGCTCAGGGCGCAATTCGATTACGCAAATTAAAATTTGCCATCTCATTACGGGGCCGACCGGTTTTGACAGCAAGACCAATGGCGATGTAAGCATGCCGAGCGCTGGGATACAGCTCGTTAATCTCATGTTTCAAACTTTTAATTGGCGATACTAATTACGCTCTTGCCGCATAATCTGAATTATAGTAGGATTTGCCTCGTCCCTACAAGGTAGGGAAGCGAGATGTCCCTTGGTAGCCCTTGTTGACGGCGACCTTTTTAGGGGCACCAAAAAAGTCAACATAGCGATCTTATAGCTTCGTTAAGGTCGTAAAACTTTAGAAGCTAAGCGTACAATAGGCGGTTCTCGGTCGGTTGTGCGTCTACAATGAAACGAGGACTAAGCATGTAGAAAGCATGGTTATTGCTTGTTTGGACGAGGGTTCGAATCCCTCCGGCTCCACTAAAACACCATCAAAACAACACATTAAACCTGTAAATTACTGATTTACAGGTTTTTTATGATCCCTCAACTAAAAGTGAACTATTATGACAATAAATCAAGAGACA
This sequence comes from Allomuricauda sp., assembly GCA_050303195.1. Taxonomy (GTDB): domain Bacteria; phylum Bacteroidota; class Bacteroidia; order Flavobacteriales; family Flavobacteriaceae; genus Flagellimonas. Next base: position 54,848 of record JBNLBG010000011.1, on the reverse strand, counting down.
CTTTTGACATGGAAAAGACCAAGGATGGCACTGGGAATGCAACAACCTGCGCCCACATGAATCATTCGGGAACAGGCCGTCAACAAAATTTTTGGAAACTCGTGGAAAGACCAGCTTTTCCTTCACTGCACATGAATGCCCATTTGATAAAAGAAAGTATATTTATGGACGCTTCTGTTTTAAGGTAGCCTTACAGAAATAAAGTGAATATAAATATGCATAACAAAAAGAAAACTCGAGTAGCCTATAGCTTTTTTGGCCTGATTGTGTTGGCAGTGCTTTATTATGTTACTAATCAAATGGTTTTTAAACCTAGGTCAACAAAAAAACAAATGCAATTGATTGTGGATGTTGTAAATGAGGAATGCCCATGCATCGTTGACCAATTTTCTTCACTGGATAGTGCACATGTTGTTTCAGCAAAAAAAATAGATTACTATAAAACGCTCTACATGTTGGGCAAAGAAGAAATAAACTTTGACTCAGTCAATAAATATATAAAACCTGATATAATAGAAAAAACCAAAGAAGACAGGAACTTTAATTTTTATAGAGCAAATAACATAACGGTAGATCATATCTTTTATGACAAAAGGGGGGATTTGATAAATACTATTTCAATAACACCCAACATGTACGCTCCGCACTAATTGAATATAATGCAGATGAAATTTATTGAGCTCATTAATTGTAATAAAAGATTAACGAACAGACTTTATTTTATGCCATATACTTTGGTTGCTCTTACCAAGAAAAATATCAATCTTGTGTTAATGACATTGGTCATTATATCATGTAATAAGGCCGTAGATCGGTTACCTGATGACAAACTTTTCACCCAAATACCTCCCGATATCTCCGGGGTAAACTTTGAAAATAAGATTTTAGAATCAGAAGACTTATATTATTATAAGTATTTATATATGTATCTAGGCGGAGGTGTCGCGGCCGCTGATTTTAACAACGATGGCCTAGAAGATCTTTTTTTTACTTCAAACACTTACCAAAACAGGTTATTTCTTAACAAGGGAGATTTTGTTTTTGAAGATATTACCGATAAAGCGGGCTTTGAAAAAAGTGAGGGATTCGACGTAGGCGTCTCCATTGCAGATGTCAATAGCGATGGATTTTTGGATATTTATATCAACCGTGCCGGGTGGTATGAAGAGGATGATAAACTGGCTAACCAACTGTACATTAACAATGGAGATCTTACTTTTACCGAACAGGCTTCAACGTATGGTTTGGCAGATACAAACAGGTCCATTGCATCTACTTTTTTTGATTATGACAACGATGGCGATTTAGATCTTTATATTGCAAATGCCCCTTCCAGGTTTGGTCTGTCAAGTGCTATTCTGGATTTGGATAATGTTCAGAAGCACCCCATGACCACTACTTTTAAAGGAAGTGATAAACTTTATAATAATAATGGTGATGGATATTTTACAGATGTCTCTGTTGCTGCCGGTATATTGCCAGATTTAGGTTTTGGATTGAATGCACAAGTAGGGGATCTCAATAATGATGGCTGGTTGGATATTTATGTTTCAAACGATTTTGTGGGTTCTGACTATGTGTATGTCAATAATGGGGACGGTACTTTTTCCGATGGTAGAGATGAGCTGTTCAAGCATATATCATATTATAGTATGGGGGGTGATATAGCGGATATCAATAATGACGGTCTTACCGATTTGATGGTATTGGACATGAACCCCGAAGACTATATCAGATCCAAAACAACCATGGGCATGTCGTCAATTGAAAGGTTTGACGAAATGATAGAGAAAAACTACTATTATCAATATATGCACAATACAATGCATTTAAACAATGGTAATGGGACATATAGTGATATTGCCTATATGAGCGGACTTGCTATGACCGATTGGAGTTGGGCCACGTTATTTGCAGATTTTGATTTGGACGGATTCAATGATGTTTACGTTACAAATGGGGTTTATAGAGACGTAATGAATAAAGACGTTGTAAATAAAATAGATAAGTACCTTGATGAAAACGAAGGGAATCTGAGCGACAAAAAAATTCTTGAACTAACGCAAATGCTGCCCCAGCAGAAATTGACCAATTATTTTTTCAAAAATAAAGGGAATCTTGATTTTGAAAAAAAGACCGAAGATTGGGCCAATGAAACACCGAGTTTTTCCAACGGGGCCATATATTCAGATCTTGACAATGATGGCGATTTGGACATTGTTGTGAACAATATTGATGCAAAGGTCACAATTTTAAGGAATAATTCGAGAGAACAAACCCGGAAGAACTACGTGCAATTTAAATTCAACGGCCCCGAAAAAAACCCGCAAGGAGTTGGTGTGACAGTGAAATTGTACAATACCAATGGCCAAATACAAACAAGGCAGCTTATTAATTCTAGAGGATATCTATCTTCCGTTTCAAGCATATTGCACTTCGGACTTGGAGACAAAAAATCCATAGATAAGATGGAGGTGATTTGGCCAGATGGTAAGACCCAGCTTTTAGAAGACGTTCCAGTAAATCAAGTAGTGGCCATTGATTATACCGAAAGTAAAGAAAGTGGCATTTTGCTAGAAACAAAGGAAGAGGGCAAGCTCTTTAAGGAGCAACCATTAGAGTTATCTCATGTTGAAGCGCCTTACAATGATTTTGATAAACAGCTGTTACTGCCCCATAAATTATCACAAACAGGTCCGGCCATTGCCAAAGCAGATATTGATAATGATGGTCTGGAAGATATATTTATTGGTGGAGCTAGCAATCAATCGGGGCAGCTATTGTTCGCACAACAAGAAAATACTTTTAAAGCCGTCTTCAATCCAAGTTTTGAAAAAGACAAGGCCTATGAAGATGTTGGCGCCTGTTTTTTTGATGCCGATAATGATGGCGACAAAGATTTATATGTGGTCAGTGGCAGCTATGAATTTGATATGGGCTCACCAAAGCTTAAGGATAGGTTGTATATCAACGATGGAAAAGGAAATTTTAATCGATCTAACACAGAACTTCCAACTGATGGCACTGCTGGGTCTGTAGTTGTTGCATCAGATTATGACAATGATGGGGACGAAGACCTCTTTGTAGGAGGTAGGGTGATTCCCGGAAAATACCCGTACGCCCCAACAAGCTACCTGCTAATCAATGACAATGGAAGTTTTAAAATAGGGACAAAAACGTATGCCCCAGAATTGGAAAATATAGGCATGGTGACCGATGCTTCATGGAACGACATTGATAATGATGGAGATGTTGACCTAATTGTCACAGGAGAATGGATGGGCATCGAAGTATTCACAAATGAGAATGGGCACTTATCAAAAAACAGCGCCTACAATGATCTTTCTTCCGCAAAGGGTTGGTGGAACACCATTGTAATTGAAGATATAGATGGCGATGGCGATAAGGACATTTTAGCAGGTAATTTAGGGCTCAATTATAAGTTTCATGCTTCAAATGAAAAGCCCTTTCACATATACACCCATGATTTTGACAATAATGGGATTGAGGATATTGTTCTGGCAAAATACTATAAAAAGGAACAGGTTCCTGTACGAGGAAAATCTTGTACCTCTGCCCAAATGCCTTTTTTGAAAGAAAAATTTAAAAAATATGAAGATTTTGCCAATGCAGACATCAATGATATTTTTGGTGAAGACATTGAATATTCACTACACTACTTGGCAAATGAATTCAGATCGGGGATATTTAGAAATGAGGGCGGTAAAGGATTCATTTTTGAACCTTTTTCAAACGAAGCCCAGATATCACCCATAAACAGCATCCTATACGAAGATTTTGATGGGGATATGATAAAAGACCTGCTATTGGCAGGAAACAACTATATGCCTGAAATTGAAACTACTAGAGCAGATGCAGGCAAGGGAGTTTTTTATAAGGGACAGACCAATAGGCATTTTAGTTATGTGGATAATCAACACACAGGTTTTTTTGCCAACAAGGATGTAAGAAAAATGGTCTTGCTGAAAAGCAAAAACAGTAAGAATGTATTTGTTGTCAACAACAATGACAAGCAACAATTATTTAGCATGGAGTAAGAAGATACCCTAAAAAAGGGCATCTTCTTTAAGATTCTATCTTACTTATTGATCTGAATTACTTCAAGAGCATCATTGTTTTTTGCCACCACTATGTTTTTAGTGCCATTAATGCTAATTTTTCTGGCAAGCTTCATGTCTCCGTTTAACATTAACCCACTTTCTGTTGGTGTGGTTGGGTTAAAATTACCTTGTCCATCTCCCTTTAAGAATAGACCGTGTCCCGCATCATTTCTTGGAGTTTCCACTTCAAAAGAATATAGGTTTCCAACCATCAGTAAATCTTCATGGCCATCCATATCAAAATCATCGATTAAGATATCGTTTACAGATGAAAATTGAGCCGCATTATCCATTTTATGAGGCACAAAACTTCCATTCTTATTTTCAAAATAGGTAGTGGCAAAAGTGAATGCTTGTAAATGGGTTGATTTTTCTAATTGATTTTCGTTGAAAACATCGGTAATGGAAGCCTTTGCAAAAGCGTTGTAAGTGGGAAACTTCTTTTTTATAAATGGCATTTGATTTGAAGAACACTCCCGGCCTCTGAGGGGCACAAGTTTTTCATTATCATAGTAGCCCAAAACAATATCGTTCGTACCCGAATTGTCAAAATCACTGGCATACACCTCAAAAGGAGATTCATTACTTGCCTTATACTTACAGTTAAGGCCTAAATTTCCTGCAACTAGGTCGATGTCCCCGTCTTGATCAAAATCACTTGCTGCCAAGCTATACCACCAACCGTTGGTATCATTGAATCCATACTTATCCGTACTCTCAACAAAGGAGGCACCTTGTGTATTTTCAAAAACCCGGATGGGCATCCACTCCCCGGTCAATATCAAATCTAAATACGTGTCATTGTTAAGATCCACCCAAAGAGCATCGGTGACCAATCCCAAATTTTGCCAGACATCGCCAATGCCTCCAGATACTTCTACAAAAGAAATTTTATCACCCTTGCTGTTGTTCTGTAACAAATAACTTTTCGCCGGAGCCGGATATTTCCCAGGGATTTGTCTGCCCCCAACGAAAAGATCCAGATCTCCATCATTGTCATAATCGGCAGCTTTTACACATGAACCGCTTATGGCTATTTTTGGAAGCACATTGGCACTATGGCTAAAGTTGCCCTTACCATCGTTTATATATAGCCTATCTTCAAGAAAGGGAGATCCTTGTTCATGTTCGTTGCCCCCACTGACCACATAGAGGTCTAAGTCCCCGTCATTATCGATATCGACAAATTCTGAAGCCACATCTTCAAATGCAGAAGAGTTCTTCATAACTTCTGTGTTTGTTTGGGTAAAACCTCCATTGGTATTTTGTATGTACACTGACCCTGATTTTCCAAGCGCACCGCCAATGTGCATGTCCTCTAATCCATCACCGTTTATATCGCCAACAGCCAAAGAAGGGCCTTCATTTGACATTTTATGAGGGAGCAGGCTTTCTCTTTCAAAGTCATCAAAATCATTTTCTTGGTGTTGATGGTCAACACCAACAACTTTGTTTTTTTCAAATAAGTATGGTTTCGTTTTTATGGAGTTGTCAGAAGAATAACTTTTGGCATCTGAATGATTCATTACGATCAAACGATCTACAGGGACATTTTCCATGATTTGACGTTTGCCATCAGGCCATACTGCTTCAACGGTTACTTTGGTTTGGTCTCCAAGCCCAAAATGCAGATCTGATCCCATGGCCGACATAAACCCTCGTGAGAAGTAGAGTTCTTGCATCTGTTGCTGATCCTCGGTAGTTATTATGACTTTTGTCCCAACTCCGTCCAGATTATTTTTCGGCCCTTTTAATTTAATGCGCAAATAGTGCCCAAGACCTAACTCACTAGCATTATTTTTTAAAATAAATGCCGGATCGTCCGTGTTGTTGATGACAAGATCTAAATCCCCATCATTATCCATGTCCGCATATACTGCGCCATTGGAACTTGTTAGCGTGCTATCTCCCCAAATACTGTTCATTTTGGAGAAATTCAGATTTCCCTTATTCCTGAAAAAGTAATTTTCCTTTTTTCGAGAGGGCATTTTGCTGTAGATATCGGTCAAGTAATCCTTTACGTTGAATGTTCCATTTTCATGTATGGAATCTTGCTTGCTATTTACATAATTTACAAAGTCATTGTTTCTGAAATCCCTTTTTATTCCGTTGGATACAAATAAATCTTTGAGTCCATCATTGTCCATATCAAAAAACAGAGGTCCCCAGCTCCAGTCTGTTTTGGACACTCCTGCCAATTGTGCAACATCTGAAAATATAGGAACATTGTTCTCGTTTAAAAAGCCGCTATTTACATGCAGGGCATTGTACATATATTGATGGTGTAACCCAACATCCACCGCTTCGTGAAAGCTTTTTGGGTTCATCCCGCTCATACTTGTTTTGATGTCATAATTATTGTCTCCCATCATATCCACTTCCATCATATCCAGCCAACCATCATTATTGATATCGGCCATATCGTTCCCCATGGCAAAAAATGAAGTGTGATTGGTGGCTTCGGCAATTCTATCTGAAAACGTGCCATTTTGATTGTTGATATAAAGATGGTCTTTCCCCGAATAATCGTTGCAAATGAACAGGTCTGGCCAGCCATCATTATTGACGTCACCAACCGAAACGCCAAGACCATATTCCAAACGATTGTGTATAATTCCAGCTTCTTGGCTTACATCGGTAAAGTAGTTGTCATCATTTCTGAGCAGCCTATTATTGGAAACTCCCCCATCCATTTTAAGCAATTCGTCCAAACTTTTGTCCACAGGATAATTGGTGGGGTAGTGATTCAACAAGAACATGTCCAGATCACCATCTTTATCATAGTCAAAAAAAGTGGCTTGGGTTGAACAGTCCGTTAGGTCCAGTCCATATTTATGGCTTTGCTCAGAAAAAACAGGAATTTTATTCTCGCCTTTCGCCCCAGTATTGATATAAAGTTTGTTCTTTCTTTTCTCCCCATCATTGTACTTTCCTGAATTTGATACATAGATATCCATCCAACCGTCATTGTTGATGTCCACAATAGTAGCTCCACCTGAAAATCGCTGACGATACAATATCCCAGAGAGATGTGAAACGTCAAGAAATTTCATATTGCCCTGGTTTAAAAATATCTTGTGTTGTTTCAGTGCTGATACAAAGAAAATATCATTAAGGCCATCATTGTTGAAATCAGCAACGGCCAAACCGCTTCCATTATAATAATATTCATACTGAAAGCCATTATATTTTATGGTCTCTGGTAGCTCATTTGAAAAATCAATACCTGTTTCGGCCATAGTCAGCCTAGTGAAGAGGACTTCTTTCTCAGGGTTTAGGCCCGAAAGCTTATTTTCTTGTTTACAGCCAATAACTATAAATAGTAGAAATATAATAGGGGTGTATTTTTTATTCATTTTAATGATCTTCAAATTTTGCATGAATAAATTTAGGTTAAAAAGGGGGTTTAAGTTGCTAAATACCTGGATTTAAAAGGAATTGATTTAAACTTTTTGGATTAAAAAAGAGTTGCGTAACCTTGTGTTGCAATACTTAAACAATGAACTTGTTTAAACTTTTCCATAGAATGAAAAATTGACGGCTATATGACTAAAAACGGTCCAATGTTTTACAAGAAATGTCATTGGACCGTGTACATAATGGATTATATAAAATCTACCGCCTTAATAGTTATATTAAAATAACCACCCGCTAATCATACCCTGGGTTTTGAACCAAATTAGTTGCTGCATTCAATTCAGATTCCCTGATGGGCAGGAAGTAGCTTTTGTCCAACCACAGCCTATTTTCAAAACCTGGATCTAAAACTGTGGGCGTATATGTGTAATCATATTTTGTAGGATCGTATGCATATTTGTCCACTGTTGCACCCGGTTTTAAAGTTCCAGTAATTTGGATTATTCTTGCGGGTGCACCCAATGTTGATTCTGCAATCATCCAACGCTTTGCATCATAGTAGCGGTGCTCTTCATAGACCAGTTCCACCATTCGTTCATTTCTATAGGCTTCAACCAAGTCTGCTCCAGATGCTGTAATCGCAGGCATACCTGCCCTATAACGTACTTTGTTCAACCAAAGTCTGGCCTCATCTTCATTGTTATCGGCCTCGAGCAGAGCTTCAACATAGTTCAACACAAATTCTGTGTACCTGAAAAATGGCCATGGAACCTCATTTTCTTGCTGTTGATCCACTACGTCTGGATCTACAAATTTTTTGGTATAGTAGCCCGTTCTTGACCCGTTCCAATCTTCTATGGGCCCCTGTCTTGTATCTAGGCCAAAATGGGTTGTACCATCAGGAAGCTCATACTGCCCTGTCTGAATTTGATTGTTGGGATCTCTTTCCGTTACGTCGTCCGGTCTGGGCTTCCAGTCAGCACCATCGTATAAGATCGTGGCATAAAAGCGGGGATCCCGGTTTTCATAAGGTGCACCGCTATGAGTGGGATTGTCCCAATCAAATTCGCTGCCATCGGTCATGCCGTAGGCATCTATTAGGTTTTGGAGCGGGGTATTCCCTGCCCAATTGTGGTATCCATTAGGACCATTAAAAAGTCCAACTTGGCGACCTCCCCAACCTGTAGTCGAAATAAATTGACGCTCGAATATAAGTTCGGACTCCCCACCATTTCTGGCTAAATGGACATTGGTATAATTTTCCTCACCTTCTTCAAGTGATACGGGTGATCCAAGTCCCAGCTGGTAACCGCTAGTGGCGTCCAAGACGGCTTTTGTAGCAGCTTTGGCAGCTTGCCATCTGGATTCCTGGCCAGAGGCATAACCTAGCAATTCTTTGTGGTCATAGCCCGCTATCAACGACGAATTAGCGGAGGCAGTGGGAATATCATGCAGATCGCTTGCTGCATACAAAAGAATACGTGCTTTTAGGGCTAATGCCGCTACGTCATTGGCACGTCCTCCATCCGTACTTTTACCATTTAGCAGCGTATATGCCTTGTCACAATCTGCAACAATGAAATTTACGCAATCTTCAAATGAGTCCCTAGGAAGGTTATACTCTGAATCCAAACCGAATGGCTCTGAAATTAGAGGAACACCGCCATAATTCCGCACCAATTGATGATAATAATAAGCTCTAAGAAAAAGGGCCTCCCCCAATATACGGTCCACGGTTTCAGATGCTTCGAGGCTACCGCTCTCCAAATTTTGAACGGCCACATTAGCGGCTCGAATAAATCGGTACATTCTGCCCCATTCGTGTGTGCTACTTGTCCAACCTGGATCACTTGAGTTGGCCCGCGATTCATTAACGGTATTAATGCCTCTTCCGGTATGTGTAAAGACAGCTTCATCTGAAAGCGAGGCCAGCATTTGCTCACCCAACCCTCCAGCATCAAGTCCATTATAAATATTGGTAACGGCCGCTTCCGCTAAAGCTTCATCAACCCAAACACTTCCTTCGGATACAGAACTTTGGGGTGTAATATTTTGAAAATCATCATTACAACCAAGAACTAAAGCAAGAGCCGACAGCAACAACGTAAAACTAATTTTTGCTTGTGTTTTCATAGTTTTTTTTAAAATGTTAATGTAAATCCTGTGTTTATAATTGCAGAATTTGGATAATCCCTACCAGAGGCACTTGTACCCTCAGGATCAAAAATAGCATCGGAAAACGTCAATATATTTGATCCACTCACATAAAACCTAAGGGTTTGTATTCCCAACAGGTTGATCACTTCACTAGGAAGTGAATACCCCAGTTCAATATTCTTCAAGCGGATATAATCGGTATCCTGTCTCCAGTATGTGTTTCCAAAACTGTAATATTGATCGCCCCGGTCGGTAATTCTGGGATGAACACTACTGGGATTGTCCACAGTCCATCTATTATTGTACATGATCAGCGGATAGTTTCCTATGGTACCTGCTTCGCCAAAGCCTAAAAAGACTTCTCCGCCTGCCGCACCTTGGAAGAAAAGTGAAAAATCAAAGCCCTTATATCCTGCTGTCAAATTCAAGCCCCCTTGAAATCTAGGATCTGAATTTCTATCGGTTCTAAACCGATCATCAGGGGTAATCCTTCCGTCACCATCATAGTCCAAATACTTCATATCACCAGGTCTGAGTTCATTTACGAGGGCCGAGTAATCCAGAGTTTCAGCATCGATATCGGCCTGTGTCGCAAAAACACCATCGTACCCGTAGACCAAGTTGGAACCTATGGAGTGACCCGTTTGTCTTTGCCATTCAGGAGCTCCTTCGGCCTCATCATTAAATATAATCTTATTTTTAGCATAACCACCGGTAAAAGTTATACCATAGGTGAATTCATCTCCAATGGTATCATTGTAACCTAAGGTAAAATCAAAACCTTTGTTTTCAACTTCACCAATATTTTGTCTAGGAGGGTTAATCCCAGTGAAATTTGGTAAAGATGCACTAGGTTGTGTTAGAATATCCTCTCGCTTGTTGGCGAAATAATCGAATTCAAGTCTGAGCTTACTGTCAAGAAGTCTGGTTTCCATACCCACATTTATATTGGTGGCTATTTCCCAGGTAATATTTGGATTTGGGACAGTGGACTCACCCAGAGTGGCGACTTCTGCATTATTGATGATATAACTTCCAAAACCATAGGCCGCAAGAAATTGGTTTGCAGGGAAGTCGGCATTATTGAACTTGTCGTTCCCTAATTGACCCCAGGAACCTCTAAACTTCAAGAAGTTTATGAACGGTACATTTTTCTCAAAGAAACCTTCTTTGGATACGACCCATCCTGCTGAAAAACCTGGAAAGAAACCATATCGTGTTGCTTCTGGAAAAGCGTAAGATCCATCATACCTCCATAAGAATTCAAGTAAGTATTTTTCCTTAAAGTCATAAGTGACACGCCCAAAGTAGTTTAATCGGGCTGCTTTTTCGGCCCCACCAGTATTGGATTGCCCTTCTTCGCCTCCTGCAAATAAATTGTCCAACGCAGTGGATAAAAAGTTTCTCTTAAAGGCACTAAACCCTTCAAATTGAACAGTTTCTTTATTCACTCCTGCCAGTACAAGTAAGCTATGGTCACCAAAAGTACGCTCATAAGTTACGTTGGTGCCCAACAAAATATTCAACTTATTGCTTGCAATTTGGGTTAATCTAGGGTCTGTTGGCCCTCTTTGGCCTTCTACAAGGATAGGAGTCCCACCAGAATCTCTAGATGTGCCATCCCAAGTATACAAATACCATGGAATTCTCCATATTTTTCTGTTTTCAAAATCTTTATCAATTGCAGCAGTGGATTTAATGGAAAGTCCTTCGATCCAGGGAATATTAATATCCAAGGTTGCATTGGATTGAAAGAAGTCCCTTTTGGAATTGTCATATCCAGTAGCATTTGTAGTAATAACCACAGGTTGTTGGCCATTTTCAATATCAGGCCCTGGAAGACCATTTGGCCAATATGCAGGTTCTGTGGGCCTACCCCTTGTAAGCATCCTGAAAATAGCTCCCGCTGATTCTGTTGGAAAGTGCCTGAACTCTTCCCTGCCCAATACTCCAATGTTCAACTTGATGTTTTCGCTGATTTTTGCATCAAGGTTCATTCGAATATCCCATTGCTCATATCCAGTAGCGGAATTCTTGTAATATCCATCTTGATTTAAATACCCTAAGGAAGTGAAATATTTTACATTCTCATTCCCTCCTGTAAGTTGAAAATTGTGCTTTTCCTGTGAAGCAGCAGTCTTAAAGGTTTCATCGAACCAATCTGTATCCGGGTGCCCCCATGGATCCTGTCCACTTTTGAACAAAGCGATATCTTCTGGGGAATACGGAGCATTTCTGGTCGAGGAATCCGGTCTAATATAGGTTCCTGTGGAATTGAATGCAGCATTGGCGTCTGACCATTCCGAAACAGGCAATTGATAAACCTCCAATTCATTTCTTAGTTCCGCATATTGTGCGGCGTTTGCAAGTTCTGGAATTTTGGTGGGCCTGGCCCATCCTTGGTTAAAGGTATAGGTAAACTGGGGTTTACCAGTTTTTCCTCTTTTTGTAGTCACCAAGATTACCCCGTTGGCCGCTCTCGCACCATAAATGGCAGCGGATGCATCCTTAAGAACAGAAATATCTTCTATATCTGCAGGATTTATCCTGGCCAACCCTCCGGCCCTGTCTGGAATACCGTCTATAACCACCAAAGCACCTGAGTTGTTATAGGTATTTGTTCCACGAATCTTGATAGTGGCATTGTCAAAACCGGGCTCTGCACTGCTTTGCGTTACAAATAGACCAGAAACTCTACCCGCAAGAGTGTTTGTAAGGTTTACAGCAGGGGATTTGGTCAATTCCTTTCCTTTTACCGCTCCTACGGCTCCAGTAATTGTTCCCCTTTTTTGGGTACCATAACCAACAACTACAACTTCGTCCAGTGAGGCTAGGTCCTCATCCATTGCCAAGTTGATGGTAGTTTGGTTGTTTACGGGGACCTCTACAGTTTTAAATCCGACGTAGCTGAACTGCAACGAGGTTGTCGCGTCAATTCCAGAAATAGAATAGTTTCCATCGAAATCTGTAACGGTACCCGTGGAAGGGTCATTGGTGTCAACAATTGTGACACCTGGTAAAGGTTGGCCATCTGAAGAGGCTGTCACCGTTCCTGACACAGTAATCCCTTGCGCTTGTGCGGTGGAGAGCAATACGCCACCAATAAACAAGGCAAAGGCCAAGAAGGTACGATTTTTAAATACGCACTTTCTCTTAAAATGCAGATAGTTGTTCATAAAATAAATGTTAGTTAATTAGTTATTTGCAAGTAGTGTCGTAACATAAAAGGTTCAACTTTTAAAAAATTATTACAATCTATGATACACTGTGCTACTATTGCTAAAATAGTGTTAAATTTGAATTGTCAAAAAATTTTATGTCTTTTTTTGAATATTTCACAAATAAGATGTGCCTGAGTTATTTATTCAACACCATTATGATTGGATTCATTAATTATTATAGTCCAATCTTTCGCACATCATTGTAAATAAGGATGTGCAGTATCAGACATCAATGCTTTTTTTGACAAAAAAAAGAATGTGGAATCCAGAAATCTTATCTAATGCGTTTCAAAAGAAAGATTGTACAGTAAGGACAAAGAACCTAAAAAACGCATTGGCCAAGCCTATTTATGAGATTGTATATTAATAAAGAATAATCAGGAGTATGCCATTGTTGGATAGAATATTGGGTTTACAAGACAGTCATTTATTGTCCAAACACGAAATATTAGTTCAGAGTGTTATTGAGGCAATTGGAGATGGTGAATTTCAAGTGGGGGACAAATTACCCTCCATTAACATTATGGTTCGTAATGTAGGCTATGCAAGGAAAACTATTGTTAGAGCGTATGAGGAGCTAAAAGACAGAGGTCTTGTCGAATCAAAAGACAAACAAGGATATTTTATAATTAGTCAAGAAACGGGAGTAGTACTTAGGGTTGCCCTGCTATTGTTCGCTTTTCAGAGTTTCCAGGAAGATTTTTACAATACCCTTAGGAAGGAACTGGGAACCAATTTTCAGGTTGACGTTTTTTTCCACCACAATAACATCTCAATTTTTGAGACCATGATAAGCAATATTAAAGGAAAATATGGCAGATATGTGGTAGCACCGATTCAAGATAATGCGGTGGAGTCAATGTTGCAGACCATCCCTCCCAACAAATTATTGCTGGTAGACAGATATGTAGATTTAGGCACCGAATATTCATATATAGTTCAAGAATTTGAAAAATCAACCTACAACACCTTGGTTAAACTATTGCCTGATATCAAAAAGTATGATCGCATGGTACTTATTTTTAACAATAAGACGGACTATTCCCCATTGGGAATAAGAAACGCATTTGAACGTTTTTTAAACGATTATAAAATTCTGGGAGAAATTGAAGAAAATTATATCCCCGAAAGCATCAACAAAAACACTTTGTACTTTATCAAAAATGATTCGACACTGTGGGAATTCTTGAAAGACCGCTTCGAGGAGGATTGTGAATTGGGAAAAGACATTGGTATTCTTTCTTATGACGACAATGTGTTGAAGGAAATCATAATGGGAGGCATTACCACCATATCCACAGATTTCAAGGAAATGGCCAAAATGGCTGCCAGAAACATTATGGACAGCACAAAAATCCAGACAACTATTCCAACGAACCTCATCCGACGTAATTCACTTTAATACAAGAAACTTTTCAACCTTCAATTGATTAAAAAATGAAAAATAAATGGTCCTATATAATCCTACTGCTTTTTATTTCCCGTTTGAATTTGATTGCACAGGACAAGCTACCAGATTGGGAAAATCCCAAAGTGATAACCATCAACACAGAAGAACCTCGCGCATCATTTTATCATTTTAATAATAATTCTTTAACGGATTCACCCCATGATTTGTCCAATTACCAATCTCTAAACGGTACTTGGAAATTTCACTGGTCGGCCAAACCCTCTGATAGACCAATAGATTTTTATGCCGAAACATTTGATACGTCACAATGGGATGATATTAATGTTCCTTCCGATTGGCAAATGAAGGGATATGGATATCCTATTTATACCAATATTGAATATCCCTTCCCAAAAAACGCACCTTTTATTCCTCATGACAACAACCCGGTTGGTAGCTATAAACGGAAATTTTATTTAAATAAAGACTGGACATCCAAAGAGGTGTTCCTCCATTTTGGCGGAGTCAATTCTGCCTTTTATTTATGGATTAATGGAGAAAAAGTGGGTTATAGTGAAGGTTCCAAAACTCCTGCCGAATTCAATATTACTCCATACATTCATGAAGGAGAAAATGATATGGCAGTGGAGGTGTATCGCTGGTGCGATGGGTCCTATTTGGAAGACCAAGACTTTTGGCGTTTGAGCGGAATTGAACGTGATGTTACCTTATATGCCACGAATTCCATCAGCTTTCAAAACGTTATCTCAAAAGCATCGCTGGACACCGAAACCTATTCCAAAGGAGCATTGGAACTTGATGTATGGTTGAACCATCCAAAAACAAAACAAAATTTGATTGTAGAAGCCGAAGTTCTGAATGGAACATCGGTCATTGCTTCGTTAAGTGGTGAAATTAAGGTTGGAAATGAAGGACAAAATCATTTACAATTGAAAAAAAATGGAATCAGCATAGAACCATGGTCCGCAGAAAGTCCAAAATTGTACGACCTCAACATTAAACTCAAGGATACCAATGGTAAGCAATGGGATGCCACCAAACTCAAAATCGGTTTTCGCACCAGCGAAATCAAAAATGGACAGCTACTGGTGAATGGCCAACCCATACTTTTAAAAGGGGTGAACAGGCACGAACATCATCCCATCAACGGGCATGTGGTCAGTCGGGAGTCCATGATAAAGGACATCAAAAACTTCAAAAAATATAATATCAATGCGGTTCGCACCTCGCACTACCCCAACGATCCTTTATGGTACCAGCTTTGTGATCAATATGGAATTTATGTTATCGATGAGGCCAACATTGAATCCCATGGTTATGGCTACAACAAGGGAGAAACCTTGGCGCAAGACCCACAATTTCAAGAAATGCACCTCAATAGGATTCAAAGAATGGTGAAAAGGGACGTTAACCATCCTTCCGTTATTATCTGGTCTATGGGCAATGAAGCAGGTAGTGGTAATAATTTCGTTATCCCTTACCATTGGATCCATGAATTTGATTCTTCTAGACCGGTACATTATGAAAGAGCCGGAAGAGCTAATGATAGCATTCATTATCAAGGAAGAATCACCGATATAATCAGTTGGATGTACCACGAACAAAATGATTTGGACCAACAGTTTTTTGAAAATGACAATAAAAAAACATTAAGTGAGCAACGTCCTTTTATTTGGTGCGAATATGCCCATGCCATGGGAAACAGCAGTGGAAACTTCAAGGATTATTGGGATTGGGTACGAAGTCGCCCCAGGGCCCAAGGTGGCTTCATTTGGGATTGGATGGACCAAGGTTTGGAGCAAACTTCCCCTTCAGGTGAGAAATATTTTGCCTACGGAGGAGATTTTGAACCTAATAATGTCCATACTGACGAGAACTTCTGTGCCAATGGATTGATGGGAGCAGACCTTACGCCCCACCCCGGGCTTTTTGAAGTAAAAAAAGTATATCAAAATGTGCTGTTTTCACAATTAGATTCAGGTAACTATGAAATCTTCAATGAACATTTCTTTATCACCACAGCCCAATATGACTTTAAGGCCGTTTTGCTAGAAAATGGCATTGAAGTGGCTTCCCAATCACTGGATATTGCACCAATTGCTCCTCAACAAAAAAGAAAAATATCCATTGATTTTAACTATGTGATGGATTCTGCGAAGGAATATTTCATCAATATATATGGAACCTTAAATAGGGATACCCCTTTACTACCCAAAGGTGAGATTCTAATCTCCGATCAGTTTCAAATACAAGCTGGAAATATTGTAGTCGATATGCTTAAAAAACCATCCAAAATTAAGACCAAATCTTCAAAAGATGGAAAATCGTATACCGTTTCTGTGGGTGAGTATACGTATGGATTTAGCGAAGATGGATTTGGATTGGATGCCATCAAAAAAGCAGATGAAAACCTTTTATTGGAACCCATACAACTAACGTTTTGGAGGGCACCCATTGACAATGATTTTGGTGCTTGGAGCGCTTGGAACGCACCAAAAGAAGTAGATTATTTTAGTTATCGTGATGCTGCCGATAAAAAAGAATTGATAGCATTTGAACATTCAACAAACCAGGATGGGTCACAAACTTTCATGTATCATTTCAAATACAAAGAACTGGAGGCAACCAATACTATTTCGTATACGGTAGACAAAAATGGTGGATTGCATATTTCCAGTAACTTTTCTCCTGAGCATCCGGAAAAATTGAAGTACATGCCACGCTATGGGATGGTGCTGGTTTTGGACAACCAATATCATAACACGGAATACTACGGTCGAGGACCACTGGAAAATTATATCGATAGAAAATCAGCTTCCTTTGTTGGCCTATACAAGTCCAAAGTGGATGATTTTTATGTTCCCTATATAAGGCCTCAAGAAAACGGAAATAGGACCGATGTTCGATATGCTACATTCACTAACGAAATTGGTAGCGGATTAAATTTTGTTTCGGATAGTGCACCATTTTCATTCTCTGCGCATCATAATCCCATGTCCGATTTCGATTCAGGAATGACCAAAAAATCGCAACGCCACACTACAGATATTCAACCTAAAAACGCTGTTTATTTACATATTGATTACGGACAAACCGGTGTAGGAGGGGATGATAGTTGGAGTATGAACGGTTTGGCCAATGATGCATATAAATTGGATGTTTCCAATGCATCCTATTCCTTTAGTATTTACCCTAGCGAAGTGCTTAAAATTAGTCCAACGGCGCAAGATTGATTAAGTCAAACAACGATAGACCTTGTTGATTTAGATGCAACCTTAAAATTTGATTAACAAATAAGAAAACCACATATGAACCGAAGAAAATTTATGAAAGATAATGCCCTGCTCACTGGAGCATTGGGTGTAGGAATGACCGGGGCTTTTGCCCATCAAACTAAGGAAAACACCTCTCAGTCCAGCAAACCGGCTGATTTTAAATTGAAATATGCCCCGCATTTAGGAATGTTCAAAGAATCAGCAGGGGAAGATCCCATTGACCAATTGAACTTTATGGCAGATATGGGATTTACCGCTTTTGAAGACAATGGAATGAAAGGACGCTCCAATAGCCTACAAGAACAAATGGCCTCGACCATGCAAAAGCGGGGTATGGAAATGGGAGTTTTTGTAGCCCACGAGATATCTTGGAGCAAACCCAATCTCACCAATGGAGATTTGGCATTGCGCGAAAAATTTTTAAAAGAAATTAAAGAGTCCATTGAAGTGGCAAAACGCGTTAATGCCAAATGGATGACGGTGGTACCCGGTCATGTGGACCCTAGGCTTCGAATGGGATATCAAACCGCCAATGTGGTGGAGTCTCTGAAACAGGCTAGTGCCCTTTTGGAACCCCATGGGCTGGTCATGGTTTTGGAACCCTTGAATTTTTTCAATCACCCCGGACTATTTTTGACCGAAAGCCCGCAAGCCTTTGAAATCTGTAAAGCTGTGAACAGTCCGTCGTGCAAAATTTTATTTGATATATATCATCAACAAATCCAAGAAGGTAACCTCATACCCAATATTGATGCCTCGTGGGATGAAATTGCGTATTTCCAAGTTGGGGACAATCCCGGTCGAAATGAGCCGACCACTGGAGAAATTAATTACACCAATGTGTTTAAGCATATTCATTCCAAAGGATATACAGGTATAGTTGGGATGGAGCACGGTAATTCGAGAAAAGGAAAAGAAGGTGAGCAGGCAGTCATTGCCGCATATAAAACCAGTGACATCTTTTAATATCCCCAATGCAGATGAAAAATAAGATAATTGGAATGCTCTATTTGCTTTTGGGCTCCTTAGCAACTGCGTATTGCCAAAAAACCTCCAATTACACTCAAAGTCTACCTGGCGTAGAAGTTGAATTCGAAATGGTGGCCATCCCCTCTGGAACATTTCACATGGGGAGTCCAAATAGTGAGACCGGCCGAAAAGCTGATGAGGGTCCTATTCGAAAAATTGAAATTGAGGGTTTTTGGATGTCCAAATTTGAGGTTACTTGGGACTTGTACAACCTGTTTATTGAAAGGGCCATTGATAATCTTGAAAATGAAGCAAAAGCCGATGAAGTAACCCTACAACCCGATGCCATTGCTGGAGCAACAACCCCCTATGTGGATATGAGTTTGGGCATGGGCCGTGATGAAGGCTATCCTGCAGTAAATATTACACAAAAAGCCGCATCTACTTTTTGTGAGTGGCTTTCAGCTGTTACTGGGCATTATTATCGATTGCCCACAGAAGCGGAATGGGAATATGCTGCACGTGCTGGCAGTGATGGAGTCTATTATTTTGGGGACAACATTTCCGAATTGGATGAACATGCATGGTATGGTGCCAACAGCGAAAATACCTATCACAAAGTGGGAACCAAAAAACCAAACCCTTGGGGTCTTTATGACATCTATGGAAATGTGGCCGAATGGACTTTGGACCAATACCTTGAAGAAGGCTACGAGGAAGCTGATATACCTTTTGAACCTACATCCAAAGAATACCCTATAGTCTTGCGTGGTGGTTCATATAAGGATGGGCCACAAGAGCTACGAAGTGCATCAAGACTGGCCTCGAACCCTATTTGGAAACAAAGGGACCCGCAATTTCCCCGTAGCAAATGGTGGTTTACCGATGCCGGGTTTGTTGGTTTTAGAATTGTTCGTCCCATGAACCCACCTGTACCTGAGAAATATGACCAGTATTGGATTAAAAACTAATGTCAAATTTGAAAATTTAAGCACATGAAACATAAAAATCAACCCAACAACAATTCAAGAAGAGAATTTATCAAAAATACCTCCATGGCTTCGGGAGCATTAATATTACCCTCTTTGGGCACTAATGCGATGGCGAATGTTTTTAATGAGAAAAAATTAAAAATTGCCTTGATCGGTTGTGGCGGAAGGGGAACTGGTGCTGCCAATCAAGCCCTTGAGGCCGATGACAACGTGCAATTGGTTGCGATGGCCGATTTGTTTGAGGATCAGCTCAATTCCAGTTACGGACATTTATATGAAAAATATAAGGATACCAAAAAAATCAAGGTAAAAGACAAAAACAAGTTTATAGGATTTGATGGTTTTAAAAAAGCCATCGACCTTGCCGATGTTGTTATTTTAGCAACCCCACCCGGATTTAGACCCTACCATTTTGCTTATGCCATAGAAAATGACAAACATGTGTTCATGGAAAAACCTGTGGCCACTGATGCGCCGGGGATACGTAAAGTTTTAGATACCGCGAAATTGGCCGAGCAGAAAAAACTGAATGTAGTGGTTGGACTGCAACGCCATTACCAAGAGAACTATATTAAGGTCAATGAACTGATTAAAAATGGAGATTTGGGAAAAATCATGTCTGGTCAAGTGTACTGGAACAGTGCTGGGGTATGGGTTCGTCCAAGAAAACCTGAACAATCTGAACTTGAATACCAAATGAGGAATTGGTACTATTTTAATTGGATCTGTGGCGACCATATTTTGGAACAACACATCCATAACATAGATGTGGCCAACTGGTTTATAGGTGAATATCCAATTTCTGCACAAGGTATGGGAGGCAGAATGGTGAGAAAGGGACCTGACCATGGGGAAATATTCGACCATCATTTTGTGGAGTTCAAATATGCAAGTGGTGCAATCATTGCAAGTCAATGTAGGCATCAGCCCAATACTATGTACAAAGTTGGTGAAGCCTTTCAATTGACCAATGGAACTGTGGAAACCAATGATGCGGGGACTGCCAAGATATATGACCTCTCGGGCAACGAAATGCAGTCCATAAGTAATTCTGAGGGCCATAATCCATATCAGGAAGAGCATAATCGACTGTTTGCCTCCATCCGTAACAAAGGTGTAATCAATGATGCGTTCAACGGTGCAAAAAGCACAATGACGGCGATTATGGGACGAATGGCCACCTACAGTGGTAAAGTCATAAATTGGGAGGAAGCAATTGCATCCGAGCTTCAATTGATGCCCGAGGAAGTCAATTGGGATTCACCTACCCCAACAGTACCTGACAGTGATGGAAATTATCCCATTCCAACACCTGGCCAGGCCCAAGTACTTTACTAAGTATATTTAAGTTGAAAATCCTTAGGTGTAGGCAGAAAAGGGACTGGCTTGTGCTGAAGTTAAAAGTCACCTATTCGGTGGGCTTAAAATTTTAAATAGCTGAAAAGCCCTTATTTACTGAGGTTTTCAGAGGCAGGTTCTACCCTTCGGCTCCACTACAAAAAGCTACCCATGGTAGCTTTTTTTTGTTTCATCTACGGGATTCGAAGGCCAACACGCCAGCTCCCTCCTGCGCTAAAAATGTCCACCGGATATTTTCTTAACGCTCTGCCGTCTCCGGCTCCACTTGAAAAGGGCCACCTTTTAAGGTGGCTTTTTCGCATAAAATCCATCAACTTTGAGAGTTTTAAATTTCTTTTTTAAAAGTCAAAGTCATTGAGTTAGAAAACTTAGACCTCCCTTTGGAAACTTATTTTGGAATTCACTATGCCAAGAGGGTTATGGAAGAGATGGCAGATGTTTAATATTTCAGATAACAAACCCAAATAGATAAGGTAGTGGGATGCATGGCTAATATCAGTATGCACGTTGTTAAACTGCATCATGGTGGAGATAATGAAAAACCAATCCACCCAAAATCAATAACTGTAACGCTTGGCCCCATTATTATTCCTCAAATCCAACCCATTTACTGGATCCTTGATAATCACATTGGCCTCACGATAATAATCCTAACTTAAAAACTTGCCCCACATTTTCAGCACTGCTATAATGGCAAGATTGATTTTGAGGTTACTAAGGTCCTGCGTAATCTTTTTAGTTTCCATACGCTTTTTAAAGCACTTTTCCAATCAAAAACTTTGGCTAAAAACCATGTGTTTTAAGTTAAACAAATTTTGAGTTTCAGAATGCTCCAATAATCATTTTTTTGACATATTACTTATTGATATTCAAATATTTACCATTCAGATGGTTATATGCGAAAATTTGAAGGTCATTGTGTAACTCAATCAGATTAAATGATCATTAAAATGTCTGGGGTAGCAAGACAATACAAACCAAAAGATGCTAAAAAACTTTTTGCTCTTTCAGGCAACCAGTGTGCAGAACCAAGCTGCCAACAAAAAATGATATCCAATGACGGCAATAACGTGCTTGGTGAAATCGCCCATATTTGTGCAGCGAGTTCTTAGGGGCCAAGGTATAATCCCAACATGACCAATGATGAAAGGCGTTCTTTTGATAACTTGATTTAGTGTGGGAAGATAAAACCGTTTTACCATCATAAATTATCTCCGCACAAGTGAACTTGTTTTTCAAGAAAAAGCCACCATTTTTTGAAAACACTTGGACACTTAAAATTGGAGAACAAAACGGATAACAGTATATTGTATCGAAATTTATTGGATGAGACTTCAGTTCTTTCTGATATGCTTGATTGCTGCATCATGTTCCAAACCAAGACAAAAGCAGGGAGAAAAGCTATTCAACTCCTATTGCACCAGCTGCCATGTAGCCCCCAAGATTAAAGACATGACCAAAGAGCTATGGGAGACCATGGTTTTGCCTGAGATGGGAGCTCGAATGGGAGTGAAAGATTCAACCTTTGACCCCTACAAAGGACATACATTTTCGGAACAATATGAGATACGTAAATCTGCTGTATATGACCGCCTTCCTACAATTTCCCAGAATGATTGGGAAAAGCTAAAAGCCTATATTATTGGGCAGGCTCCTGATAAACTTCCGGTAATTGTGGAAAGTCTTAATGTTAAAAACTTGGAACAATTTGATTTTAGGCCCATATCCATTGACAGCTTTCCCGGTGCCGTAATTTCATTCTTGGGTTTTGAGGAAAAAAGCAAAAAAATAGTACTTGGAGATATAGATGGCACAGTTACCACATTTGATTATGTACAGGAAGACTCCAACCCCATTTTTAAATCGCAGAGTGCCGTTACTGCATTCACCTCAACGGAAAATGGAGACTTTATAACATCCGTGGGTATTTTAAACCCCTCCGAGCACAAGGGTGGATTCCTGTTTTCAAGGCAAGGGCAAACGATTGATACGCTTGCCTCAGAACTCCATAGACCTGTACATACCTTGGTTCATGATTTCAATAAAGATGGAAACCTGGAAATTGTAATCTGTGAATTTGGTCATTTAACAGGACAGCTTGTCTTATTGCAAAAAGGAGTCGATGGAATTTACACGAAAAAGGTCCTTATGCAAAGTCCAGGAGCAATACGGACCATCATCCGCGATGTAAATATGGATGGAAAAGACGATATCGTCTTCTTAAAAGCTCAAGGGGACGAAACCATAATGGTGCTGTACCAGCAAGAGAATTTGACGTTCACTGGGGAGGTGTTATTACGGTTTAGCCCCTTGTTTGGTACCAGTTGGTTTGAAATGGTGGATTTTGATGGAGATGGTGATGAGGATATCATAACCGTTCATGGTGACAATGCGGACAAGACCCAAATAGCAAAACCGTACCATGGAATGCGCATACATTTGAACAATGGCAAAAATGAGTTCCAGGAATCGTTTTTTTACCCCATGTATGGTGCTACCCGAAGTGAAACGTATGATTATGATGAAGACGGGGATTTGGACATTGCATTGGTCTCAACCTTTCCCAATTACGAAGAAAGACCCGTAAAATCGTTTGTTTATCTAGAAAACACTGGCAAAAACGGGTTTAATTTCATGGAAAAGGTATTGCCAGAAAATATGGATGACAAGTGGTTTTTATTGAAGGCCGCGGATGTTGATGCTGATGGCGACCAAGATATTGTACTGAGCACCTTTACGTATTATTTTACCCCTATTCCTAAGGACTTGGCAAATAAGTGGAATCAATCCAAAACAGACTTTATGGTTCTTGAAAACACCTTAAAATAATTTTTGTGGCACCTTACCATCAACAGAACAAGGATTTAACTTGATCCATTACTCCGCTTTGGAAAACACCAAGGCTTTTCCTCTATTTTGAGTGACCACTATATAAGGATTTCCTCCAGCAGCATTTTCCACCTGAATCATGTCTTTTCCATCACCGGTTACCTTAAAACCACTTTCTTCAGCATTTTTAAACTCAAAACCTCCTTTGCTGTCACCCAACAACACCCCGCCATTGAAAGCATCATATCTACCGATAAAAACTTCATTGCCATAGTCATTACCTATCATTAATACATCTGTTGAGGTATTGGTATCAGAATGCGTAGTGATCATACACTTTATAGGAGCAGATTGTGTCTGCCACGGAAGCTTTCCAATCTTGAATTTACCACTTCCATCATTTTCAAAATAGCTGGTTTGGTCATAATTGGCCATTAATTCATGCGCTCCCTCAAGTTCTTCGGGAGAGAATAGGTCATTTTTGGTGGTTTTGGCGTATTCTTTAAAATAATTGAACTTTTTTCTGAACAGGGGACTTTGTCCAATAAGATCGCCCCAGAAATTAACCGGATAAGACGCGTAATTGGAATTCTCAAAATCACCTTTAAAATAGGCAAACATAATGGGGTCGATAGCACCATTATTATCAAAGTCTTTCGCCAGCATGGTTACGGGCCGCTCTTCGGAAGGATGGTATAAATTGTTCATACCCAAATTTCCTGCAAGCAGATCAACATCTCCATCATTGTCAAAATCTTCTGCCAAAACACATTCCCACCATCCAGAAAGTTGCTGGATTCCAGTTTCGTTCATTGGCTGAAAGGTATCCTTCTTGTTCATAAAAACGGTAATGGGCATAAATTCACCCACTAGGACAAGGTCCTTTAAATTGTCATGGTCCAAATCGGCCCATTTGGCATCAGTGACCATTCCTGGACTCCTGAGGGCTTTGCTATAGGTTTCGGTGACATCAACAAGAGTGCCTTTTTCATTTTTTAACAGGTAACATTTGTCCGGCATTGGATATTGCGAAAAAGGAGTACGGCCTCCAACAAAAAGGTCCACATAGCCGTCACCATCAAAATCTTCAGCCCTCACCACTGATCCGTTTGAATTTATTTTTGGCATTTTATCTGTTGCCAATGTAAATTTTCCATTGCCTTGGTTGATTATCAGACGATCCAAATAAAAGGGAGATCCCAAGTCAAACTCATTGCTCCCAGAGACCAGGTATAAGTCCAGATCACCATCGTTTTCCAAATCAAATAGGGCCATTTTGGTTTCTTCATATCTTTTGGCTTCTTCGCCCTCAAACAAAGGGGAACTTGTAAAATTGCCTTTGGAATCTTGCATAAAGATCATTGGGGAGTATCCGGGGGAGCTTCCAATTATGAAGTCTTCGTACCCATCACCGTTAATGTCCCCTTTTTCAATACATGGCCCATTTTGTGTGAGTTTATGCGGCAAGGTACGTTGTACGTTGAAATCGACCAGATCGGTCTCTTCATGCTGGAAATCGACCCCAATTTGACTGGAAATCTCGTTGTATATGGGGTTGGATTTCTTGGGTGCCAAGGGAAACGCCAGTTCTTTGGTGTTGGAGGGACTTGCCTCAGCATAGTTGACCTCCAGAGATTGGTTGCTTTCAACGTCTTTTAGCACTTGTACTTTTCCATCTGGCCAGAGTACTTCAAGGGATGCAATTGTCCGTTGGGGCCCCAAACCAAAATGTGCCTTGCTCTGAACCGTGGATAAATAGCCCCTGTTCAGCTGATGCTCATAATACTGAAAAGTTCCATCCTTAAACCTGATTGCGATCTTGGTACCAAGACCGGCCCTGTTGTATTCGGGACCTTTCAAATCTAACTGCAAAAAGTTATTGCTTCCTTTTTCTTCAATATCCAAATTATTTTTGAAAAGAAAGGCTTCGTCATTTATGTTGCTCACCACATAATCCAAATCGCCATCGCCATCCAAATCTACGAAAGCAGCACCGTTTGAAAATGAAGGAATGCTCAATCCCCACTCTTCTCCCACATCCTTGAATTGTCCGTTCCCTTCATTTCGGTAGGCATAATTTGGTATTTTGACCACAGGAATGGAATCTAAAATTTGGGAGGGACCTAGGTATTTCCGCACGTTAAAATTGAATTCACCAAAATCAAGGTCGGTTATATCGCGTGGAAAGCCATTGGTAATCAGTAAATCTTTGCGTCCATCGTTATCGGCATCAACAAAAAGTGGAGACCAGCTCCAATCGGTTTTGGCGATTCCAGCCATTAGCCCAATCTCACTATAGGGCATATCTGGTCCTTGGCCCATTTGAAGCATATTCCGCATGTACTGATAGTCATACCCAAACTTTTCATTCATATAATAGTCGTTGTACCTGCTTTCTTTGATGGTTGTTTTTAATCTATAATTTGTTTCTCCGAGCATATCAAGGGTTAGAATGTCCAGAAAGCCATCATTGTTAAAATCAGCAATATCAGAACCCATTGAGAATTTGCTCTGATGTTTAATAAATTGACCTATTTTATCCGTAAAGGTGCCATCACCGTTGTTGATATAAAGGATATCGTTGCTCAGATAGTCATTGCTCACATAAATGTCTGGCCAACCGTCGTAATCCAAATCGGAGATGGCCACTCCAAGACCATAACCTTCTATGGTAATGCCAGCCTCTATGGTAACATCGGTAAAGGTGTTGTCACCATTATTGCGATACAATCGGTCATTGCTCAATGAAGACCCATCGGTAATCTTTTCCCGATAATTGGCCGGCAGAATATGAATGTCCACATTGTTCAGCACGTAAAGGTCTAAATCGCCATCTTTGTCGTAATCAATGAAAGCCGCGTTCATACTATTTCCAGTATCCGCAACTCCATATTCTTTGGCCATTTCCTTAAAAATGGGAACGCCATCTTTATCAACTCCTTGATTTACAAATAGTATGTTGGCTTTTTCCTTGGCCGTGTCAAACATTGCAGCACACACATAAATATCCAGTAGTGAATCATTATTTATATCGATGACGGCGACACCGGTTTTCCATTTATCAATCGCTTCCACTCCAGAAATTTCACTGACATCCTTGAACTTAAAATCGCCCTGGTTCAGATAGAGCTTGTTGGCCACTTGGTTCCCTGTAAAGAATAGGTCGGGCTTGCCATCATTGTTGAAATCACCCACGGCAACTCCACCACCGTTGAAGATATACTCGCTGGTCAGAATATTAAAACTGTCCGTCTCAACAATTTGATTGTTAAATGTAATACCGGAGCGATTAGATGGGATTTTAGAAAACAACGTATCTTCTTGTTTTTTGGAACAAGAAGTCACCAGTAGTGAAGCTAGTGCAATGAAAACATAATATTTATTCACTGTGCTGAAGTATTTACGGATTAACCAAAATAATTGATAAGCCTCTATTGCTTGAAAACTGCTAAGGACCATTGTTCAGTAGAAATCGTATTGATTTTTAAAAAAAAAGCTACTTGTGGTGCTTCAATATTAAAAATACAAATTCAAACACTGTTGTTGATCTAACAACGATTAATGTTCAGTTAATGACCAGTTAATATTGGGCCAACAATGGAAGGTAATGCTAAAATAATATAATTAAAAATAGGCTGCCAGTAAAGGCTGGCAACCTATTTTACTCAAATTAAAAAACTAACTCAGACTAATTTTTTAGAAGCCATCATTCTGTTCCAACACACCCCCACTTTGATCTATTGCGTTAATTGGTATTGGGAATAAATTATGTTTAGGCTGATACTCCTTAAATTTTGTATCATAGCTAGACTGATCAAAATCCTCTCCTTCGTTTTGGATGAAGGTGTTGATGGTTTCCATTGCTACACCCCATCTTCTCAAATCAAACAATCGATGTCCTTCCATACCAAATTCCAACCTACGTTCAAAACGAACGGCTTTTCTAGCAAAGGCTTGGTCCGGAAAGGTTCCGTAAGGCTCAATTTGATAATTGGCTGCATCACCAGTGCCGTCCACTGTTTGTACATAGGACATATTCTTGGCCCTATTACGAACGCGGTTTACATAGTCCAAGGCCAAAGCCAAATCTGGAGTAGACTGTTCCACGGCAGCTTCTGCAGCCATCAACAGTACATCGGCAAAACGCATAATGTTATAGTTGATACCGGACCAGTCTGAGCCCCAACCCCCGGTACCGCGGTTAGCATCGACCTCATCCGCTTGGTACATATTCTTTTTGGGCAGATAAGGCCCTGAAATATCTCCAAAAGATGCCCTTATCCATTCTTTACCTGGATTGAGACCAAAACCGTTGTAATCAATTCCCCTTCTGCCAACTGTATAGTCCAGTCTGGGATCCAGGGGTCCTGTATGCAGTGTAAATGGTTCATCACTGTTAATATTATAATCATTATTAACATCAGTTGCAGCATAGGAATCCAACAATGGCAATCCAGAACCATCTGTTTGGTAAGCGTTTACCAAATCATGACTAGGTTGATAAAAACCACAGCATGTTCCCAAAGGCCCCCCACCTGGATAGTTCAAAGTACCTGCACCATTTCCGTTATAAGAACGTCCACTATCTGAAGCAAACTGTATGGCAAACATAGACTCTGGGCCATTCTCTCCAGCAGCATTAAAGTTATCCACAAACTCTGCGTTTAAAGCATAGGGTCCATTGTTGATCACATCGTTAAACAAGGGCAATGCCTGCTCATACTTTCCTTGGTACAAATAGGCTTTGCCTAAAAAGGCTTTGGCTACCCAAGCATTTGCTCTACCTATGATAATCTCATCACCCAATCTATCAATCGCTGCCTGAAAATCGGCTTCAATTTGAGCCCAGATCGGGCCAGGGTTGGGTTGGTTGAACTCTTGATTCACCAAGTTCTCTACAGAAATAAAAGGAACATTACCATAAAACTTCTGAAGCTCAAAATTATAGTAACCCCTTAGGAAAAAAGCTTCTCCCTCTTGCTGTGTAAAATCCCCTTCCTCAATTTGGCTTATTAAATCAAGAACGGCATTGCATCGGTTAACACCTCCAAAAAGAGCGCTCCATCTTCCCAAAAACCATTCATTACCAGTTTGCCAATCCAAGGTTTCAACCTGGAACAAAGCGGTATTATCCCCATCTTCACTTCCTCTATGGGCGTCATCAGAAACCACATCGGTCCACCAGTTATCGCCCCCTGCAGCAACTCCTGACCCCTGTCTGTTAATACGCTCTCCATCCATTGCAGAATACGCAGCGGTCAGTTTAAGGTCCACACCTGTTGCATTTTGCAGGGCATCATCTGAAAGTGCCCCTGTTGCCGCCTTTTCTGTGAATTCGTCACTACAGGCCCATAGTAATAGACCTATAAGCATTGTTGAATAAATCAGTTTCTTTTTCATTTTTTTTTAAAATTTTAGATTAATTCCGAAGGAATAAATTGAAGCTACAGGATAGTTGTTGTCAGAAACTCCTATGGTAAGATTGTCTATTCCTCCATTATTCAATAGTCGAGGACGAAGTTCAGGGTCGACTCCATCATAACCGGTTATAGTGAACAAGTTGGTGCCTTGAAGGTAAAAACGAACACTATCCATTCCCAAATAACTAGAGACCTCTTCATTAAAGGTATATCCAATTTGTAGGTTCTTTAATCTCATATACGAACCATCTTCCACGAAAAATGAATTGGCCTGACCTTCGTTGTTTGTAATACTCTGACTTAAGGCCGGTAATTCGGCATCTAGGTTATCTGGGGTCCACGAATCCAACACCCGAACACTTCTGTTGGCATCGAAGAAAGACGGAAAGTCAGTATAAACCTTTTCGTTATTAAAGATTTCGTTTCCTTGGGAACCTTGAAAGAAGGCCGACATATCGAAGCCTTTATAACCTAATGTCAGGTTAACCCCGTAGGTAAAATCTGGGTGGGGTGACCCAATAAAGGTTCTATCATCATCATTGATTACGCCATCATTGTTCAAATCTCGATATCGAAATCTTCCAACCCCATCAGCATCGGTATCAAACCCTTGAGATGGTGCATTGGCCACTTCGGATTCTGAAGCAAAAATTCCATCTACAATTCTACCGTAGAAAGATGATATGGGATGTCCTTCCTGTGTTCTTGTAACAGTTCCTGTGGTCCTAAAACCTCCGAAACCAGTTTGGAAAGCGCTAATAAGATCAACAACCTCATTTTTATAGCTTGAGAAATTTACATTGATTCCATAACTGAAACCAGAATCGGTTTCATCTGAATAACTCAAAGTTGCATCCACACCTTTGTTTTCAATGGAGCCCAAGTTTACATAAGGTGGAGCAGCATCAATTGCTGTTGAACTAAACAATTGTTCATCTTGGTTAATCAAATCTTTTGTGGTAATGGTGAAATACTCTGCGGAAAGATTCAGTCTGTTTTCAAAAAAACCTAGCTCTATACCAAAATTCGTAGTCTCACTGGTTTCCCACTTCAAGTCTGGATTACCGGCAGCCGATAAAAGTGCACCTTGGGATGCTCCCCCACTACCCGTATAAACATAGTTGGCGTATTGCTCACTTAATACCGAAATATTGATTGTTGGGTTGTTCACTGGAAGCGTTTGGTTCCCCAGTTGTCCCCAAGAACCTTTCAGCTTTAATCTACTGATGGGGGAGTCAACTGGCCAGAACGACTCATTGCTCACTACCCACCCTGCACTGAATGAAGGGAAAATATCGCTCTTGTTGTCACCTACAAATCTAGATGACTCGTCACGACGAACGGTAGCCGTTAACAAATAACGACCGTCATAATTGTAGTTCACTGTTCCAAACAAAGAGAACAAAGATGATGAGTCATCATAGGCATAAGCCACATTGGCCGCACCACCACCATTACTTAATAAGTAATAATCAGGTGTTTCAAAAAAGTAACCCGTTCTGGAAATTTCTTTTCCTTTACCGTGTACATCCAAGGCTTCAATACCGACCAAAGCATTGATATTGTGATTACCAAAAGACTTGTTATAACTTAGGGTGTTGGTCCATACCCATTCGTAAGTAGCTTGATCGGCCTCAGTCAAAGTATTCGTTGCAAGAGGCTCGGGAGATTCTGGTATCAACGCCCTAAAACGTCTATCATTATAGGCTCTAATGGAACCACCAAAGGATGTTTTGAACTGTAACCCGTCCATAATATCCAATGTAGCATAGATATCTCCGAATACCCTAAAAGTTTTAAAATAATCATCTTTTTGTCTAGTAGCTTCTGCCACAGGGTTATTTGGATTGGCAAGGCCATTAGCATTACTATAGCTACCGGCAAAGTTACCCTCTGCATCATATACCGGAACCAAAGGAGACATTCTAGTGGCAAAGTTGTACCAAGACTGCCCTCCAGCTCTCCTATCAAAAGAAATATTGGTGTGCTCACCAATTCGGATTCTATCTCCAATTTTAAATTCAGAGTTCAATCTTGCATTTCCTCTTTTAAAACCGGTGTGAATTTGAATACCTTGACGGTTCAAATATCCTGCTGAAAAAAGAAACTTGGATTTTTCATTCCCGTTTTCTAAGGTAATGGATGCATTTTGGGTAATAGCTGTTCTGTAAATCTCGTCTAACCAGTCGGTTCCCCCTGGCTTCACGTTCATGGTTACTGGAACATCACCTTGTATTGTTGAAGGAACAACAGGGTTTGGACCATCACCATACTGAACATGTGAAGGTGTACCACCATCATTCAAAATACTCTCCCAAATCATTTCTCCATGCTGTTGAGGGTTTAGCAGCTCTGGCAAATTGGTGGCTGCTGAAAATCCTGTATACATATCCAAGGAAACTTTTGCGGTGTCCATGTTATAACCACCACCTTTGGTGGTGACAATCACAACCCCGTTTGATGCCCGTGCACCATAAATGGCTGCAGCTCCATCCTTGAGCACGTTCATCTGTTCAATATCTGCAGGATTTATGGAGTTCAGGATACCGGGGTCATCCGTTTGTACCCCGTCGATAATGTAAAGGGGGTCATTATTGTTACCTGTTCCATAACCCCTAATACGTACAACCGGGGAGGCTCCGGGAGCTCCGTTATTGGTTATTGTAACCCCCGAAACCCTTCCTTGTAAGGCTTCGGCCGCGTTCACGATAGGTGTTTTGGTGGCCTCCGAAACATCAACAGTACCAACAGAGCCTGTCAAGTCTCCCCTTGTTTGAGTACCATAACCTGTTACTACGACCTCATCCAAAGCAGCAGCATCTTCTGTCATTGTAACATCAATCGTGGTATTTCCATCTACTGGAATTTCAACGGTCTTGAACCCTACATAAGAAAAAATTAAGGTAGCGTCTGAGTCAGCTGTAATGGTATAGTTCCCATCAAAATCCGCCTGTGTTCCCGTAGTGGTGCCTTTTACAATAACGTTTGTACCCGGCAAGGGGGCTCCCAAATCGTCTACAATTGTACCAGTAATTGTTACTTGGTAAGGAGGAATGGTCTCGTCCAAGTTGGAGGTTGCTGCCAGTGCAGATCCACCCACCAGCATCAATGTCATTGACAAAATAGATGCTTGATATGTTTTTACCATATTAGCCCACTTCATCAAAAGCTGAAATTTGTGTTGATTCATAAATAATTAATTTAGTTAGTTATAGAGTTTGATTTCGACTGCACATATTGTCTCAATCAGGAACAATGTTAGTTAAAATTTTATAATTGGCAATATTTTAACACTAATTATTACAAAAAAGTAATCTAATACGGTCAAAATAATTGATTTGAAATTTCAAGTAAAACCCCTAAGCCAGTTATGTACAGCGGTATTTGCTTTCCGAAAAACGTGTTTTACCCTCTAATCTATAGTTCAACAAACAACAATAATGTACTTTATTGTTACATGGACCAACCACCTTATGGGTTGATGTATTTGCTGTCCAAAAACTCATAGCGATCATCCTTGGTAGCGGCCTCAGATTTGCTTTGAATGTCTATGACCATAACCTGTGGGGCTTTATCATTTGCAGCTGCTGCAGGCCAATTGGCCAGACCTTCGGCATTAGGATTACCATATTTGATGAAATTGGCAAAATAGGCCTGCATGATTTCGGATACTATATAATCCTGCTTGGTCCATTCATAATCATCTACCAAATGGAGGTTACCGAGTGCATATTCTATTTCACAGGCGTGCGGAGCCCCAACCGCCTTGGGCATCTCAGGGGGAGCATTTTCATCCCTTTCTATGGTACCTCCAGCAAGGCCTGAAATTAAATTGGAATCCCTTAAGGGTGGACGCAGTTTGGAATACAGGTACCGGTAAACCGGTTGACTGCTGTTTTTTCGATGCAAATCGAACCATTTCCAAGTACTGTAAGCGATAAAACGGTCCGAAGCCAAATGCGTGGCCGAGTACAAGAGTTCTTTGGGGGAGTTGGAAGGGTAAAGCTTCAAAACCTTTTCATAATCCTTGGGGTAAAGCTCCTTAATCTTGTTTTGGTAATTTTCCACCGTAAGTGGTTGCCCTTGCATTAATGCCATTGCAGGCATTTCAGCAGAATTCCAGCCTACCAGTAAAGGGACCTGGGCTTGCTCCCCGGCTTCAAATATTTCAGGTAGGGTCTTGGGAAGAAAGTAACCATCAACCACCACCGGAAACCCAAAACGTTGTGATTCATTATAAATTTCATAGATTTCCTTTGTGCTCATTTTTCTCAATTCCGCTATCGACGGGATTCCTGCTTTTTCCAAAAACTGTTTTCCCATTTGTTCACCTTCCTCCAAACTAACGGGGGCCATAGTTGGATTTATGGCCGCACCACTTTCTCCAATGGCACCAGCAATTAAGTCCTTGGATAACGGGGATGCCATCTGAAGGCTTGTTCCAATGGAACCTGCCGACTCACCAGCAATGGTAATTTTATTGGGATCCCCTCCAAAGGCAGCAATGTTTTTCTTCACCCATTGCAAAGCCATATTTTGGTCAAGCACCCCGTAATTTCCCGAGGCATGGTAAGAAGCTTCCCTGGACAACTCTGGGTGTGCCAAAAAGCCGAATATGTTCAATCGGTAGTTGGTGGTCACCACTACCATTCCCTTTTTGGCCATACTCTCACCATCATAACGGTTTTCTGAGGCATCGCCCGCAACATTTCCCCCTCCGTAGAAATAAACAAGTACGGGAAGGTCTTTGGTGTTTCTTCTGGCTGGTGTCCAAATATTTAGGTAAAGACAATCTTCGCTCACACCATTGGAACGGGATTTCATATCTCCAAAAACAAGCGTTTGCATAGGGCGTGGGCCAAAGGTTTTGGTTTCCTTTATTCCTTCCCAATCATCCATGGGCTGTGGAGCTTTCCACCTTAAGTCACCTACCGGGGGTTTTGCAAAGGGAACCCCAAAAAAGGTTTGGATTCCGTTATGCGTGTTGTAATCACCCTCGATTATACCATGCTCAACCTTAACTTGAACAGGGAATGCATTTTTGTTTTGTGAATAGGTTACACCCAGTGCAAGAAACACAATCCAACATAATTTGGTTATCTTCATGTTTTATATATTATTGTATCATTTTGTTACAATAATACAAATTTTTTTATATTTATGTTTTTTTAACATAAATTTTCCGATATCAACAATATGATACCTTCAAAAAAAGAATATATAACTAATATTTCTTATGACACTGTAATAGTTGGTTTTACGGGAGAAAAATTAAAAATTTTAATTCTTGAATATAAAAACTCTGGCCTATTTGCGCTTCCAGGAGGTTTTATACGTTGTGATGAAAACTTATTTGATGCGGTCAAAAGAGGTGTTAGGGAACGCACAGGTCTTGAACAAATTCATTTAGAGCAGTTTCATGCTTTTGGAAAATTGAGTAGGGCCAATGCTGAACCCATGAAGAAAATTGCACGTGGTCGAGGCCATGAATTGGCACAGGACCATTGGATATTGGATAGGTTTATAACCATAGGATATTATTCCTTGATCAATTATAATCAGGTAAAGCCCACACCGGACGACTTATCCGACTCAATCGATTGGTATGACATAAACAAATTGCCTCCCTTGATGATTGATCATGAGGAAATCGTGGAAAAGGCCTTAGAGGCTATAAGAGATGATCTTGACAAAAAACTGATTGGAGCAAATCTTTTACCTGAAAAGTTCACTATGAAGGAATTACAAAAAGTCTATGAAATCATTTTGAACAAAGAATTGAGGCGTACCACCTTTCAACGCAAAATGCTTAGCATGGATATTTTGAAAAGACATGAAAAATTGTTCACTGGAGCAGCCAATAAGGCACCATATCTTTATAGTTTTGACAAAACCAAAATAGATCATACGTAGGTCATAAAAGGGAACAAATGGATTCCATGCTTAATGAATACCACATATAATAATTGGATCCTATTAAATGATAAGTAAATACAAAATGCCAACCCTTAATATCCATATCGACCCAAAATTAATCTACAATGCTTTGGGGTCGGTTTAGGTATTAGTGGCGGATGGGTAGAAAAAAACACTGTGAAAAGGGGTTGAAAACAATGGCATTGAAGTGAGGTACTATGATTGCCCCCCAAAGATCATACCACGACAGACCATTTCGATGGGGACATTTAAAATTATAGATAGGGTTTCCGGCTTTGACCCGATATTAAAGAGCCATTTTTAGCGTCAAGTGAACCTTTTAATCCAACTAGATTGCTCCTGACCAGCCTGCTTATTATTTTAATCCTACTGACGCTCATTCTCAGTAAAAAAATGAGTGCCATGGCTGCCTTGATTTTGGTTCCGGTCATCGGTGCGTTGTTGGCTGGTTTTGGATGGGAAACCTTTGATTTTGCTCTTAAGGGCATTAAAGATATTGCTCCCGTAGTGGCCATGTTTGTTTTTGCCATCCTATTTTTTGGCATTCTTACCGATGCAGGAATGTTCAGTCCCATAATAAATACCATTTTAAAATGGGTGGGCACCAACCCCACCCTAATCGCTATTGGTACGGCTTTGCTGGCCATGACCGTACATTTTGACGGTTCCGGAGCTACCACGTTCCTCATCGTGATTCCCGCTATTTTACCGCTTTACGAAAAACTTAAAATGGACAGACGGGTATTGGCCTGTATAGTATCACTGGCCGCAGGCACCATGAATTTGCTTCCTTGGGGCGGTCCTACCATTCGTGCAGCCTCTGCACTTAACTTGAGTGTTGCCGAGATTTATTCTCCTGTAATGATTCCCCAGCTAATTGGGCTTTTATTTGTGATTTTTATCGCTTGGTATCTGGGAAGGAAGGAATCCAAACGCCTAGGCGTTCAAAATCACGAGCTTTTAAACAAAACTGTAGAGACGGAAGTTTTTGCAATGGGATCCAAATCAAAATTCTTTTGGCTCAACGTCACCATCACCATCACCACCCTCTTTTTTTTAATTTCAGGAATGGTGCCTCCCGCTTTGGTCTTTATGATAGGTACCGTTTTGGTGTTAATGTTGAACTTCCCCAGTTTGGAAAAACAGAAAGATTTAATTTTCAATCATTCTAGAGCTGCCATTTTAATGGCCTCCATATTATTGGCTGCTGGGGTTTTTACCGGTATCATGAAGGAATCCGGAATGATTGCCCAAATGGCCGAAAGTGCTGTGGAAATTATTCCAAGTACAGCTGGAAAAAAACTACCGCTTATTCTAGCCGTGTTAAGTATGCCGTTGAGCTTTTTGTTCGACCCTAATTCGTTTTACTTTGGATTCTTGCCGATATTGGCACAGACAGGAAGCGAATTTGGTATTGCACCAGCAACCATGGGTCAAGCGGCCATTATGGGACAAATGACAACAGGATTTCCATTAAGTCCATTGACGGCGGCTACTTTCTTATTGATCGGTTTAGCGAAAGTTGATTTGGCCGACCATCAAAAGTTCACCTTTAAATACGCATTTATGACCACTTTGGTCATGACTCTGATTTCAGTGATTATAGGAGTGATTCCAATTTAAAATGAAGAAAACAATTCGCATAGGATCAGGAGCAGGCTATTCGGGGGATCGAATCGACCCCGCTGTGGACCTTATTAAAAAGGGCCATCTTGATTTTATTGTCTTTGAATGTTTGGCGGAAAGAACCATAGCATTGGCCCAATTGCAAAAAAAGCAAAATCCAGAATTGGGCTACGACCCTTTATTGGAAAAGCGAATGAAAGCCTGTTTGCCCCACTGTGCTTCCAAAAAAGTAAAGCTTATCAGCAATATGGGAGCTGCCAACCCTGTTGCTGCAGCTCAAAAAACTGCAGCGATTGCCCAAAATCTTGGTCTGAACAATTTAAAAATAGCGGCTGTATTTGGCGATGACGTCAAATCGATGCTTGAATTTGAAACACAAACTTTTTTGGAAAGTGGAGATTCCATTTCTGCCATTGGGGAACAAATTGTTTCTGCCAACGCCTATATGGGCGTTGAGGGAATTTTATCCGCTCTAAAAGAAGATGTTGATGTTATCCTAACGGGAAGGGTGGCGGACCCTGCCCTATTTTTGGCACCCATTATCCATGAATTCGGTTGGTCTTTGGAGGACTATCCTCTTTTGGGAAAAGGAACCGCTTTGGGTCATTTAATGGAATGTGCCGCGCAAGTGTGTGGGGGTTATTTCGCTGATGGCGCATCAAAACAGGTTCCCCATCTGGGAAATCTCGGGTTCCCTATTGCCGAAATCAATGAAGACGGTTCCTTTACCATTACCAAATTGAAGGGTGCAGGAGGCTTGGTAACCAAAGCAACCTGTAAAGAGCAATTGTTGTACGAAGTGCATGATCCATCAGAATATTTGACCCCCAATGTGGTGGCCGATTTTTCCGCTATCACATTAAACGAATTGGAAAAAGACAAAATTGAAGTTACCGGTGCGACCGGAAAACCATTGACTGGAAAATTAAAAGTGTCCGTGGGATATCATGATGGCTTTATGGCAGATGCACAAATAAGCTACGGAGGCAGTTATGCCGTTGAGCGAGGGGAATTGGCCTTGGAAGTCATCAAACAACGGCTAAAAATCAATCACATTGAAGTTGAAGACATGCTGTTTGAGCTAATTGGGGTCAACAGCCTTTTGAAATCACCCATGGCGCAAGTAAACCCTGTTGAGGTGCGCTTACGGGCAGCTGCCAAAACAAAGACCAGACAAGAAGCGGTTCAATGGGTCAACGAGGTGGAAACATTGTACACCAACGGGCCCGCTGCCGGTGGTGGTGTATCGAAAACCATAACAGAAATCATTGCCATTCAATCCATTTTAATGGACAAGAACAAGGTAATCCCTAAGATTGAAATCTTTAAAAGCTAAAACATGAAACTTAAAGATTTGGCACATTCGCGAACCGGAGACAAGGGAGACATCATCAATATCTCCGTTATTGCTTTTGATGAAAAGGATTACCCTACCTTGGAAAGATTGGTGACCGTAACCGCTGTAAAACAGTTTCTTGGCGAAACCATTCAGGGTGAAATCATAAGATATGAAATCCCAAACTTGGGAGCCATGAATTTTGTGATGCACAAAGCCCTCCGGGGTGGTGTTACCCGCTCTTTACGATTGGACAAACATGGCAAGACTTTATCTTCCATCTTACTGGAAATGCCTTTGAACATAATAGATTAAAACTTAGCTGATGAAAATACTCCTTAAAATAATCTTGGTCATTTTTACCTTTCAGTTGACCTATACACAAACTACCCAAGGAACCATAGTTGTTGATTCCATATATTCCGAAAACTTAGCGAATGACTTTGGCGAAAATCCAACAAGAAAAGTCGGGGTGTATCTCCCTCCCAACTACAACAAGGAAACCACAAAATATCCTGTCATCTATTTTCTACATGGATTTTATGGCGACCATACCATGTTGGAATACATGAAAGAAATCTTGGATTTTGCTATTGAAACCAAACGTATTCGGCCTTTTATTTTAGTTATTCCCAATCAAAAGACAACATACGAAGGTAGCTTTTATTCCAACTCTGGGATATTTGGGAATTGGGAAGATTTTACGGTACAAGACCTCGTAAAATATATGGATGATAATTATCGAACCCTTGCGAAGAAAGAAAGTCGAGGCTTAACCGGGCACAGTATGGGAGGTTACGGCGCCTTGAACATTGCCATGAAACATCCAGACGTTTTCAACACAGTATATGCTATCAGTCCAGGAGCATTGGCCATTGTTCGCGAATACGGCCCCAACAGCGAGACTTTTGAGCAACTATCAAAAATATCCACTTTCGAGGCCTTGGAGAAAACCTATTTTGGAAAAGTAATGGTAGCCTTCGCGCGTTCTTGGTCACCTAACCCAAATAATCCTCCATTTTATTGCGATTTTCCATTTGATTATGAGGATGGTAAATTGATCATCCACCAGGAAATCCTTAAAAAATGGCACGATAATATGCCATTTTATAACCTTCAAGATTACATTGATAACCTAAAAAGTTTGAAGGCCATAAAAATGGATTGGGGCAGAAATGCTGGGGAAAGATTTACACAACAATGTAAGATGTTCAGCCTAAAATTGGAGAATCTGGGCATTGAACATTTTGCCGAAGAGTACATCGGAACCCATGTGAACAATATATACACGAAAGATGGCCGTATTCCACAACAGGTGCTGCCGTTTTTTGAATACTACCTTGAGTTTCATTAGTTCAAATAAACGATTGCCATGGTCCTCAAACCGTAAAAAGGGGATGTGGGTTCATTTCAATGACTTCTCCAAAGCGAGAAGATTTGACTTGGTTAAGAGAGGATACAGTTCT
Source organism: Allomuricauda sp. (assembly GCA_050303195.1). Classification (GTDB taxonomy): domain Bacteria; phylum Bacteroidota; class Bacteroidia; order Flavobacteriales; family Flavobacteriaceae; genus Flagellimonas. Next base: position 15,372 of record JBNLBG010000011.1, on the reverse strand, counting down.
ATTTGAAAGCTTGTAAAAACATTCATATCTTGTAAACTAAACATTCAATCTTTATAAAATTGCCAAAAAAGTAATGTTATGTTGGGTTGCCCGATGACGGAATAGAACCTTCGTACCGCATAAGTATTTCGATTTTTGAATTTCACCAACCAAATAGTCCATGATAGAATTAATTGAAAAAGCCTCTACATTTGCCAGACGAACTGCAATCAAGAGTGGAGGTGAGAGTCATTCTTATGATAAGCTCTTGGAAAAGTCCAAGAACGTAGCACTTAGATTACTAAACGGGCAAAAAGACTTGGATGGGTCAAGGATAGCCTTTCTTGTACCGGCTAGTTTTGAATACGCTACCATTCAATGGGGGATATGGAGAGCCGGAGGTATTGCAGTACCACTTTGTGAAAAGCATCCTTTACCTTCTATTGAATATATCCTCAACGACACGAAAGCCTCAACCGTTATTTTTTCAGAAGAGTTTAGATCCCTATTGACCCCTCTTTTCAATACCAGCAAGATTCTATTTATATCATTGTCAGAAATAGAGTTCCAAAAAGGGGAGTTACCGGATGTCCAGATGCACCGCAGCGCATTAATCCTCTATACCAGCGGAACAACCGGTGCACCAAAGGGAGTGGTGACCACACATGACAACATCGAAGCTCAAATAACCGCATTGGTAGATTCTTGGAAATGGAATAAAGAGGACCATGTGCTCAATGTACTCCCGCTTCACCATGTGCATGGTATTATCAATATGCTGAGTTGCGCACTATGGAGTGGAGCCTGTTGTGAATTCCTTCCCAAGTTTGATCCCAAAGTGGTCTATGATATATTCAACAAAGGTGAGGTGAACGTTTTTATGGCTGTACCCACTATATACTTTAAATTGATTGCCCATTATAATGACTTAACACCCACGGAACAGAAATCAATCTCAAAACAGCTTAAAAAGTTTAGACTGATGGTATCCGGTTCTGCTGCCCTCCCTATCAGTGTTTTGGAACAATGGAAAGAAATCAGCGGCCATATTTTACTGGAAAGATATGGGATGACCGAAATGGGCATGGCCATTAGCAACCCTTATGATGGTGTACGAAAGCCAGGCCATATTGGACAACCCCTATCTGGAGTTGAAATTCGATTAGCGGATATGGATGGTAGGCCTGTTCAAAACGGGGAACCCGGCGAAATCCTAATAAAGGGTCCCAATGTTTTTAAAGAATACTGGAATAAGCCCAAAGCAACGCAAGAGGCGTTCACTCCAGATGGATGGTTTAAATCTGGTGATATTGCCGTTTTGGATGGTGACAGCATTAAAATTCTTGGGAGAAATTCGGTGGACATCATAAAATCTGGAGGATATAAGATCTCGGCATTGGAAATTGAAGAAATCCTCCGCAAACATCCCAAAATAATGGACTGTGGCGTTGTTGGCATTCCAGATCTGGAATGGGGTGAAATAATTGGTGCAGCAATTGTCGCCCAGACAGATAATTTTGACATTGAAAAGCTAAAATCTTGGTTGCACAAAAAATTACCTGGCTATAAAACACCTCGGAAATATATGGTTATGGCCGATTTACCTAGAAATGTCATGGGCAAGGTCACCAAGAATAATATCAAAGAACTATTTGCCACCAATCAACAATACCAATGAAAATCTACGGAGTTGCACTGTTATCTGCATGTTTTCTAATCGGAAAACTATTGGGCCACCTATTGGGCCATCTGATCAATATTAATAGTGATATAGGTGGGGTGGGTTTTGCCATGTTCCTCTTGATGACCTCCAGCATTTATCTCCGGAAAAAGAAATTGCTGGTTTTGGAAACGGAAAAAGGTATTTGGTTTTGGAGTTCCATGTACATTCCAATTATTGTGGCGATGGCCTCCACATTAAATGTAAAGGCAGCACTTTCAGGAGGCTTTTTAGCTGTCACTGTGGGTATAAGTGCAACTGCTGTATGTATGTTAATGGTCCCTCTGTTATCCAAGATTGGGAGGCATAAAAACACAAATTCTCAAAATAAATAATACATGGAAATCATCAAAACCATCATTGGAAAAAATGGGTTGGTATTTGCCTTCCTTTGTGTGGGGGTGATCATGTTGTTTTCTTCTTGGGTTTCAAAATATATCACCAATAAGAAGATTCCTGGGGTTGCCATAGCGATCATTATAGGTTTGTCACTTGCTTTTTTGGGGGATGAAAAAGGTATTTCAAATATTCCTCTTTTTGCAGGTATGGCATTATTAGGAGGCCCCATGCTACGTGATTTTGCCGTGGTGGCTACGGCTATGAGTGCTGATCTATCAAAAATAAGACAAGCAGGTTTGGCCGGAGTTGTCTCTTTGCTCATTGGGGTCTTCATATCCTTTACAATAGGGGTTTTGATAGGGTTGAGTTTGGGCTATACCAATATTGAGAGTTTAACCACTATTGGGGCCGGGGCCTGCACCTACATAGTGGGTCCAGTGACCGGTACGGCCATTGGGGCAAGTTCGGATGTAATTGCCATCAGTGTGGCAATAGGGGTGGTAAAGACCATTTTTACAACCATTGGTACGCCTTTGATAGCAAAGAAAATTGAATTGAACAACCCACATTCTGCGATTGTTTTTGGTGGGTTGATTGGAACAACCAGTGGGGTGGTGGCAGGACTTGCGGCCACGGATGAAGAGTTAGTTCCGTATGGGGCATTGACCTCCACATTTTATACAGGAATAGGATGTTTGTTATGTCCATCCATATTTTATGTTGTTCTGCGATTATTGAATTTTTAAGGTAAACCCAAATAGAGTTCAAATAAAAGATGATCAAATACATCGATTTTATTCCAATTTGGGGATATATAGATGTATTTTACTTCTATATAAACAAGATGATGTCGCATTATTCATATTATTTCTATTGTTTTTTAAAGGTATTCATGTGTTCGTTAAGCTTGTGACGCCTGAGGCGACCCAATAGGCTACATCGCGTACCGCGATTCCCGCCCATCTGGAAATGTTACATCATCGCCGTCCCGAAGCCCTGGGGTTGGCACAACAGATTTTATTCCCAATACCCTGCCTACCGGTAGGCAGTCGCAAAATCCCATAAGGGTATGCCCGCTTCCGCTAGCCTCCTTGACGAACATCTCCAAGGATTATAAGGAAGTCCATCTTCCCCGGCCATTATTGAAAGTATTTCGCTATATTTCCTTAAAAATCAGGGAACTGCATTTTTGCAGGTCATTCGAAAACCATACGAAATGAAAAATTATATTTTAATCTTGATCCTAATCCCCATCCTTTCTTGTCAGTCAAATAACAAGAAGAAAGACAATGATAATGAATGGATGCCCATTTGGAATGGAACCGACTTGGCCGGCTGGCATTCCTATTTGGCAACTCCTTATAATTTGAAAGTAGATTCCGTAGGAAATACCATAGAACCCTTTGGGATCGATAATGATCCTCTTGAGGTAATAAAGGTTGTAGGGACCGATCAAGGCAATGCTATCCGGATTTCGGGTGTGGCCTGGGGAATGATATATACCGAAGAAGAATTTAGCAACTACCATTTAAAGTTGAAAGTAAAGTGGGGCGAGGATATGCATCCGCCCAGGGAAAAAGGTCCTCGGGATAGCGGCCTACTTTATCATGGTTTTGGAGAACCCGGGGGCGCAGATTTCTGGATGAATTCACAGGAGCTTCAAATACAACAAGGTGATATGGGCGATTATTGGCCTGTAGGCGATGTAGAAATAGATGTTCCAAGTATTCCGTATGATGATAAATACTACATGTTCAAGGAGGGTGCAAAATTGAGATCGTACCATTTTGCGGAAATTTTGGAAACCGCCACTCAGGACAGTTTAGCAAAACGGAGGGTGTTCAAGGCTTTTGACGCGGAAAAACCCCTGGGCCAATGGAATGATGTGGAACTTATTGTTTTGGACGATTCTAGTATATATATTGTTAACGGCAAAGTGGTCATGCGTTTGTTCAATTCACGAATTGATAGCAGTAACCAACCATTGAAATCAGGGAAAATCATTCTGCAATCGGAAGGAGCCGAGGTTTATTACAAAGATATTTACATCAAAAAAATACAGGAAATACCTAAAGAATTCAAAAGTTGAAACTATAACTTAACTTTGGACCGGACTAGTTCAGATTCGTTTGAAGACGTACAGTCGGAATGGACATTCATACGTTACATCCTGGGCGGCTCCTCATGATGCCCCAAGGAAGGATGTGGTCCTTATAACTACCAAAACAAAATCCAGATTGGGTATTCCCCTAATCCCAACTGCATTAGGCATACTGGAAAAATATCAAGAGTAGCATTCCATATCCACAGAAATATTGAACAAACTGAAAAGCGAAACCAATTCCATCGCAAAAAATATTTTGGAAGATTTCTCAAAACCCATCATCTGTAATCCAACCGAGGCCCCAAATCTGGATTTCAACCAAATCAAGGAAGGTGATGTACTCAGTTTTGATTGTCAATTTAGTACTGGACGATTTCTAGTGGATTACAACAATTCATACATCTTAATGAATCAATATATCAGTACATATTGTAGGTTATAATCTACGTTAAATACAAAAAAAATCTCCCTGAAAAAACAGGGAGATTTTTTTCATTTCTAATTTTAGTCTTTCAGCAACTACTTCCCATTGAACCAAACCATAACGTAAATCACAATGGCTATGATCAATAGGGATATGGCTATATCCTTCCAATTATAGCTGCCTTTGTTCTCCTGTTTTGCTTCTTTAGAAATAGTGGCATATGTCAAGTTCTTCAGTTTTTCATCAGATGGTGCAGCAGTGGCATAACTTACTACCAGTATTAAAATGATACAGAATAGGAAAAACCATGATGCAAAAGACAAAAAGTTCATATCCCCCAAAGTAAACCAGAAGCTACTTGGATCCAGTGATCCCTTAGCCAACTCCAAGACAATCCGAAGTGCTCCTACCACAAATCCAACAATCAAAGTGACAAAAGCACCTTGTGCGTTGATTCTCTTGTGGAAAATACCCAACAAAAATACCGCCGTTATAGGTGGTGCTATGTACGATTGTACGCTTTGCAGGTATTCGTAAAGCACTCCAGAGATGTTGGCCATAATCGGAATCCAGATGATACCGATGATTACCGTAATCACAGTCGCAATCTGACCCGTCCGTACCAATTTCTTCTCTGGGGTATTGGGTCGTAATTTTTTATAAATGTCAACGGTAAACAAGGTGGAACAAGAGTTGAAAACGGATGCCAATGAGCTCATCAATGCTGCCAAAAGGCCTGCAGCAACCAATCCTCGTAATCCGGATGGCAGCAAATTACTCATCAAAACCGGAAATGCTTGGTCTGGAGTGTCCCATTCCAACTCACCTCTCATTTTCAAGGTCAAGGCGATAACCCCGGGAATCAAAAACAAGAAAACGGGCATTAATTTGAGCAATGCTCCAAAAATGGTTCCTCGTCTTCCTTCCTTAATATTTTTAGCGGTAAGGGCTCGTTGCACAATGTACTGGTCTGTACACCAATACCAAATCCCGCTAATGGTACTTGCTATTAAAAGTGGTGGCCACGGAAAATTAGGGTCAGAGGCGGAGCGCCACATATTCAGATATTCTGGAGTCACAGTCTGCTTCATGCTTTGCCATCCTCCCACTTCATCCAGTCCAATAACTGTAAGGGCGGCGGCTCCAATAATCAATATAATGGCTTGTAGCGTTTCCGTATAGACCACGGCACGCATCCCACCTAAAATGGTATACACCCCTGTCAGTACCACAGTGGCGATGGCTCCGGTCCAAAAATCGATACCCAACAAAGCAGAAACCACAACACCCCCTGCATAGATGGTCACCGAAATTTTGGTTAGCACATACGCTACAATGGAAAATACAGAAAGAATCCAGCGTGAACGGGCATCAAAACGTTTTTCCAAGAATTCGGGCATGGTAAAGACCCCTGCCCTTGCATAGAACGGCAGAAAGACCCAACCTAAAATCAATACTACCCAAGCTTGAATTTCATAGATCAACATGGGCAAACGGTCCCCGGCGCCTGCTCCAGCGAGCCCCACTACGTGTTCCGACCCAATATTGGAGGCAAAAATGGAGGCTCCCACTACGAACCATCCTACATTTCTACCGGCAAGGAAATAATCTTCGGTGTTTTCTTTCTTTTTTCGGATAACCCAAACTGCTATCCCTAAAAGCACTATAAAATAAATGGATATGGTAATCCAATCAATAGTATCCAATGTCTGCATGATGGTGGTTTATTTAGTTGAAAATTTAAAACTGGTATGGGAGCTATAGGTTTCTCCGGGGTTCAGTCTTGTTGTTGGGAACGCTTCTTGATTAGGGGAGTCGGGATAATGCTGAGTCTCCAAGCAAAGTCCTGAACGTTTGCCATAGGTTCCTCCAGTTTTAGAGGATAAAGAACCATCCAAGAAATTCCCGGTATAGAATTGAATTGCAGGTTCATCTGTATAGACTTCCAAAACTCGTCCAGTTTCTGGATGATAGGCAGAGGCTGCAAAACCAAAATCTCCTTCCATTTCATTCAGCACCCAGCAGTGGTCATACCCTCCACCTCTTTTAATCTGTTCGTTATCGGCATTTATTTCCTTCCCAACAGCTTTTGGTTGGTTGAAATCAAATGGGGTCCCTTCAACGGGACGAAGCTCCCCAGTAGGAATCAATCCGGCATCAACAGGCAAATAGCTTGGTGCGTTCAAGGTAACCTCATGATCTAAGATATTTTGGGAAAAATCTCCTGAAAGATTGAAATAGGTATGCTGCGTTAGATTCACAATCGTTGGCTTATCGGTCACCGCTTCGTATTGAATATCCAATTCATTGTCACCTTTTAAGGTGTAGGTCACTTTTACATCAAGCTTACCAGGATAACCTTCTTCACCATCGGCACTGGTATAGGTAAGTACCAGTACAGCACCATCATCTGTACTTTCGGGTTCAGCTTTCCATACCTTTTTATCAAACCCTTTAAGTCCACCGTGTAAATGGTTTGGCCCATTGTTTTTTGCCAAGGTATAAGTTTCACCCTCCAACGAAAATTGACCATTGGCAATTCGGTTACCATAGCGACCAATCAAGGCGCCAAAATAGGGAACATCGCCAAAATAAGAGTCCAAATCATTGAATCCGAGAACTACATCTTCATACTTCCCATTTTTATCGGGAGCGGTCCAACGTGTGATGATACCACCGTAGGTGATGACATCAATCTCCATACCGTTGTCGTTGCTTAAAGTATACTTATCCACTTTTTGGCCATCCGGCATTTCGCCAAAGGCACTTTTTTCAATATGGTTTTTCTCAGATTCGGTCTTCACCATTTCATTCTCAGGTTGGTTATCTTTTTTAGTTTCCTTGCACCCTAAATTTAAGAGTGCTGCAAGAAAAACAAAATACAGTAAAGAAGCTTGTATTGTCTTCATCATTTTAGTTGGTTCAGTTATTTTTCAATTTATATGCTACATATTATGTTGAAACAGGTGGTAATAGGCTTCATTGGCATGTATTTGACCCTTGAAGCTTCTAATGCGAGTTTCCTCATCTATTACCAAAAGTTCGATACCGAAAATATCGGCAAAATCTTCCAAGTACTCTGTGGTCAATGCTTGTGTATATACCGTATGGTGAGCTCCCCCAGCCAATATCCAAGCCGTGGCAGCCACATCCAGGTTAGGTTTTGCATCCCAAAGTACCCTGGCGACTGGCAATTTAGGTAAATCTGCTATAGGTTCCACAGCTTCCACTTCATTTACGATCAAACGGAAGCGATTTCCCATATCTACCAAGGATGCATTGAGCGCATCCCCTGCGGGTGAATTAAACACCAAACGCACAGGGTCTTCCTTGCCTCCGATGCCTAATGGGTGTACTTCGCAAGAGGGTTTTCCAATGGCGATGGATGGACAAATTTCCAACATGTGTGATCCCAATACATAATCTTTTTCAGGAGTGAAATGGTAGGTGTAATCCTCCATAAAGGAAGTTCCACCGTCCAATCCTTTGGCCATAACTTTCATGGTACGGACCATGGCCGCCGTTTTCCAGTCTCCTTCTCCACCAAAACCATAACCATCAGCCATTAAACGCTGAACGGCCAAGCCGGGTAGCTGACGTAAAACCCCTAGGTTCTCAAAGGTATCGGTAAAGGCTTTAAAGCCACCGCCATCTAAGAAAGTGCGAATTGCCAATTCAATTTTGGCAGCCTCGACAAGTGATTCACGTTGGGCACCTCCTTTTTTAAGGGCATCTGTTAAGGTGTAGCTCGATTCGTATTCCTCAAGCAATTGGTCAATTGACTTTTGATCCAGTGTATCTATGATTTTGGTGATATCCGAAGAATCATACCCATTTACGGCGACTCCAAATTTCATTTGTGCAGCTACTTTGTCACCTTCGGTAACGGCCACTTCACGCATATTATCCCCGATTCGGGCCACTTTCATGTTTTGCAGTTCATGACAACCTAAAGCTACCCTTGACCAAACGGCCAGTTTTTGTTGTACGCGTGCATCTTTCCAATGCCCAACCACAACTTTGCGCTTTTTACGCATACGGGTCATCATAAAACCAAATTCACGGTCGCCATGCGCCGATTGATTCAAGTTCATGAAGTCCATATCAATGCTCTCCCATGGAATTTCGGCATTGAACTGGGTATGAAGATGGCACAATGGCTTGCTCAATACCGTAAGTCCGGCAATCCACATTTTTGATGGTGAGAAGGTATGCATCCACGCCACAACACCAATACAATTGACATCGCTACTTGCCTCCCTGCACACAGCAGTAATTTCATCTGGAGTGGTCACCACAGGCTTGAATACCAAAGAAATGGGCAAATTCCCAGATCCATTTAATCCGTCCACAATATTCTTTGAGTTTGCAGCCACTTGTTTAAGTGTTTCAGGGCCGTACAAATGCTGGCTTCCTGTTACAAACCAAATCTCCTTTTCAGCTATTTTCATTTATTTACTTATTGGTTGTCATTGACCGTAATAGGCATTTTTGCCATGTTTACGCTCATAATGTTTTTTTATTAAAGAGTCTTTTAATCTAGGGGCGTTGGGGTTGATTTGAAGGGTTAGATAGGCCATCTGCGCCACGGTCTCCAATACTTTAGTATTGTACACGGCCTTGGCCGCGTTTTTGCCCCAGGCAAAAGGACCGTGGTTCCCTATGAGAACCATTTCCACTTCATTGTAATCCAAGTTTCGGGATGAAAAACAATCTAAAATCTGAATTCCGGTATTGTGCTCATAATTCCCCTCAATCAAATCATCCGCCATTGGAGGCGCACATGGGATATCCTGTGTAAGGTGGTCCGCATGTGTTGTTCCAAAAATGGGAATATCCCTTTGGGCCTGCGCCCAAGAAACGGAATACATGGCATGGGTATGGGCCACACCACCAATATTTTCCCAATTTTTATAGAGGTAACTATGGGTCTTGGTATCGGATGAAGGTCTTAGATCGCCTTCCACCACTGTATTATTATAGTCCAAAACCACCATGTCCGATGGCTTCAGTTTCTCATAAGGCACGCCACTGGGCTTGATAGCAAAAACACCATTGTCCCGGTCTACAGCACTAACATTGCCAAAAGTATAAATGACCAGACCCAGGGCATTGAGCTCCATATTGGCCTCATAACATTCTTCTTTCAGCGATTTATATTTTGACATTTTAATGTTTTTTTATTGGTTTGTTCTTCCACAAATTGACCGAGTTCCTTATAGGATTCCATCAATTTAGCATAGGCTTCCACTTGGGAGGCCTGCGGGAAATATTCCGCCTCAAAATCACTACCCATCACCTTACTTGCATCAATAACAGATTTATAAACCCCAGCTGCGGTAGCTGCGTATATGGCCGCCCCCAAGGCAGGTGCTTGGTCGGATTCGGCAACTTTGATGGGCATATTCAAAACATTGGCTAGGGTTTGCATAATGAAAGGTGACTTTCGGGCCACCCCTCCAATACCAATGACAGATTCAATCTTCACTCCTTCTTCTTCAAATCGATCCACGATCATTTTAGAACCAAAACAAATGGCATTTACCAAGGCCTTGAAAATATGAGGCGCTTTTGTTCCCAATGAGATTCCAGTGATGGCACTCTTCAATTCTTGGTTGGCATCGGGCGTTCTTCTTCCGTTAACCCAATCCAAAGCTATAGGTACCACTTCTGAAAGAGGAATTGCTTCTGCTTGTTCAGCCAAAGTTCGTATAAATTTGGCTTCAACTTCTTCTCGCAATTTTTTCTTTTGTTCATCGGACAACACTGATGACTTCATCACCAAATTATCCAACGGCCATACCAATACATTTTTGAACCAGGCCAACACATCGCCAAATGCAGATTGACCTGCTTCCAATCCCATCAAACCAGGAATTACGGAGCCATCAACCTGACCACAAATTCCTTTTACGGTCTTATCACCAACAGCATCGTGGGTAGAGACCATGATATCGCAAGTGGAAGTTCCCATCACCCGAACCAGGGCATGGTGGTCTACTTTGGCACCCACTGCACCGGCGTGGGCATCAAAAGTTCCTACAGCTAGTACGGTATTTGTGGTAAGTCCTAATTTATTGGCCCATTCGGCATTCAAATGTCCTGCCACCTCGTTGGAAGTATATGTTTCATCGTAAAGTTTATCGCGAAGGGATGCCAAATAAGGGTCCAGTTTGGACAAAAACTCTTGGGAGGGAAGTCCGCCCCAGCTTTCGTGCCACATGGCCTTGTGACCTGCGGCACATCTGCTTCGCTTGAATGTTTCCAAATCATTGTTATCGCCTAATAAGTAGGTGACGTAATCACAATGTTCCATCCACGTATGGGTAGCTTCCACAACATTTTTATCTTCGCGGGCCACATGAAGAATCTTGGCCCAAAACCATTCGGAGGAATAAATTCCACCTTCATATTTCGTATAATCTTCACCACCCCAACTTCTGGCCAATTCATTGATCTCATTGGCTTCTTTTACAGCAGTATGATCTTTCCACAATACCATCATGGCATTGGGGTTTTCTTCAAATCCTTCCACCAAGGCTAGCGGAGTTCCGTCTTTTGTTAAAGGCATGGGTGACGACCCTGTGGTGTCAATACAAATTCCCACAATGGTTTCAGGGTTCACTCCGCTTTGGGTAACCACAGCTTTTATGGTATGCTCCAAACCTTCAATATGATCTAAAGGATGCTGCCTAAACTGGTTAATCCCGGGTTTGCAATATTTCTGCTCTTTCCAGCGAGGATACCAAAAGACCTCCGAGGCCAATTCCGCTCCATTTTCCGTATCAATCAAAACCGCTCTAACCGAGTCGGAACCATAATCCAATCCTATTACGTACTTTTTCATTCTTTGGGTTAGTATCCGGGACATCTTTTTGACCCAGAGACTTATTTTATAATATTTTAATTTTTAAGACATTCATTGAATAGGGCTCAACGGTAACCTCAACCACTTCATTGCCAACATTAATAATGCTTTCTTTTGGACTTATCAAATCTGGGGATTCAAATGAATTTACGGCTTGCAAATCGCTGTTTTGCAATGTCGATAGCGTTCCTTCATTATCGAGATTGCCATTATTGGTGGTAAGTTTCAGTTGCTGTGAACGGGACTCCGTATTTACTATTTTCACGATTAGTTCACCTGTATTTACATCCTTAACGGCACTTGCATACAACCCATCTTGACCTATCAAGGATTTCCCATCTTCTGATATTTCCAACAAATCTGTTCCTGCATTGGTTGCAAATATTTTTTGTACTTGATAATTGGCCGTTCCATAGGATTCCAGATTATTGAACCAAATCATATCCGGGGTCCATTGCCAAGCATCGGCATGGGCCATTAAAGGTGCATACGATGTAAGGTGAACCAAATCCGCATTGCGTTCCAAACCGGTCATGAAAGCTGCTTCGGATAGGGCACATTCCCAATTGTTCTTATTTTCTGGACTGGCCACGGCCACACTTTGTGCAGCATATTCTCCTGCAAAGACTTTTGGGCCATTGCGGTCATAGCTGTCATAACGGTCTGCATTGTCTCTAAACCATTGAGGTGGACGGTAATAATGCTCATCCACAATTTCTGCATTCATTTTTTTGAGCTGTTCCCAGCCGTATTCAAAATAATCCCCATCAGGAAAAGGACCACTTCCAGACGCAATAATGATTTCAGGATATTTCTCTTTGAGTGCCTTTTCAAAAACAGCATAGCGTTCAATATATTCTGGACCCCACTGTTCATTTCCTATACCAATGTATTTCATATTGAAGGGCTCTGGATGTCCCATATTGGCCCTTACCCTGCCCCAAGCGGTATTGGTATCGCCATTGGCAAACTCAATAAGATCCAAGGCATCTTGCACGTAGGGATCCAATTGATCCAATGGCACCAACTCTGCTGTGTTGAACTGGCAAGCGATACCACAACCCAAAATGGGAAGCGGTTCTGCTCCTAAATCTTCGGACAATTGGAAATACTCAAAAAATCCCAATCCAAAGCTCTGATAATAATCGGGAGTGGGTCTATGTGAAAATTCCGTATTCCAGCGATTGATCAAAATCTCTCGGTCTTCAATATCACCAACCGTCTTTTTCCACTGATACCGTTTGGCCAAGGTTCTTCCTTCCACAATACATCCTCCTGGAAAACGCAGGAATCCTGGGTTCAAATCGTCCAATAACTGCACTAAGTCTTTGCGAAGCCCTTTTTCCCTTCCTTTCCAAGTATCTTGGGGAAACAAGGAAATCATATCCAAATCAATCTCGCCAGTACCTTCAAAAGTGATTTTCACTTTAGCCTTCATTTCTGACGCACTGACGGTAAAAGTGGATTCATAGGTTTTCCACGAATCACTATCTGGACTAATGGAAGTTTCTCCCAACACTTGATCAAGGGAATCAACTACTTGAAGATGTATTTTTTGAATATCGCCTGAATGTTGGGCAGCTCTTATGGAGAGATCATACTGGGCACCTTCTTTGACTCCCATACCTCGGAAACCGTCATTGATCAAAACATAGCCTTGGTCATTATTGACCGTAACCCGAGCGTAATTATGGTTGTTGGTATCCCCAGCATATTTCACAATACTTAGAATACCCGATTCGGCATTATATGAGTGTCTATCGCTATTGGGCTCTACCCAGCCTGTTTTTGGTAAGGTGAACTCAAAGGAGCGGTTCTTTATCATTTCCGCATAAAGTCCACCATCTGCGGCAAAATTAATGTCCTCAAAAAACACCCCGTACATGGTAGGTTGAATCTTGATTCCGGTGTCACCCAAATCAACTACCAGATCCCGGTTTGTTGCGGTGGTATTTTCAATGGTATCTTTTTTCTTCGTTTTACAAGAAATCAGGCTCACCGCTAAGGTCAGTCCCAACATGTATTTCACCATTGAATGTCTCTTCATAGTTCCTTTTTTTTAGTTAGCTTCTGCGGGCAGCCACACCTTCATTTTACCTACGCCCCTGTTAGACCAAGCATAATATGGAATGGCGGTTAAATTATCATTGGAAATAGTACTCACCCCTCCCAATAGGTTAGGTTGCCTCTGCACGTTGAACTCATCGTTTGCCGTCAATTTGATATTATTAAAATCCCCTTTGTTATCAATTTCTTCCACAGCATACACAATGGGTCCATATTCCAAAGACATTTTGCCCCGATCTTCTTCCACCAATGGATTGGCTATAACTTTTCGTACTTCCATGGGAAACTCCAGATTCACCACATCTCCGGCTTTCCACTCACGGGTAAGGGTATAATAACCGTTCTCAGCAACGGCATCAATGGGCTCACCATTTACAGTAATGGTGTTTGTTTGATCCAGTTGGTTAGCATAGTGATATAAATCGCTCGGTAGAACCTCATTCCTAGCCCATCCGGGAACCCTGAACTTAATCGTAAATTCACCAGATTCAGCTGGATCAATGGTTAGTTTCACTTTTCCATCCCAGGGATACGATGTTTCCTGAGATACTTGAACGGCGTGATCTTTAAGATCAACTGTGGCATCGTTGGCGGCGTAAAGATTCACGAAAATAGTATCATCTGTTTTGGAATAAATCAAACCGGGCATGGCAGGAATAAAACGAATCACATTGGTTGGACAGCAAGAACAATCGAACCAATCTTTACGGGTACACGCCCCTTGATTGAATTTATAAACACCATCGGACTCCAAGGCATTGGGGTAGAAAAACTTCTCCCCATCCAATGAAAGCCCTGAAATGAGTCCATTGTATAAAGTTCTTTCAATGACATCAAAATACTTTACATCACCGGTAAGGTTGTGCAGTCTGTGGTTCCAATATACATCTCCAATGGAAGCACAGGTCTCGTTGTATGCCGTTAAATTGGGAAGCTCGTAATTTTCACCAAAAGCCTCTCCTTCGTGTAAAGCACCAATACCTCCGGTAATGTACATCTTCTTGGTGACCATATTGTCCCACAGGGCATTCACTGCTTTTAAATAAGCGGTGTCCTTTTCAATGGCAGCAATGTCCGTCATTCCGGCATACATATAAACGGCCCTAACTGCGTGGCCCACTACTTCATCCTGCTCTACTACAGGTACATGGTCTTGGGAATATGGCCCAAAAAGCTCGTGGTTTTCAGGGTCGCCCCTGTGATCCAGAAAGTATTTGGCCAAATCGAAATACTCCTTTTTCCCAGTAACCCGATACAATTGGATAAGACCTGTTTCAATGATCTGGTGACCGGGAACGGCTGCTATCTTTCCTTCACCATCCCCAAAAGTTTTTACCATAAGATCGGCGTTCTTTAGGGCGATGTCCAAGAAATTTCTCTTTCCGGTAGCTTTATGGTGTACTGCAGCGGCCTCAAACAAGTGACCGGCATTGTACAGTTCATGGCTCGCGGCCAAAGATTCCCAACGTTTTCCTTCATCTACCTCAACCCATTCTGCTGGTGGTTTTGCAGGGTTTATGGTTCTCCAAGTGGTTAAATAACCGTCTGCTTCCTGCCCAACTTTTATAATGGAAACCAAGGAATCCAATAAAATCTCCAATTGTGGGTTGGGCGCACTGATCAAAGAATTTGACGCTCCTTCAATAATCTTATAGACATCGGTATCATCAAAGGGCATAACCCCTTTTACCGGTCCTTGCATTTCACCTCCAGCAATCAGGAAATTATCAAACCGCCCT
The DNA here is from genome assembly GCA_050303195.1 of Allomuricauda sp. GTDB lineage: Bacteria > Bacteroidota > Bacteroidia > Flavobacteriales > Flavobacteriaceae > Flagellimonas. The sequence goes on along the minus strand of JBNLBG010000011.1, from coordinate 132 downwards.
TCCTCATTGCATTTCTCAAGGGCAAATTCAATGGTTTTTTCCTGGACCCTCTCAATAATGGGCAACCAAAATTCATCCTTCAACTTTACATTTCTAATGTTTACGGCCGCTATCGGATACCCTTCCTTTATA
>JBNLBG010000010.1:0-71081 GCA_050303195.1 Allomuricauda sp. | reverse complement strand
CTTTAGGATTTTTAAAAAACGTGGGGAATAAAATTAAAGCCGACACTAGGTGATATAACTCCAACACGATTAAACTTATCAACAATGTTTTTAACATTATGATCTGTCAATCAACTTGTTATATGAAAGTACACTCTCAGAATCTTCCAAAAAACCATCAAATCTTTCTTGCGCTGTCAACTCCCTAGTGTTGAACCTAGCGGCAAACTCGTCAAGATAACGGCTCACGTGCTTATCGCTCACTTGATGGTAGATACCATAGATACCTCTCTTTAGGATGCTCCAAAAGTTCTCGATCGTGTTTGTGTGTACATCACCATCAACATATACGCTAAGCGCATGGTTGACGCTCCCATGTGTATAGGTCTTATGCAGTTTCTTGTACACGGACGATTGATCGCTATAAACCGTTGAACCCTCTGGAACGTGCTTTTTGATGAATGATACCATATTCTTGGCATCCGCTCTAGGCACATACTTCAAAATTACTTTACCGTTGCGCTCGATAAGCCCTACGATCACTTTTTTGGATTTATAGGGCTTTCCCTCATTGGTAAGGTCCAAATCCTTCTCAGAGCGTCTTTTGCCATGGTGCTTGTTCTGCTCCTTTCCACCGATATAGGCTTCGTCAGCCTCTACCATTTTGCCCTCTCCGAGCATATCGGGGGATTTGCTCTTTAGCATTTCCCTTATCCTGTGAAGGACGAACCAAGCCGTTTTCTGTGTAATGTTCAATTGTGTTGCCAATTGTACGCTGCTGATACCTTTTTTACTGGTGGTGGCCAAATAGATGGCAGCGAACCAAATACGGAAGGATATTTTAGAGTTCTCGAAGATGGTTCCAACCTTAACGGTGAACTTCTTGTGGCATTCCTTGTCACGACATTTCCAACCCCTGTTCGTTTTATATGGATTGGTACAGCCGCAATGTGGACAGGCAGGCTCGTTGCCCCATCTCAAACGTTCATAATATTCTATGCACGTTTTTTCGTCCTTGAAGTAATCTAAAAGCTGAATGAGTGACTTGAAATCCATCTGTTTTAATTATATATACAAATATACTCGAATATATTGATATATACAAATATTATCGAATTATTTTGTATTTTTGACCTATGGCTACATATAAAGAACAGCAAAAGGGCAAGCAATACTATGTGCTTTTGGAAGACGGTATTCCAATAGGTACGTTTGGTAATCTGAAAAAGATCACAGACTTGATGGACGGTAAAGACTTTCCAAGCTATTGGACTTTGATAAGAAAATCAGAATACCCCTTAATACACGGGAGTTATGCCATATATAAGGTAAAACACTATTGAAAATCGATCGTTGATAACACGTGGATAAATAATAGATACCCAATCTTGTTTGTAATATTTTTCTGATCAATTTTGATGTATACAATATTAAATATGTCATTAGTTGATTTGGAAAATTTGAAAAGGGAACGCAGGAGGCTTGAAAAAAGACTTGAGCTTGTGGATTCCCTAATTGATGAATATTCCAACATCGACCCCGAACTTGACTTTAGCCATTACATTGTTTTCAACTCAAAAATGGCAGATGAAACGGGTACTTTTTCTTTGGAAGAGGATGATTTTCCCAAAAACAAAACATGGCTAACACAAATACTCTATTTATTGGATAAGCACGATAGATTTTTGGGAAATACCGAAATGGCAGAATTATTATTGCCATATTACCCCCAGAAAAATGTTGACGGTCTCAAAAGGCGCGTATCTGTTGTCATTTCAGATGCTTACAAGAACAATAAAGTTAAGGGTTTGATTAAGCTAAAAATATCGAACTTGACACATGGTTTTGTTTGGGGATATAAAAAATGGTTGGATTCAAACATGGAAATAAGGCAAAAACATAAGCCTTTTACATACAAAAAAAGCCCCACTAAATGGGGCTGAAAATACGGTTGTGCTAAGGAGATAGGCCCAGATATTATCTGTACATTGCTCACAGCACTTCAATAGAGTGGTTATTTTTTACAAGGCTCTGCAAACATATACAGAGCTGAAAGTCAAATTAGGGCTGGTCTCATTAACCAGATTCCTAAACATTCCAAAAAAATCACCGCTTGGGAAAGGGAGTTAGTTTAGCGGCTGCTCCCTTTTTTCATTCTCCAAATCTATATAATATACAACTTTGATCCAAATTTTTGGACATATTTTCGCTGATCTACCATGTCAAGCTTGATTTATTTGCTGGTACTGGTGGGTTTCTTGGAAAATTTATAACGTCTATACAACCAAACTATAAGGAAGAACAGCGCAATCAGTACGGTGGTGGTTATCAATGCGATTATTTCTTTGGGAAGTGCCATATCCATATTCTAAAGTTAGCGAATATTTTTGGTTTGTCCCATATTGTATATAGGTGCCCTTGTTCTGAGCAAAGTAAAGTGACCTATTACATATTGTAGTGTCAAAACCGATATACTAAATCATCTATGTATGCCTATCCGAAGCATCAACAAATACACGGTCATTAAAAGATTCAGTCTTGGAAAACGGATGTACGATATTGAGGACACCATCTATATCCAAGAGTATGATCAAAAAAACCAGGAACCCCAAAAAGTATTCAATAGTACTAAAGAATACGTAACCGATATATCTGCAGATATGTACCTTTCATTGGACAAGGAATTCATTGTTGAAAGTGCCCATGCCGAGTAAAGACTCATCCCGGCCAAAATTGTTTTGCATCAATATTTCCATCAAACGAATCAATACTTCCTTTAAAGGATAGATACATTAAGAACAAACAAAAAAACACTATGAAAACTTTATTTACATTATTTTCATTCGTCACCCTCACCGTCTTTATCGAATATGGACAGGACGGGGTCATGAATGCCACACAAGAACTCAACACTTTTACCGTATCTGAAAATGGAAAAGAGAAACAATTCAGTGTAAAGGTTATGGAGCACAGGAATTATCCGTTGAATTGAACAAAAAAGATGAAGGCATTGAAATTAGAGTAAATGATAGAAAAATGCGCTACAATGTCTTGGATGATATGTACTACATCAAAGACAAGAACAAAGACTTCTTTATCATTGAAGAATTTACAGCCGCACCATAATAGCAACATAATTCAATTAAAGTTCGTTTTTTGATGGATTGGAGGGTCGGGAGAAATCCCGGCTTTTTTATGGCCGGAAAAACCATTTACAGCTATATTTGAATCCAAAATCCCATCCTATGAAACCTTGGTTGCAACCCATTACCCTTGAAGGAGAACTGGTACGGCTAGAGCCTATGCAGAAAACGCACAAAGTTGATCTGGTATTTGCCGCTTCCGATGGTAAGCTTTGGGAACTTTGGTACACCACCGTTCCCTCTCCACCAAACATGGATTCTTATATGGACACTGCCCTCAGTGAACAACAAGCTGGCCATTCCTTGCCCTTTACGGTGATTGACAAAAAAACCAATAAAGTTGTCGGTAGCACCCGTTACATGAATGTTGACCCCAAAAACAGAAGAGTGGAAATTGGGTCAACCTGGTACGCACAGAAAGCACAGCGGACAGGTATCAATACCCAATGTAAATACCTTTTGCTGCGGCATGCCTTTGAAACGTTGAACTGTATTGGGGTTGAGTTTCGAACCCATTATCACAACTTCCCCTCTCGAAATGCAATATTGCGCTTGGGCGCCAAGCAAGAGGGTATCATCAGAAATCACAGAATTGACGAACATGGAAATCTTAGGGATACGGTCCTTTTTTCCATTTTGGACAGTGAATGGAAAACGGTGAAAACTTCGTTGGAGTTTAAAATGAAACGGGGAGCATCCAAATAAGGCAAGCTGCCAATCAAGCTTTGCTTTGCTTCAATAAATGGGCAAAATTATAACTGGCCAGTTCCAAATTTTCGAAACTTTTGGCCTTGGCATCATCCAAATTCCCTACTTGGTTTAAAATGGAAACCGCATAACCCAATCCCATTCGCTGCATTTCTTCTATGGATACATTTATCGAACCACAAAAAGCCGCGATAGGAACCCCTTTCTTTTGTGCCGATTGAATTACCCCAGCAATTGTTTTTCCCGAAAAGGTTTGCCCGTCCAATTGACCTTCACCGGTAATGATCCAATCCGTATTGGCGAGAGCCTCATCAAAATTGGCCAATTGCATCACCAAATCCACCCCGGAGGTCAACTTGGCGTTTAAAAACACTACCGCTCCGGCCCCCATGCCACCTGCCGCTCCGGCGCCCGGAATTTTCTGCACATCAACACCAAAAGTGGTTTGAATAATCTTGGCAAAATGTTCCAATCCCTTGTCCAGCAGTTCAACTTCTTCTGAAGAAGCCCCTTTCTGTGGGCCATACACTTTGGCTGCCCCATTTTCCCCATGCAGTGGATTATTGACATCACAGGCCACTTGAATATTCGCTTCCTTTAGTTTTTCATAAACTCCATCTCTTCGGATTTTATCTATGTGAGCCAGATTCTTACCAGTAGGTTCCAAAATCTTTCCGTTTGCATCCAAAAATTCATAGCCCAAGGCCGTTGCCATGCCCATGCCCCCGTCATTGGTGGCACTGCCCCCGATTCCGAGTACAATGTTCTTAGCGCCCTTCTCCAAAGCATTCACAATCATTTCCCCCGTTCCCAAGGAAGTGGTGTGCATGCAGTTCATCTCGGCTTTGGTCAACAGTTTATATCCAGAGGCTTCTGACATCTCAATAAAGGCGGTTTTCCTATCATCAGACAGGAGATAATCAGCCTTTATTTTTCGAAACAAGGGGTCGGTCACCTCCAAAGAAACGGAATGGGCCTTGAGGTAATGGGCCACCACCTCAATGGTGCCATCGCCACCATCGGCCAAGGGTCTTTTTAATATTTCAGCATCGGGAAAAACTTTTTTGATACCACTTTCCACTGCGTGGCAGAACTCATGCCCAGTCAATGAACCTTTATATTTATCAGGAGCCAAAACAAATTTCATGTTCACAATTTACTCAAGAATATTGGAGAAACCTTAAGTTTTTAAATCGGCTAGATTTTCCTCCAAATAAAGCGGTACAGGTTTTGCTTCTGAGGGGGAAGTATATACCTTTAATCAAAAATAAAAATCATGAAAAAAATATTCATTCCCATAATCACGCTTCTATTCTCAACGTCCATTTTTGCGCAAACCAAGACTTTTTTGGATGTTCCCTATCTGGAAACTTCCGCCCAAGTGGACACCTTGGTGACCCCAGACAAAATCTACCTCAACATCACCATTCAAGAAAAGGATTCCAAGGGACGTGTTTCTGTGGAAGAGCAAGAGAATAAAATGGCGCAACGGCTAAAAGCTTTGGGGGTTGATCTGGATAAACAATTGGTGATCAAAGACCTGAGCAGCAATTTTGAAAAATATTTTCTCCGGGGAAAAGAAGTGCTCAAGAGCAAGCAATATTCCCTTCTGATCTATTCTGGAAAACAAGCCGCCGATGTACTGGTGGCCTTGGAACAGTTGGACATTGCCAATGCCTTTTTGGAAAGAACAGAATATTCCAAAATGGATGAATTGGAATTGGAGTTGAAAACAAGAGCCGTAAAAAAGACCAAGCAAAAAGCTGACGCCCTTACCAAGCCTCTTGGACAGAAGGTGGGCTTGGCCATTCATATTGTGGATAACTCTCAGCCCTATTACCCTAGGTACGATGTAGTTCCGATGATGGAGATGAAAGCCGTTTCTGCGGATATGAGTCAGTCACAATCTTTAGACATCGATTTTGAAAAGATCAAAGTGGAAACCAAGGTGAATGTGAAGTTTGCGTTGTCCAATTAAACTTTTTCCATTCGTCTTTTACCAAACAACTAATACCATGAGAACACTACTGATCATTTTGTTGTTTCAAATCGGAATCCTTTCCGCACAACAAACCTTACAGTTGTCCGAAGGACAGACTTCACCCCATGCCACCTTGGAAGATGTTGCTTGGATTCCGGGGCATTGGCAGGGAGAGGCCTTTGGTGGTATCGCCGAAGAAATCTGGAGCGAGCCCATGGGAGGTTCCATGATGTTTGTTTTCCGATTGGTCGCGGATAATAAAGTATCCTTTTACGAAGCTGGGCATATTCTGGAAGTTGATGATTCCATCATCCTGCAATTGAAGCATTTTGATAAGAATTTGAGAGGTTGGGAGGAGAAAAATGAAACCGTAGATTTCCGATTGGTGAAAATCGAGAAGAACAAAGCTTATTTTGACGGTTTCACCATAGAGAAGGTGAGCGAGGATCAAATGAACATGTGGGTCCTTATTGAATCAAAAGATGCAGCGGAGGAGGTACTGTTTGCGTACAAGCGTATGTAATTCAAACTAATCGAGAACGGACAATCCTGACCGAGCTAACTTTCGAAGTTTGTTTGGGTCGGGATCCACTTTGGCCATTACCTGCAGACCGCTTAAAAGGGCAAAAAGCATTGGGCCAATGCTCTCTGCATCTTTGGAAGCGTCCATTTCTCCCGTCTCAATTCCTTTTTTAATATGATCAATAAAGATGTTTTCAAGATTTTCCTTGTTCTCCCGTAACACTTTTTGAATGGTTTTATCTCCCGGGATAAGCTCCGTGGTAGTATTGACCACAAAGCAACCTTTTCGTGCCGTATCGGTCTGTGCCTTTTCAATGGCTTCCTCAAAAAGTCGACAAAAGCCAGCCTTAACCGATTTCTCTTGATTAAAAGTGGAACGAACCACATCACCATTCGTTTTCCGATAATGCTCAAAAACCTTGTTGAACAGCTCTTCCTTGCCTCCAAACGTATCGTACAAACTGGCCCTATTGATGCCCAAACAGGTCACCAAGTTTTGTATTGAAGTGGCATGGAACCCTCTTTCCCAAAAGAGTTCCATGGCCTTTTTCAATATTTCTTCTTCATTGAATTGTTTTGTTCGTGGCATTGCATTTGGAATAATTGTTCCAAATTTATCCAAAAAAAGTTAGACCTGGGCCAAGCCCCCGTCTACAGGTATCTCCGTTCCGGTGATAAAGCTACTGTCCGATGACCCCAAAAACAGGGCTGTGGTGGCTATCTCCGAGGCATTTCCGAATCTTCCCAAGGAAACCATGGATGGAAAAGATGAAGCCATTTCATCAAAAACATCTTTGGGCATATTGTGTTTATCATAAATAGGCGTTTCAATAGGACCTGGGGCAATAGCATTTACCCGAATTCCTTTTGGTCCAAACTCAGCGGCCAAGGTTCGTACCAATGACCGGAGCGCAGCCTTGCTGGAAGCATAGGCCGACATCCCTGCAAAGCCTTTTACATTTACCACAGAAGTGTTGAAAATGATACTGGCTCCTTCATTGAACTGATCATAAGCAGCTTTAACAGTAAAAAGTGGCCCTTTTACATTGATGTCATACACCTCATCAAAAATGGCTTCGGTGAGTCCTTCAATAGGTTCCAAACGTAGGATTCCCGCGTTCAAGAAAAGAATGTCGATTTTTCCGAAGGTCTCCACCGTTTTGGCCACTAAAGCTATACTGTCGTCCAAGCTAGAGGCTTCTGCCTTCACCAATAGATAGTCTCCCAGAAGTTCGCTCTTTAGCGCATCCAGTTTTTCTTGGTTTCGTCCCGTGAGCACCACTTTAGCCCCTTCTTCGAGGTATTTTTTAGCCGTTTCAAGGCCCATTCCACTTGTTGCACCGGTAACTATGGCAACTTTTCCTTCTAGTTTTTTCATCTTGTTTTTGATTTGTTAGATTTACATTTTAGAACGATTGTTCCAGTACAAAGCTAGGTATTTTGGAATGATTGTTCCAAATAAAATCAATCTTTATCTTTTCATTAACAGATTTGTCGGTGTTTTGTATCTTACCAGATGTTGACTCACCCCATAAAAATGAGTAATGGCAGTATCCTTTTGGTTAGATAAAGAATTTACAAAGCAAGATTACACACAGCGCAAATTGCCCAAGGGTGATTATGAGAACTGTCGTTTTTTGGATTGTACAGTTGCCAAGGGATTTTTGGATAATCAAAATTTTGTGGAATGTTCTTTTGAAGGATGCGATTTTACCAATACCAACATCGCCCATACCATCTTCAACGATGTCACTTTTCTAGATTGTAAGATGGTGGGTGTACAGTTTGAGACCTGCAATCCGCTATTAAGCACATTTAAATTTAAAGGATGCAATCTTTCCGTGGCATCATTTTATGGAATGAATGTGCCACAAACCCTCTTTGAGGATTGCAAACTGCACCAAGTGGATTTCACCCAAGCCCAGTTAAAGGGGTGTTCCTTTCCAGGGTCGGATTTAAAGGGTGCCACTTTTGATGATACGGATTTGGAGCAAACCGACTTTAGTTCAGCCTTTAACTTCAACATCGACCCCTCTGTTAATCGCCTCAAAAAAAGCAAGTTCAGTACGAATGGACTCATCGGTTTGCTAAAAAAGTATGATATTGTGGTTACCTAATCTTATGTCATGGCTGAAAGAAAATGCTTGGAATGTGGTGCAAAACTATTGGGGCGGATAGACCAAAAATACTGCTCGGACCATTGCCGCAATGCCTATAACAATCGCTTGAACAAGGACAGTAAAAACTTAGTCCGCAACATCAACAATAAACTTCGGAAGAACTACCGCATATTGGACAGTTTTCCTCTAAAAGAGGGCAAAACCACAACTACAAAAATGCGATTGATGGACAAAGGCTTCGATTTTGAGTATATCACCAACCTATACACCACCAAAAAGGGGAGCACCTACTATTTTGTATATGATCTTGGATATTTACCGCTTGACAATGATTATTACATGATCGTGAAACGGGAATAACAGAAAGAAACTACTTCCAGTTATGGGAGCTGAGCTTTAGGGCGGCAATCACTATATCCTTGCGACTGATCTGCCCAACAAGGATATCGTTTTTCATTACCGGCAACCGTCGTCTGTTGTGCCTGTCAAAAACCCCCGCAGCATCAAAAATGCTCATATCATGTGGAATGGTCTCCACGTTTTTTGTCATGAAACGCTCCACACTTTTATCCAAAATGGGTTGGTTAAAGTACCTACTTTCCGAAATCTGTTTCATACAGTCCGCTTCTGATACAATTCCAACCAAAAACCCATTACCATCCAACACAGGTCCACCAGAAATATGGTACTTCGCAAAAGCTTCCATAACTTCCAAAATGGACTGTTCTGGGGAAAAAGTAATCAACTTTTTGGTCATATAGTCCTCTACCAAAATAGGAGCATTGTATTTTTTCTTGGACTCCTCTTTGGAACGCACGCCTTGAAAACTTTTAATAGCCATAAGGTTGATATTTAGAGTTAAACAATAAATATAAACTTTTTTAGAGAATTGTCTAATTTTTACCGTTAAAATGTACGAACCTTTCATAAATTCATACATTTATACCCCAACATAACCAAATCATGAAATTCTCAAAATCCCTCGCCCTCCTCCTCCTATTTTTTGCAGTGTATTGGAGTTACAAGTCCTTGATGCCCTCATATTCTCCAGATAATGATACCGCCCAAGAGCACTTTTCCACCGATAGGGCATTGTTCCATGTTAAAAATATTTCCATTGAACCCCATGCTGTAGGTTTTCCGGGGCATGCCCGGGTTAGGGCCTATATCATTGCCGAGCTCAAAAAAATGGGATTGGAAACCATCACCCAGGAAGGATATACGGCGGGAGATTGGGGAAACCTTAGTAAAGTCACCAATATTTTGGCCCGAATAAAAGGTTCAGAAGATGGCAAAGCGCTATTGCTTTTGTCCCATTATGATAGCAACCCGCACTCCTCTTATGGGGCCAGTGATGCCGGAAGTGGCGTGGCCACCATCTTGGAAGGAATTAGGGCTTTTTTGGCTGAAAACAAGACGCCAAAAAATGATATTGTCATCCTTATCACCGATGCAGAGGAATTGGGACTCAACGGTGCCGACCTTTTTGTGAACAACCACCTTTGGGCAAAAGATGTGGGGCTCGTCCTAAATTTTGAAGCCCGCGGCAGTGGGGGGCCCAGTTATATGCTCATAGAAACCAATCGTGGAAATGGGACATTGATCAAAGAGTTTACACAGGCAAATCCTAAATATCCCGTAGCCAATTCCTTGGCCTACAGCATTTACAAAATGCTGCCCAATGATACAGATTTGACCGTTTTTCGGGAAGACGCCGATATTGATGGCTTTAATTTTGCTTTTATCGATGATCATTTCGATTATCATACTGCATTGGACAATTACGAACGATTGGACCGGACTTCCTTGGCACATCAAGGCAGTTATTTGATGCCCCTCTTGCATTATTTTTCAGATGCAGATTTGGACCATTTGAAAAGTTTGGATGACTACGTATATTTTAATCTCCCATTTTTTAGGCTGGTTTCCTATCCGTTTGATTGGATTTGGCCCATGTTTGGTATTGCTGTTTTGCTCTTTGTGTTGCTGCTTTTTGATGGGTTTCGAAAGAAAAAACTCCAACTCGGGGATGTGCTCAAAGGTTTTGTTCCATTATTGCTCACGCTGGCCATCAACGGAATTGTTGGCTATTTCTGTTGGACCATCATCACGTGGTGGTATCCTGGTTTTAAAGACATGCTACATGGGTTCACCTATAACGGACATACCTACATTGTGGTATATGTGATGTTTTCCTTGTCCGTCTGTTTCTGGATGTATCACCAGTTCCGAAAAACCAGTTCTGCAAATCTGTTGGTCGCTCCAATTTCTTTATGGCTGATCATCTGTGGACTAGTGGCTTCGTATTTACCGGGAGCCAGCTTTTTCGTGATTCCATTGTTTGGATTGTTGGCAGCTTTCATGGTTACCCTCAACCAAGAAGAACCCAACTCATTTTTATTGGTGTTTTTGGCCATGCCCGCCATTTTTATCTATTCTCCATTCATAAAAATGTTCCCTGTGGGACTGGGGTTGAAAATGATGGTGGCTGCTACCCTATTCACAACACTGTTGTTCTTTTTGGCGCTGCCCTTTTTCAGCAAATTAAAAAATAAGAGCGCACTTGCTTATTTGTTTTTGTTCCTGTTTTTTGCTTTTGGTATTTCAAGTCATATTCGTTCTGAATTTAACGAAGAACGACCCAAGCCCAGCAGCCTGCTCTATGTGTACAATGCCGATGACGACTCTGCCATTTGGGCGACCTATGATCATAGTCCGATCGGATGGAATGGTCAATTTTTAGGGGACGAAAAGAGAGAACCAGGGCATGAAGAGTACAAAACCCTATCCAGTAAATATGCCACCAAACTTACCTATATTGCCAATGCACCAAAAAAGGACATTACACTTCCTTGGATAGATACGGTAAAGGATACCATTATCGGTAACAACCGTATTCTTGAACTATGCGTCACCCCAAAACGGGATGTCAATCGGTTGGATGTGTACACCAATCCCGTCCCTCTGAACGCTGCCAAAGTAAATCACATTCCATTATCAGAGGATTTTTTGCAAAAGCGGAAAAACAGATTGGTCACACATTACATCACCAATAATGAATACACCGAATTGGAGCTAAGTTTCCCAAAAGATTCTGTATTGGAACTGTCTTTTTATGAAGCTTCCAACGACCTCCTCTCCCATAAAGATTTTAGCATTCCCAAAAGACCCGAAACCAGTATTCCCATGCCTTTTGTTCTAAATGATGCTATATTGACCATAAAAACCATAAAGTTTGAGTGAAAAAATTGGTGTATTAGGTTGCGGATGGCTGGGGCTGCCCTTGGCAAAACAACTCGTACAAGATTCACATACCGTATTCGGAACCACAACATCAGAGGACAAGTTGAAACAGCTCCAAAAAGAGGGGATACGGCCATTTCAAATAAGATTGACACCCACCGCTGTCCATGGAGATGTTCAAGGCTTTTTATCCCATGTTGATGTATTAATCATCAATGTTCCACCTAGATTACGTGGTAGTGCTACTGAAAGTTTTATAGATAAAATGGTGCTATTGCATTCCGAAATCAAAAAAAGTGGTGTGACCAAGGTGATTTTTGTTAGCAGCACTTCAGTGTATGGTAATTTGGAAGGCGAAGTCAACGAACTAACCCCTCCAAAACCTACAACCGAATCAGGGAAACAGTTGATAGAGAGTGAGCAACTCTTTTGGGATGACCCCGATATCCCCTCCACCATTATTCGATTTGGTGGTCTCATCGGACCTGACCGACATCCTGTAACGATGTTGTACAAAAAAAACCATCTTACCAACGGCGGTGATCCCGTTAACTTGATTCATTTGGAAGACTGTATTTACATGATCCAAACGATTCTTAAACATCAGTATTGGGATGAAATCTTTAACGGTGTAAATCCGTTTCACCCCAACAAAATTGATTATTACCTTACCGAAGCAACAAAAAGAGGGCTCCCCGCCCCCAATTATGCCACCGATTTGTCCAAAAGCAAAGCCAAAGTGGTCATCAGTCAAAACTTCTTGGACAAAGGGCACGCGTTCACCACCTCCATTATATCCTGATACTTATGGGATTATTAACAGGATGATATGAATAATTTTTTTAGTTTTGGCGCACTAAACTGAAGATGAATGAAAAAGACACTGTTTGTATTGCTGATGCTTATCAGCTTTAGTGGAATTTCCCAGACCAAAAATGAGCTTTTGGAGCACTACAAGGCCTATTACCAAGAAATGCGCTTGCAAGGCGATATAACGGGCGTTATTGGGGCATTGACCCATTTGAATGTGCTTTCTCCCTCAAAAGAGCGTCAAGATACCTTGGCCTTTGTTTACATGAACAATAGCCAGCACATGCAGGCTTTGAACACCATAGGGATTGAGAAAAACGAAGCTGATTCCGATCTTGCTGTTCAAGTTAAAGCGGTTTCCTTGAAGGCTCTGAACCAACCTAAAAGAGCCTTGGAGCACTTTGAGATATTATACAAAAGAAACCCCTCTGCGTATTTGGCTTATGAATTGGCCGATTTAAAAATCCAAACCGGTGACAATGCGGGAGCACTGTCCAATATTGAATATGGAATCACCAATTCCCAAGATGACATGAAATATGCCTTTTACGAAAGACAGCAGCCCTATGAGGTAGCTTTGAAGGCCGCTTTTTATCACTTGAAGGGATTGGTCGCCTACAATATGGACAAAAACAACATTGACGGTGCCATTGCTTCCATTGATGAAGCCCTAAAAATCGACCCTAATTTTAATTTGGCCAGCTTGAGCAAACAGGCTTTGGAATCTCGCAAGGAAAAACCTGAGGGAGGGGGCGGCGAAAACTAAGAATCACTGTTTCTTTTTCAAGGCAAGGAGCAATTCATCATCCTTCTTCTCCTTGATTTGAATAAGTTCGCCCACATTTTCATTGGGCACTGCAATTGAAAGTACATAATGGGCAATTTTCCATTGCCCATTTTCTTTTTTAAGTACTCCTGATCCCCTGCAAATTTTCATCTGGGTATCGAGCAATTCATCAAACCATGCAAAATCTTTTGTTTTGTTGATGTAGATGTTTCGTTCTACCGACGTAAAACTCCAAGCTTTGCCCCCATCAAAATAGGGTTTGGAAAATGCCTTGAATTCGTTGTTCTGCCAATTCTCGGTGGCATCGGTTCCAATAAAAACGGCATCATTGGTCATCTTTCCAAAATAGGCCTCAAAGTCTGCATTGGCCGCAGCTTGGTGCCAACCATCCAAAACCATGTTGATTTTTTCTTTTTCCGTACTCTGGGCCATGGCCCCAAGAGCCCAAAAAAGTCCTAAAACAAGTAAGACCTTATGTTTCATCCAATATCAATTCTTTATCCAGTTGGCTGTTTACAATCACATTGAACTGCTTCCGCATGGCATTGTACGCTTCAAGCATTTCAATGGTAGGTTCCGTGGTTTCCTGGTTTTCCAAAACACTGGCCTTGACCTTGTAAATATATGTTTTTAAAACTCTTTGCCTGCTCTTTACCTGAAAGACATCAAACAATTCGGGATAGGTCCCCTCTGCCAGTTGTTTTTCCTTTTCAATGAGATCATCAATGGCCAGGATGAGGTCTTCATTGTTCGTGGCCTTGTAGAGTACATCCATGCTTGCGGCGAAAGCCATGAACTCCTTCCAGCTTTCCACAATCTTGGTGGCTTCGGGATTTATGGCTAGCTTCGGGGGCATTTTTTGATACTGGAAAACAAGCTCAGTGTTTTGGGTTTCCTGAGCATTATCCTTATTTTTTTTACATCCAAAGAGGACTAAAAAAACAATCAGCAAGCCTAACAATTTTCGCATAGGCGAATGTACAAATTTTAATAAAGGGTATCTTTGCCCATAAACGTAATTAACTTCAATTTAAATGCAAAAACCCATTCTCATTATTGGTGCATGTGGCCAAATTGGAACCGAACTCACCATTGAACTACGGAACAAATACGGTTCGGAAAAAGTGGTTGCCAGTGATATTAGGGAGGGAGGCGATGCTTTGATGGCTTCTGGCCCATTTGAGCTGTTGGATGCCACCAATTATGCCGCTATTGAGGATGTGGTAATGTATTATGAAATTGACGAAGTGTATTTAATGGCCGCGATGCTCAGTGCCACGGCTGAAAAATTCCCCATGCGTGCCTGGAACCTGAACATGAATTCCTTGTTCAACGTGTTGAATTTGGCCAAAGAACAAAAAATAACCAAAATCTTTTGGCCATCCAGCATTGCTGTTTTTGGGCCTAATACCCCGAAAGAAAACACAGCACAAAGCACCATAATGGAACCGAGTACGGTCTATGGGATAAGCAAACAATCTGGGGAACGTTGGTGCGAATACTATTTTAAAAAATTTGGCGTGGATGTGCGCAGTGTGCGTTATCCGGGTTTGATCAGTTGGAAGACCATGCCTGGTGGTGGCACCACAGATTATGCGGTTGAGATTTATCACGAAGCGCTAAATAAGGGAACATATCGATCCTTTTTGGACAAGGACACCAAATTGCCCATGATGTATATGGACGATGCCATCAGAGCCACAATACAATTAATGAAAAGTCCGGCCGAACAACTTACGGTTCGCTCTTCCTACAACTTGGGAAGCATGAGTTTTACTCCTAATGATGTGGCCGAAAGCATCAAAAAGCATATTCCGGACTTCAATATCAGTTATGCACCTGATTTTCGGCAAAAAATAGCCGATTCATGGCCCAGTAGCATAGATGACACACAAGCCAAAAACGATTGGGGTTGGGAACCCGGGTTTGATTTAGATCAAACCACATTGGAAATGCTAAATAATTTGAAAAAAGAGGGGTAGTTTATTCCTCCTCCGAGTCTGAAAAGTCTTCCTCGTCATCATCTGGAAGTTTGCCCAGATCTTCGGTGTCAAGATCGTCATCATCATCGTCAAAGTTGGCCATGGTGTGCTCCAGTTTGGAACTGATCTTCACCAAATATTTGGTATCATCTGTGGAAACCTCAACAGCTTCAATCAACTCACCTTTTAGGTTTCTAAAGTTGATCACATCATTATCGCCATAGCCATCAGGATATTTATCCACCAGCAGCTTTAGCATTTCGGGGGTCAATTTTTTATAATCGACAATTACACGTTTGAGGTTATTCATAGCAAATGGGATTATCGTCTGATTAATCTAAAATTAGAACAAAAGTATTTGCTGCAAAAAAAAATTCGGAAAAAATTATTGCATGCCAATATCAGATTTGCCCCCTGTTTTCTTCAGCAACTTTATGTGACGTATCTCCACACCTTTATCAATGGGCTTGAGCATATCGTACATGGTTAGGGCAACCACACTGGCACCATGCATGGCCTCTACTTCCACTCCGGTTTTGTAAAATGTCTTTACGGTAATCAGGATTTTGATTTCCAAGCCCTCCATTTCGTATTCAATTCCGCAGTATTCCACAGGTAATGGATGGCAATCGGGCAAGAGGTCCGAGGTCTTCTTTACACCTAAAAAGCCAGCTGCCTTGCTCATGGATAGGACATCACCTTTGGGAACGGTACCGTTCTTGATGGCTTCGATGGTGACTACATCACTGACCTTGACCACGGCTTGGGCCACTGCCGTTCTATGAGTGGACTGCTTTTGTGTAATATCTACCATAGGCTATGTATTGACTTTCCATTGATAGGAATCATCCTCAAAAAGTTCCTTGCCAAATATGGGTATCGAAGCTTTGATTTCCTCTACCACAAATTCAAGGGCCTCAAAAGCCACTCGCCTGTGTGGTGATGATACAAACACAAAGAGGCAAATTTCCCCTGCCTTTACCCTTCCCAAGCTTTGATAGATATGCATGCAGGTGATATTGAACCTTGAAAAGGTTTTTTCCCTTAGTTCGTGGCATTTTTGGTTGGCCATGCTTTCATACGCGGTATATTCAATGGCTGAAACCGTCTTCCCATCTATCTCATCCGCTCGAACTTGCCCCAAAAAGATATCATGGGCCCCAATTTGGGTCTTGGATTGGTGTTTTGCAATGGAATTGGCGATAAACTCTGGAGATATGGCCCCCTCCTTGAATACATTCTTGATCTTGGTCTCCATACAGCAAGTTTTGCACTAAGGTAAGGAAGAAACAGAAAAGTAGCCCCGACAAGAATTGAACTTTTTGCTCGGATCACGCGTTTTATTGGGCTTCTACTTTTTGATTTCAAAATGTTGACGATTTGTGAACTTTTGGGATTGATTTGTCTTTCGCTATTTCAGACATAACCAAATAGACTTAAACCAGTGGTTTTGAAGTTAAAGCCCATTCTTTTTGCTATATGCCTTACCTATAAATCAATGCTATTAACATATTGATTTATATAGCACTACTCAATTATTCAGCAAACAACAGTTGAACAAAATTATAAAGGTCATGCCGCCAAACAGGCCATGTATGACCCCCATGGTATTCGCTATATTGATATTTAATGTCCATATCATCAAATTTTTTCACCATCACTTGACAGTTTTTAAAGGCAATGTCCTCTGGACCCCCCATTGAAATAAAGAAATTCTTGAGGTTGCTGTTTATCTTATCCACATTGTTTTGCATGTACTCATACTGTGGGCCGGACAATTCATCATTATTGGCAAACCAACCCGAGCTGAATACGCCCAAATGGGAAAACATATCGGTATTATGAACCCCAGCATGCAAGGTTTGTAGACCTCCCATGGATAGTCCTGCCAAAGCTCTGTGCTGTCCACCAGTCTTTGCCCTATACTTTTGTTCCACAAAGGGGATTGCTCCTTGTTTTAGTTCGTTCTCAAAGGCAATCAATGAATTTTCATTGAATCCTGCTATTCCACCTGTACCGGGGACATTACCATCCAACATGGCCACAATCATGGGTTCTGCCTTGTTTTCAGCGATAAGGTTATCTAGGATCAAATTTGTCTTTCCTTGGGTAGCCCAACCTCTTTGGTCTTCGCCACCGCCATGTAATAGATACAATACAGGATAGTCTTCAGAGGAATTCTCATAACCTGGTGGAGTGTATACATACATTTCCCGCCATGTACCCGAGGCCGCTGAAAAATATTTATTGATTCGGATATCGCCATGTGGCACCTCCTTCAGGCTATAATAGCCATCTCCCTTAAACGGAATCTCAATGCCGCTGGCCATGCGTCCCATACCATAGAATGTCTCACTTGCAGGATCCGCCAAAGCCACACCATCAATGACCAATGAATAGTAATGAAACCCTTCGGTGATGGAATCCGTGATTACCGTCCAGAACCCTTCATCATCAATTTCCATATCATATTTTTTGCCAAGGTCTAGCTGAACGTGCTTTGCTTTTGGCGCCTTTGTTTTAAAAACAACCCTACTATCAGGTAAAATTTGAGGGTATTGGGCGCGCCGTACATTGGTGCTGGCCGGTAAACCCAAAACACTGTATTTATTGAGAATCTTTTTATCCACAGGTTTAAACAGGAATTGCGAAAACATATATAGATCGTTCTTCCAAACCTCAAAATCGTGCCCTCCAGGTTCCACATAGAAAATATGGGGCACATCATGATCACGCAGATAATCGCTGGTCCGCTTGCTAAAAGACATCAAGCCATCTGCATCTCCACATGAAATCCAAAGTAATTCCAATGCTTTGGCTTTTTCAGGATCGGGAAGCAGTTCATGCGGCGGTTTGGTATTGGGAGCTGAGGAAAATGCCCCTACCCAGGCAAATGTATCCAAATTACCAAGGCCAAAATTCAAGGTTTGTCCTCCCCCCATTGAAAGACCGGATATGGCTCTATGTTCCCTATTCTTGTATACCTTAAAATTTTTCTCGATATATGGTATCAAATCGTTTAATAGGTCATTTTCAAAGGTAGCAAACGCCTCTACCTTGTCTCTGCTGAAAATATTACCCTCGGCACGGTCATTCTTCATAGCCCGCCCATTGGGCATCACCACGATCATGGGTTCCAATTTTCCGTCTGCATAAAGATTGTCCAATATTACCTGGGGATGAGCTTGGGTCAACCATTCTTTTTCATCTCCCCCAATACCGTGTAAAAGGTACAACACGGGATATCTTTTTGATTTACTAAAGCCCGGAGGGGTGTAAACGATTGCCTTTCTATCGGTACCAACGGTTTTTGACTTATAGGTAATGCTATCTATTCTTCCCTTAGGGATGTCATTTCTGGCCTTATCAAATCCCTTTGGGGAATGCTTCTCAGCTACAGGATCATTGGTTTGGTCACGAAGCACATTCAAAAGCTTTACGGCATATCTTCGACCAAGCATACGATACCCTTCCGCATTAAAATGGAGGTTGTCCCTAGCATCTGGGCATCCTTTGGCTGATACGATGTGCGCATTGGGAATGGTTTCTGGCAATGTGGCCACAATCTTGTTCATGCTGGCACATATGCCCCCTTGATCGGCGTGTACCATTTCTCCAGCCAATAAAGGAGTTTTTGATGCCTCTAAATCCAGATCTTCAAGGAGGTTGTCGTAAACGGTCTTCACTTTTTTGGGCCAAAGGGTGTCCCCTGTATTGGATTCTCCTTGATGCAACAAAATTCCTTTGATCACTCCATCCTTTTGCGCAATTTTCGCCATTTCCACAAGACGGGCATACGGATTCCCATCATATTCAGCTACCATATTCTTTAGCCAATCAGGTGCCGTGGACACATATTCTTTGTGGTTATCCTTATCAAACAACTCGATTTTGCAGCCCCCAACAGCCACATTAATCACCCCAACCTTTATACTGTCCGGTAATTTTTCCACCAATGTTCTTCCAAAATAATCTGTGGGGGTCAGTCCTGTTTTACATCGGCTTAAAGGAGGCACTGCGGTGTACCATTTGCCTTTTTCTCGTCCAAGATCGGGACAATCCACTGCGGCCAAAACCTTAAAACGATCGTTGACGTTAACAGTATCCTGTGCTTCTATTCGGGCATTCCCCTCCATATTTGATTGTCCCAAGCTCAAATAAATATGAAAATTGGGATCTTGTGCCATGATTTTTCCTGAGCATAATAAGATTATTGCCAAGAAACAAAATTGTAGTACTGATTTTTTCATGGGTTGCGTTTTTTCTGATTGGTTGTGTTATTCCGGTACAATATCATTGGCTTTTGTGGCATAGAGTCCTAAAAGGGCTCCAGTAAAACCACCTGCCACATCGGTGGAAAGTATATTTCCTGAAACCACTCCGCCGACTATTGTGAATTCAATGCCATCTACAGAGTAGGCAAATTCATACTTATCACCATTTGCCTTTATTTGAAGGTGTATAGGTGCTTTAAGGTCTATTTTTTCACTTGCAATAATCTCTGAAACGGTTCCACCTCTGCGATTGGGCCGCGCGTTTTTCTCCAACACCAAAAAATAATCATCTCCTTTCTTGGTCACCCCAAATACATAATTGGAACCTTCATTCTGATAGGCTGTCACACCAGCCAAATCATTTTCAGATTTGGGTTTGTACTCCAAAGTGGCGGTGAAGGAAAAACTATCGTGCTGCTGCCTGTAGAACAAAGTGGATGTGGGTTTTAATTCTTCGATGTGGGTATCGAATGGGGTAATTTTCAATCCTTTTTTTGTTTGCTCCATAAAGGCTTCCCTAGGTCCACGGAGTCCTATCCACCTATAGTCCAGTTTTTCTGAAGAAAAATCTTCGGTATAGGTAAAGTTTCCATTGGGAAAGAAACCTTCCTGCCCCATTTTGTTTTCTGCGCCTTCGGGCATCTTCAGCTTTGGTTCCATAGGGACCAATCCGTTTTCAAAAACAGGAAATGTACCTGACCAATCCACGGGCAAAATGAAGGTTTCCCTTCCAGTGTTCACCCTGTTTTCCTCGTTGGGCCTAACTGCCAGAAAAACACCGTAATATTTATCATCCGGACCCAAGACCAAATCGGCATGGCCTGCCCAATCCACTTTGTTCTCCCTTTCCTTGGGAAAATAACGCTGGGTTAGAATTGGGTTGCTTGGTGCAGGCACAAAAGGGCCTGTTGGGCTATCACTGATAAAAATGACTTCGCTATGCCAATCACCAGTACCGCCTTCGGCGCACATGAGGTAGTATTTTCCATCTTTTTTGTAAACATGTGGTGCTTCAATCCAGATGGGTTTATCAGCCAAGTCAACCCCACCATCAACGATAATCTTATCAGTACCTGGAATGACTTGATCCTTTTCTACATCGTATTCCCAAACTTTGATGACCCTATGCCCGTTGTAGAGTTCTTTGCCCTTGTCCGGAGCATCATTGTGCACCACATAGGCTTTGCCATCATCATCAAAAAACAGTGAAGGGTCAATACCGTTGAAATTCAATTTATAGGGATCGCTCCAACCTTGTTTTGGATCTTTGGTCTTTACCACAATATTTCCCGCCCCCCCGGCAAATGCCGTAGTGATCATATAGAACGTATCATTGTTTGGGTTATAGGTGATGCCAGGGGCATATACACCTTGACTTATTCCTGTGTCGTGGACATCCAATTGTGATCCCCGATCTAGAACATGGCCAATCTGTGTCCAGTTTACCAAATCCTTGGAATGGAAGATGGGCACACCCGGAAACATGGCAAATGATGAACATACCAAATAATAATCGTCTCCTTTTCTGGTGATGGCCGGGTCCGGATAGCATCCTTGCAAAATAGGGTTGTAGAACTCACCAGCTTCCAATGGGTAATCTTTGTACACCTGATCATTGCCCTCATACACCACTTTTGTAAACACAGGTACATTGGTCGATTTTTTTGGTTTTGGACCATTCACTTTTCCTTCTGGTGAAAAGGAGAACAGCCCTACAATTAAGGCCAACAATGCGGCTATTGAACTTTTCTTTAAATTTTGTTTGAGTTTTTTCATTACACTTTATTATTGCTGTTGTTGTGAGCTTTTGGATTTTTCTTAGGTCTTGGTCTTAATCATATGAATTGTCTACTGGGCCCATTCCTTTCCTTCAGGGGTTCGCCTCCATTCAAAATACTGGTCAAGCACTTCCAATGAAGCCTCACTAGGTACTTCACCAACCCGTGGTTTTTGTTGAAAATACATGACTTTTTTCGTCTCATTGTCAAAAGCTGGCCAATTGGGCATTCCTTCACCGTTGGGATTTCCATATTTGGCAAAATTGGTCCAATAGGTACCCATGGCTTCTGAAATTTCCGCATCCGTTTTGCTGCCATCGGGGTTGTCAGAATCAAGGTTAAGGAACACATAGGCCACTTCTTGGGCATGCGGTGACCCATATCCATATCTGGGTGAATCTTCGGGGAAGTCCGGGTGCTGGTCAAAATAATAATAGAACACCTTGGCATCCCCTGTTTTAGCCTGAAGCCTTGCCCAGCTCCATGTCTGCCATCCGAAGGCCGCGTCACGGGCCAAATCACGGGCTGTTTTGGTCACTATATTATCTTCCAATGGATATGCCGCTAAAAGCGAATCGGCATAAGGACCATAACGGAGATGGACATTTTCTTTATGTTTTTCTGGGTCTTTTTCCCGTGAAAAACTGGCGCCTTCATCGGAATTATAGCCAATCAATACGGGAACATCATTATACTGGCCCGATTCGTACAGGGTAAACTGATCATCTGGAATGACATAACCGTCAATGATAGGCCATCCACCGCCCATACCCATGCCCATGGGTAACTTGTCCGCAGGAATGTTTCGCAATTCTTCCAAACTTGTTGCTCCTGCTTTTTCTGCATAAGCCGCACCTTCTTGTTCAGCAACCTTCAATGTCTTCATGTTTTCCCCGGGAAATGTAGTTGGTCTTGAAGGTCCGAATGAACCTCCACTTTGGGAAACAGCACCATGAAACAGCCCTTTGGCCAAGGGAGAAGCACATAACATACTTACGGCTATACCTCCGGCCGATTCACCAAAAATGGTCACCTTGTCTGGGTCGCCACCAAAAGCAGCAATGTTTTTCTGTATCCATTGCAAACCGGCAATCATGTCCAACAATCCGTAGTTTCCTGAAACGTTATTAGGGTTCTCTGCACTGAGTTCTGGGTGGGCCAAAAAGCCCAATTGACCCACACGGTAAGGAATACTGACTAAAATGACTCCTTTTTTGGCCAGATTGGTGCCATCATACACCGGTTCTGAGGTAGAACCAAAACTAAATCCACCTCCGTAGATCCAAACCAAAACCGGAACTTTTTCGTCAGGGGATTTTGCCGGACTCCAGATATTAAGATACAGACAATCCTCGCTTTTTCCTGAAGGTGGGTTGCCTCCCTGCATGGGAGCAGGTCCGAATTCGGTGGTCTGTTTTACGCCTTCCCATGGTTCAATGGGTTGTGGAGCCTTCCATCGAAGGTCTCCCACTGGGGGCGCAGCAAAGGGAATCCCTTTAAAAATGGTCAAATCTCCATCCAAGGTTCCCTGTACCACACCATTGGTCGTTTTTACCTGACCTGGCTCTGGATTGTTACAGGAGCCAATGGCAATCAGTGTCATAAATAGCAGTAGTAAGCATGTATTTTTCATTCCTCAAGATTTTTTATTTATTCTGCCAAAGATTAGGTAAGAACCTATAATATAAGAGGTGACGCCAAGTGGACCAGTCATGTCCACCATTTCCACCTATATAATATTCATGCTTTATGGCGTGTTTACTTAAAGCATCATGCAAGGACTGAACTCTTTGGTTAAAAAAACTTTGCGCTTCTTTTGTTCCCTGACCCACAAAAAGATAATCGACCTTATTATTTACCTCAGAATCGTTCAAAAAATGCTCCAGTGAAATTTCTGCATTTACATCTCCTGCACTGAGAATCCCAAAATTCGCAAACAAATCGAGCGACCGGAAACCGATAAACATACTATGCCGACCACCCATGGACAATCCTGAGATAGCCCTTCCTTTAGGACTTTGGATCGTGCTGTAATTTTCATCAACTACGGGAATGACATGGTTCCTGAGCTCCTTTTCAAAAATGTCAAAGGTGAGTTCCGCATGTTGAGGATGGTTCCTGTGTATAATCTGATTGTTAGGAATGGCGATAAGCATGGGTTCGGCCTTGTTTTCTGCCAATAGATTATCCATGATCAGATTCGCTCTGCCATCATAGACCCAATTTGAGGGCAGCTCACCACTTCCCCCCAATAAATACAGAACAGGATATTTTTTTTCAGGATCGTAGCCGGGAGGTGTATACACGTAAAGTTCCCGTTCGCCTTGGGTCACATCAGAATGGTAAATGTGACGTGTAACATTTCCATGCGGAACATTCTTTGCGTCATAATATGCTGGGGCGTCTCCATGTACGATCAACTCACTGTAGGGAGGCATGGCTGTAAAAGCCGCATAGGTGTTATTTGGATCGGCCATTTGTACACCATCCACCTTAAGATGGTACGCATACATATCAGGAGGTAATGGCCCAATGGTCAATGTCCAAATACTATCCTTTCCTTTGGTAAAAGGAATGGGTTCCCTACCCTTGCCCAGAGCTGTATTAATAGCGCCTGGATTCAATTCCACTTTTTGTGCATTAGGGGCTTTCAACCGAAAAGTAACAGTTTGGTCGTCATGCACCTCAGGGGAGTTTACCTGTGCACTAAAAGGTGTTAGCCCTTCTGTATCTTTCTGTGGATTATAATCCAGATTTACATTGGCCTGTTGACCAAAACAGAGGGTTGATACAAATAGAAATGCTAAAGTCGCATTGAATGAACTTGTAAATTTCATGTTGTCATTTGTTACATTACGATTGTTTTACTTTTGAAAAAGCAACTGTGCATATTGATATAGACTTCTACGCGAGGTTAACCATTCATGGGCCGTTTCAGGGGATTCATAGTATACATGGTCTATTCCTTGTTCCTTTAACATTTCCCGAAAAGCACCAACTGATCCCGGGAACGGGTCGGCCTCCTTGATGCCTGGATCGGGAACCGAGGCCTCATCAATGTTCAACTGATAATAGTGGAAACGTTCATCCTGGGGGGCAGACTCACCCGTCCAGACCCCTTCGTCGTCCTTGGTCAAATCGTATTTGACCCCACCAATAGCCAGCTGGACCTTATTGGCCTCTGGCTCAAGGATACTAGCCCTAACGCGCCCTTCGGAATTCCCAAAGGTGAATTCCTTTCTGGGTTGATTGGTCTCTGAAGGCACATGATCGGATTGTGCCATACAGGGTCCCCGTGCCGTCAATAAAATCAACAGTACAATTACACTCAAATGCTTCATGGTGCTTCCTTTTTACCTGATTTAGTTGAAAAGGAGTGGAGCAAGTTCATGCAAACTGCGTCTCCAGGTCTGAAATTCGTGGGCAGTTCCTTCGGAAATATAGGAAACAGCATTTATCCCTGCCTCCTTTAATGCAGCCGTGGCACTCCTTACCCTATCAGGTCTTTCCTTGCTCCCGCAACTCAAGAATATCAGCTTTGCATTTGCTTCATCCTTAATGTCTTCTGGACCATAAGTACCTCCGCTAAGCAGGCCATAATAGGAAAAAACCTCGGGCTTGTTGAGCGTAATCCTCTTGGTCTCCATACCACCCATGGAAAGACCTGCCATGGCCCTGTGGGACTTATCGGCAATTGTTCTGAAATTAGCATCGACATAAGGTATAAGCTCGTCCACCAAAACCGTTTGAAAGGGAGTAATGTCAAAATTGCGCAGACCACCGAACTTAATCTCATTGGTCATTCCATACGTCATCACGATCATAAAAGGCTCAATTTTTCCCTCAGCAATAAGGTTGTCCATAATAAGATTGGCATGACCTTGATTACTCCAAGCCGTTTCATCTTCACCCCAACCATGTTGCAAATACAGAACGGGGTATTTTTTGGATTGATCCTTGTTGTACCCCGGAGGCGTGTATACAAATGCCCTTCGGGAAGTGTTGGTGCTTTTTGATGGAAAAAGGACCTGTTCGACCTTGCCGTGGGGAACATCTTTCAATGCATAAAATTCCTGATCATGGGCCGGTATCTCAATACCACTTTCCCAGCGAACGGAACCGTAAAAATTAAGGGCACCTGGATCGTTAAAGGTTCCCCCGTCCACATTTACATGGTAGTAATGGAACCCTTCGTCCATTGGTCCTTCGGTTGTGCCCATCCAAGAGCCGTCTTCCACTTTATGTAGTTTCGTTCCGCCTCTACCACCGAGGCCAAGGCTTACCCTAACACTGTCAGCTGCTGGGGCCTCTATCTTGAAACGGGCATATCCCTGCGAGTTTACTTGGGGATATTCTTTACCGGGTTGGTTTAAGGTAGAGGGCTTAAAATCCTCTATAATCGTTGGTGAGTCAGTTTGGGCCATGCCCATGGTATAGCATGCCAATGCTAATGCCAAGGTTGCAGAAAAAAGTTTCATAATTGTTTGTTTTTAGTTAACTGTTGCTAGAATTAATTGCTCATTTACTCTGTTACTCTTAAATAGTTTGATCCTTTATTGTTCATTTTTTCTATTGCTTCAAAATGAAATTATCTAAGGTACTGGCCTGCGTAATAGGAAATTGCAAGTCGTATTTTTCAGATACCAATATAAGTGTTTATTTAACACATTAAAAATGAAAGTGTAAGAAATTCTCAAAAAATAAAAGTAAAATGGCCTGTGTTATCTAAAATCCGTCTTGTTTCACAAAACATAGAACTATGTTGTGCCAGGTGAACAACTGATCTGTATTTATGGTAAAACCTGGATGTGATTTTATATCCTTATGCTTAGGGAAGCACCTAATGGGCATCTGCCCAAATAGCCAGAAAGTTTATTCCTTCGTACTTTTTATTCAAAAGTATCTCAATTAATAAGATGTCATTCCAACGTTGTTGGTTGATAGGCCTTTTTCCAATTATAAGGATATGTAACATTTCCCTACTTATTGTTGAATCTTGCCATCCCATATCAATAAAAGATCAATTTTTACTAAATGGGCCTGCAACCACATACCACAAGCAAGCAACTGGTTAGATTCTAATTAACCTTAAATTGTCATATTCATTAAATTTTGATGATTATTTTATCAAAATATAGGAAAACGATAAGTTTTATCTAGAATGTAATTGGTTTCTTTCCACAGATTTATAATCCTTTGTTTCAGTTTGGGAATTTATTCCTGGGAATTTTTATGTCAAAAAAAAATAAGTATAAAAAAAACACTTCTAAAATATAGAAAGTGTATAAACCTCGACAAGTTTCCCGAAATATACTTTTCAAACTAAAAACGGTATGGGCAACCCAGTAAGCTAATTTCAGAAAAAACCATTATTCAAGGTTGTTCCATATGAACTTACATTAATTAATTAACTAAAAACTAATTCGTACAATTATGAAAAATTATCACTTTTTGTGGTGCATTGTACTGTTAACGTGTTCAAGTGCTATAGCCAATGTCTATAGTGGAATAGATGCCAAGACAGACATGGACCGGAAAATTTTCAATGAATTTAATGTACAAACTACTGTTACCGGTCAGGTAACGGACGAGAATGGGCAACCTTTCCTAGGGGTCACCATTGTCGTCAAGAATACCACAAACGGTACTGCAACAGACTTTGATGGAAATTATTCAATTGAGGTGGCAAACAGCCAAAGTGTATTGGTATTCTCATTTATTGGCTACAAAAGCCAAGAAATTGTAGTTGGAAACCAGAGTGTGATCAACGTTAGCCTTGAACCAGATGTAACTTCTTTGAATGAAGTGGTGGTTACCGGGCTTGGTATCAGAAAAGACACCAGAAAACTTGGTTACGCAGTGACCTCGGTCCAAACTGAGGAACTCACCAAAACAAGAACAGTTAACCCTATGGAGTCTCTGGAAGGTAAGGTAGCTGGTTTGAACATCACTCCACCTTCTGCAGGTGCAGGAGCCAGTATGCAGATTCGTCTGCGTGGTCAGGCGGCATTTGCTGGTGCCAGCAACTCCCCGCTCTTTGTGATCAATGGTCTTCCCATAGATCAAGGCGCCAGAGGAGCAAATGGCCGTGGCAATCAAAGAGATTTGGGGGATAACCTACAGAACATCAACCCAGACGACATTGAAAGCATGACCGTACTTAAGGGAGCTACCGCTGCAGCCATCTATGGTGCTAGAGCTGCCAACGGAGCGGTGATCATTACAACCAAATCCGGTAGGCTGAACCAAGGTATAGGTGTTGAGTTTACCTCAAGTTATACTGCCTCAACGGCGTTGAACTTTATGGATGAGATTACCCAGACCATGTATGGTCAAGGTACTAGTGGCCAACGACCACAAACCCAAGGTGAGGCGCAAGGAACGGGCCAATTTGGTTTTGGGGAAAGGTTGGATGGAGCACCAACAATAAACTTTGATGGTGTTATGAGACCTTATTCCGCTTATCCATATAAGCTTTACGACTTCTTAAGAACCGGGTCTAACCTTACAAATACCATTGGTTTATCAGGAGGCAACGAAAAAGGAAGCTTTAGGGCATCATTTGCCGATACCAAAGCTGATGGTATTCAACCGGCCAATGAATACAAGAAAAGAATTTTTAATGTAGGTATCAACTATAACGTTACGGAGAAACTTAATTTATTGTTGAACGTTAACTACGCTAATGAAGAAAATATCAATCCGCCGGAAATTGGAACACAGGGACCGGGTGCGGTAAATTTCTTTAATAGGACGTCGGTTTCAATACCTATTGAAGCCTTTGAACAAAGTGCCATAGATCCCGATACAGGTGCTGAGTTGCGTACCAATGGATTCTTGGGAACCATCAACAACCCCTACTATCAGCTACAGAAAAACCAATTTTTCAATGATGAGCGAAATAGATTGCTAGGAACAGCAACGCTTCGGTACAATTTTACAGATTGGCTCTATTTACAAGGTCGTTACAATTATGACTATGCCACCAATTTTACCGAGTGGAATTCACTCAATGGAGCTGGGGCAACCACATTGCTATCGGGTGATACAGGCTTTTACAGAGGTCAATATGACATTCAACAGACCCAAACCAGGGATATCAATGCGGATTTCTTATTGGGAGTAAGCCATCAGTTCGGTAAATTCTCCGTAGATGCAACCTTCGGTGGAAACACTTGGAGATCCAAATTCCAAAGAAATGCACAGTTTTCAAGGCTCTTCGTTGTACCAGACCTATATTCTATTACAAACGGTACTAGCTTTGAAACCGACCAAGCAGGGTTTCAACCATATCAATACAGCACGTTCAGAATCAATTCACTGTATGGAACTGCCGAATTGGGTTATAACGATTTTCTTTACTTAAATTTTACAGGAAGACAAGACTGGTTCTCGGTTCTTAACCCTGAGGACAATGGGGTCTTCTATCCGTCCGTTTCAGGTAGCTTTGTTTTTTCCGAATTATTGAATGACAATGATAGTTGGTTGAATTACGGTAAGTTAAGGGCATCTTGGGCGGAAGTAGGAAGTGCCAACGGTGTTAATACTTATGAAGGTGTATTGAACTACAACATAAACCCTCCCTTCAATGGCCAGACCACTGCAGGCGTTGCTGGAACATTTGCGCCCAACCCATTCTTAAGACCCTTTACCGTTACTGAAAAAGAAATTGGTCTTGATATGCGATTGTTCAACAACAGATTGCGGCTTGATATAGGGGCTTTTGAGAAAATCACAACCGATCAGATTCTGGACGTTACCCTATCAAATGCCTCCGGTTATGACAATTCTAAACAAAACATAGCTTCCTTAAGGAACAGTGGTTTGGAAACTTTTGTAGAGTTCACGCCCATTCAGACCAATGATTTTACCTGGGTCAGCTCGTGGAACAATGCGTACCTTTCAACAGAGGTATTGGATGTGGGGAACGATAGTGGAACCATATTGCTTATTTACTTCAACGGTACAGGAAATGAGTTTCTTGGCGAGTTGAGATATACAGAAGGTTTGGCAATGAACCAATTGTATACCAGAACGTATAGAAGAAATAGCAGCGGACAAATTTTGGTCAATGATGATGGTCGATTGCTTGCCACCAACAGCGACACACCCGGTGCGGAAGACACCAATGGTTTCTTGCCTGTTGGTAGTTCTATTCCCAAACATACAGGTGGTTGGAACAACAGTTTCCAATATAAGAACTTTAGATTTGGCTTTTTAATTGATTACAAGTTTGGTGGAACCGTATTGTCATCCACACATTTGAACATGTTGAGACAAGGACATTCCATTTTGTCTCTTGAAGGTCGTAGAGAAGGTGAAAATGGTATTATAGTGCCCAACAGTGTTTATGAGAGCAGCGGCCAGCCCAATACCACAGCAGTTACCAATTTACAATCTTTCTATGCAGACTATCGTAACCTTCAGATCGGTGATCCGCTTACTTTTAAATCCGATTTTGTTAAATTAAGAAGCATAAACCTCTCTTATGATTTCACCGATGCTATCAAAAACATTGATGACTTGAAGTTCATAAAAGGGTTGACCTTGTCTGCTTCATGCCGAAATGTGGCGATTCTGTACAAGGATCTTCCTGGGCTTGACCCAGAAGCCATTCAGTCTTCAGGTGACTTTAGGGCGGGTTATGAAAACTCTGCGCTACCAACTACCCGTAATTACAATTTTAGCCTAAATGTTAAATTCTAAAACTATGAAAACGATAAAATATATTAAACACATAGTCTTTGTTTGCCTATTTATCGGTATTGGTGGATGTGACGAAGATTTTGTGGAAGTCAATACAAACCCTTACGCTGTAAATGAAGTTGATCCTGCCCTTTTGTTTGCTGGAGCACAACGGAGTCATCTGGGTACTTGGTCTGCAGAGCATACCATTGTGCAGCATTTTGTAAACCCTTATAA
Organism: Allomuricauda sp.; assembly: GCA_050303195.1. Lineage (GTDB taxonomy): Bacteria > Bacteroidota > Bacteroidia > Flavobacteriales > Flavobacteriaceae > Flagellimonas. Next base: position 40,832 of record JBNLBG010000010.1, on the reverse strand, counting down.
CCAAGGGGCAACACTTGGATTTAACTTTAACGAGGACATTGATGGGGTGTGCAACCCAAAATGGAACAATTCTTATCCTTCGGTAATACGAAATTTGGAACAGGCATTGATTTTATTGGGTGAAGATAGCAACCGCGTGAATCTGGTGAGCATGATCCGTATTTGGAAAGCCCAAGTCTTTATGGGAGTTGTGGACACCTATGGCGATGTACCCTACTTTGAAGCTGGGCAAGCTGTTAACAACACTCTTTATTTTCCAACATATGATGATGATGAGGCCATCTACGATGATCTATACAATGAGATTACCAGTGCCCTGGCTGCATTGAACCCCGGCGGAGATTTTGTTCCGGACGATCTTTTCTATGGAAGTAATAGTGAGCAACCTACGAATAACGCATCGGGCCAAGTAGGAAAATGGCGGAAATTGGGAAATTCCCTCCTGCTACGATTGGGTATGCGTTACTCAAAATCAAATCCATCAAAAGCCGAATCAATTGTATCTGAAGCAGTTGCTGGTGGAGTTATGGCGTCCAATGCGGATAACGCCTACGTAAAATATGATGGGAACGCATATGTGCAAAATGACAATAACGGTTTACGAAACTTCTCATTTTTTAATTACGCAACCGAACCTTTGGTTGACCAATTAAAAAACACAAACGATCCCAGGGGCCAATATATGATTGCCACGTATGATGATCCAGGTTCAGTAGCAAACGATACGGATCCAGATACCGATTTGGCCAATCAGTTTGGTGTGCCCATAGGAGTTTCAGATTTAGAGCTATCGGACACATCACTTGGGTATAGAGGTACCCGCGGAGCAGGTCTGGATTATTCTCAGATAAATGTCTTTGCGGTTGCATCACCGGCTGCACCAGACTTTTACGTAACATACGCACAAACTGCATTGCTTATGGCCGAAGCTGCTCAGCGAGGATGGATTTCTGGTGACCCTCAAGCTTTTTATGAAGATGGCGTTAGAGCAGATTTGCAGAATTATGCCCTATACCCAAATACCACACCATTCACCAACGCAGAAATTAATGCCTATTTGGCGGAGCCAGAAGTGGCTTATGATGCCGGCAATGCATTGGAGCTGATAAACACTCAGTATTGGTTGGTCAATTTTAGAAATGGAACCGAAGCCTTTGCCAATTTTAGGAGAAGTGGTTTCCCTGCCCTTAGCAGAAACGATTTCAATGATAACCTATTGGCCAACGGTGGGGACGGTTTTGCACATAGAATGTCCTATCCCGATCGTGAAGGTTCAGCAAATGCCGATAGCTATACAGCTGCGGCAGCTGCAATAGGAGGAGATAATTTAGTATCCCGGGTTTTCTGGGATGTACCATAGATTATAGTGATAATTATTTTTGAGTTAGTTATTTTTAAAAGACCACTTGTTGCAAAACAGGTGGTTTTTTTATTTGGTAAAAAAAGAAAGGTAGGTCAATATAAAACTAGTAAAGGCGCTACTTTAACTGTAGGTTTAACAAATGCTTTTTTCGATACTCTCTCGGAGTCAAGTTATTTTTCTTCTTAAAAGCTGCATTAAACCTACTTATGGAACTAAAGCCCGATTGAAAAGCCAAAGAAGTGATGGGTTCATCGGAAATTGAAAGCTTCCTTTCTGCCAAAAGTACACGCTGCACAATGATGTAATTGGAAATGGTCTTGCAAAAGGTTTTTTTGAAAATTGAATTGGCATAATCAGGATTGAGCCCAACTGCATCTGCCACATCACCCGCTTTAATAGGCTCTGTAAAGTTATTCGCAATGAACATGGCCATTCTTTCCACAAGATTAATGGGTGGGGGTTGGACTCTCTGTTGGCATGACATGGGTAAAGTTTTTAAAGCCAATCGTTTTAAAAAAGCACAGATTTCCAGTATGCAAGCCGAATAGAGTTCCGATCCCTTATGGTCAAGTTCCGCTGACCATCGGTCAAAACGCTTTTTTTCAAATTCCAGATCTTCCAGCTCTTGATTGAACAGCACTTCTCCCTGAAAAATGGAATCAAGAAATGTTTTGGGTAATTTCCATTCACATAAAACAGAGAATGGTATAGTGATGACGTAATACGGACAATCGTCTATAAAATCAATAACTTGATGTGGCATGAGCGCCCAAAAAGCGATTACTGACCCTTTTTTTATTTTAAACTCACGATTGCTGATAAGATAGGTGATGGAACAATTTGGCATAAAATTGATTTCCAGTTCATTGTGCCGCTCTTCCCTTTTCATCCTTTTTGGCTGCCACAACTCACATGACATTCCATAAGGTTTAAGGGCGGTTCTAGATTCGTCAAACACCGTAATAGGTATATTTTCCAACAGCTTAATATTTATTAGTTAAAAAAAATGCTGCCATCTATCTGATCGGTGGGGGAGGTCCAATGTAGAAAGTCAGGTTAAAATCTATGCACAACCATCAATAAGTGTTTTTATTACATTTATAAATTAAACAATTTTTTACGAACCTTGCAAATTATTTTTGTATTAATTCTCATTATATCAAGTAAATAGCACTAATATTAACAGACATAAAAAGCATTTCTAAATCATCACAACCAACAAACGGGTTCTAAAGTGCTCTACTTAATTGTTACCTTTGCAATCTTTGCATAAAATGGTATTCCTTTGAAAAGGAAAATACAGTGCTACAACATCATTTAATGTAAAAACCAATTATTATTAGAGAGTACCCAGATATCATGTTTACCAGTAATGGACAATAGCCAAATAGACAAAAATTTAAAATGAAGTTTAGTTTAAAGGATAAAACAGTCATTGTGACCGGAGGTGGCAGCGGAATTGGAAAAGCAATATCCATGACATTTGCCGAACAAGGTGCAAAAGTCAATATTTTAGATGCCAATCAAGAATCTTCCCAAAAAGTTGTTGCGGAAATTAAAGCATTGGGCTTAGATGCAAATGGATATATGTGCGATGTTACCAATCAGGAAAATGTAAAAGATACCATTGCCCAAATTGCCAAAAATGATATACCGGATATTCTTGTGAACAATGCGGGCATTGCCCACGTTGGAAATATTGAAGCTGTTTCCGAACAAGACCTTGACCGCTTGTACAATGTTAATATTAAGGGAGTCTATAATTGCTCCAAAGCCGTACTTCCCTATATGAAGGAAAGAGGCAATGGCATTATATTAAACATTGCCTCCGTGGCGTCTTCGGTAGGGATTGCAGATCGTTTTGCCTATTCAATGACCAAAGGTGCTGTCCTCACCATGACCTATTCCATCGCTAACGATTACGTCAGCCATGGAATACGGTGCAATTGTATTTCCCCGGGAAGGGTATACACACCTTTTGTAGAGGGGTTTATCAAAAAAAACTATCCGGGTCAGGAAGCAGAAATGCTTGAGAAACTTTCCAAGACCCAACCTATTGGGCGTATGGCAGACCCACAAGAAATTGCGGACTTGGCCCTCTTTCTTTGTTCGGATGAGGCTAAATTCATTACAGGAACAGATTACCCCATCGATGGTGGGTTCATTAAGTTAAAAGGTTAAATACACAACATGAAATTAATTCGATTTGGAGCTGCTGGACAAGAAAAACCCGGTGTGCAATTGGCAGATGGAACAAAACTTGACGTATCTGCTTTTGGAATGGACTATAATGAGGCGTTTTTTGGAAACAATGGTATTCAAAAATTAAGCGATTGGCTCAACGACCACAAATCCGAATGCCCGGTAATAGATGAAGAAACCCGATTGGGGGCTCCATTGGTACGCCCATCCAAACTGGTATGTGTAGGGCTCAATTATGCCATGCACGCCAAAGAGGCCGGTATGTCCATTCCCAAAGAACCCGTACTCTTCTTTAAATCCACCACAGCCATATGCGGTCCGTTTGATAATGTGATCATTCCCAAAAACTCTGAAAAATCAGATTGGGAAGTAGAACTCGCCATTGTAATTGGCAAAAAGGCTTCCTATATCGAGGAATCCGAAGCCATGGATCATATTGCCGGATATGTCCTTCATAATGATATCAGCGAAAGGGCCTTTCAAATTGAAAAAGAAGGGCAATGGTGCAAAGGCAAGGGTTGTGACACATTTGCGCCCCTTGGCCCATTTATCGCTACAAGTGATGAAATAAAAGACCCCAATAACTTGGAGTTATGGTTGGATGTCAATGGCGAGCGACTACAGCATTCATCAACATCGGATTTTATTTTCAATGTGCAGGAAGTGGTTGCCTATATCAGCCAATTTATGACCCTTTTGCCTGGGGATGTCATTTCAACAGGAACGCCTTTTGGTGTTGGGCTTGGCTTTGACCCACCGCGATACCTGAAACCCGGTGATGTCATGGAACTTGGCATTGAAGGTCTGGGGACATCCAAACAAACTTGTGTAGCTTATTCAAAATAGGAAAACCTTCGGTTTTGGGGGACTACATACCCGTACACTCCATTCCCATGGACCGAGTAAACCTATAACCATCAAAAAAAGAGGGGTTACAAAGAGACCCCTCTTTTCCAAGGAATAAAATCATCTTGTCCCAGCATATCGGCCTTGGCGGTTTTTTCGCCACTGGCTACGGCAATAATATACTCCATTAATTCAGCACCCATTTCTTCAATGCTCTTTTCTCCACGGATCACAGGACCGGTATCCACATCAATGATATCCGGCATCCGTTCTGCCAAAATGGTATTGGATGAAATTTTAATCACAGGTGCTATAGGGTTGCCCGTTGGGGTGCCCAGCCCTGTGGTGAATACCACAATATTTGCGCCTGAACCAACCATTCCCGTGGTACTTTCCACATCATTGCCTGGGGTACAAAGTAGGTTGAGCCCAGGTTTGGTTACGTATTCTGCATAGTCCAGTACATCGGTTATGGGTGAAGTACCTCCTTTTTTGGCAGCTCCTGCAGACTTCATGGCATCCGTAATAAGACCATCCTTTATGTTTCCAGGGGATGGGTTCATGTCAAAACCTGACCCAACATTTATGGCAGATTGCTCATAGGTTTCCATCAACTTGAGAAACTTGTCCGCTTTTTCATCATCAACACATCGATTAACGAGCTCCTGCTCCACCCCACAGAGTTCGGGGAACTCTGAAAGAATGGGAGATCCACCCAAAGCGGCCAAAAGGTCAGAGACATACCCTAGTGATGGGTTTGCGGAAATGCCCGAAAAGCCATCCGACCCGCCACATTCCAGACCCAACTTCAATTTAGAGAGCGGTGCAGCTTGTCTTTCTATGGCGTTAGCCTTGATCAACGCTTCATAAGTCTCTTTTATAATGGTGTTCAGCATGTTCTCCACAGTGCCCATTTGCTGCTGTTCGTATATCAGCACTGGTTTTTCCAAATCTGGATTAATATTGTTCAGTGCAGCCTTGAACGTTTTGATTTGCAGGTTTTGACAGCCCAAACTAAGCACAGTAGCACCGGCTACATTCGGGTTGTTCACGTATCCCGCCAACAGTTTGGCCAACAATTCCGAGTCTTGCCTAACCCCTCCGCACCCACCTTGGTGGGTAATGAATTTCACCTTAACGTTTTGGAATATGGATTTCCGTTGCAATTGGGGCTCCGCTGTTTTTTCTTTTCCACTGATAAGACTTCGAAGAAGATACCTTTGATCACTCACCTCCTCTATATACAGTTCCTTGTCGAATATTTCCTTTAAACGCTCAATGTTCTTATTCTCACAAAACACAAGGGGGAAAAACAACCAGACATTCTCCGTTCCCACTTGACCATCGGGTCTATGGTAGCCCATGAATTGTCTTTCCTTCCATTTGGAAATGTCCGGTGGCGACCATTTCAAGTCACTATTTCGTCCTGTGGCAACAGCACTCTCATGAATGACATTTTCGGTAGTCAACAGCGTTCCCTTTTCCAAATCTTTCTGCGCAGTACCCACCAAAACTCCATACATAAAAATCTTATCCCCTTTGCTAAGAGGTTGTAAATTGATTTTATGCTTGGCGGGAACTTTAGAGCGTAATTCCAGCTTTATATTCTCAAACCCTATAAGGTCTCCCTTGGACAAATCTACAAGGGCTATGGCCACATTGTCATCAGGATGCACCTTTATTAATTTTTTCATGCTTGTTTTTTTAGATGATTGTAAAATCCATTGAAACCTCCTTCTATTCCATTCCTTTCAATATGTTCCAAGGCGAGTGTGAGACATTTGCTCAAACCTGTTACTTTGGTCAGGTCCTGCCCCCAAAAGTTCTCCTCACCAATTATACCATCAACAACGGCTTGAACATTAGTTGATGAATTCCAAATGTTCTGGATATAAGATACGATGTTTTCATCGTCATTCACTGGAAGTTCCTCGCCTTGCCATTCACCCTTATAAAATCGGAGCAAACAAGCAAAGGCAAAGACCAACCCAACCGGTAGTTCATTTCTGTTTTTGTGATACTGAATAAGACTGGGAAGCACCCTAACTTTAAATTTGGAAATGGAGTTCAACGCAATGCTGGCCAGATAATGTTTGATGAAGGGATTTCTGAACCTATCCAAAACGGCATTGGCAAAAATCTCCAGTTCTTCTTTATCCAGTTCCAAAGTGGGGATGATCTCATCAAAAATAATATTTGAAACAAATTTTCCTGTGAATTCATCGTCAATGGTCTCTTTTACGGTGGCATTTCCAAACATCAAAGAAAAAGGCACCATTGCTGTATGCGCTCCATTCAGAATTCGTACTTTTCTGGTTCTGTAGGGTTGCATATCGGAAACTATCTTTACATCAAGGTCCGTTTTATGAAATGGAAGTTTTTTCTTGAGCTCATCATCGCCCTCTATCACCCATAAAAAGAAAACTTCAGAAGTAACTATTAATTTATCCTCATAATCCAATTGTTGGGTATAGTTTAAAATGTCATCTTTGGGATATCCTGGAACTATCCGGTCCACCAGCGTATTGTGAAAGCTACAACCCTTGTCCACCCAATTTATGAAGTCCGACCCCAACTGCCAAGCTTCACTATATTGAAGTATAAATGCCTTTAGTGCATCGGCATTGGTATTGATCAACTCACAGGGGATGATGGTGAGTGCCTTGCTGGGGTCTTCTTTAAAATGTTTGAATCTTTCATACAGCAAAACAGTCAGTTTTCCCGGGAAAGAATTGGGTGGAGCCATATCCAAAGTGTCATTTTCATCATAAGCAATTCCAGCTTCGGTGGTATTTGAGATTACAAATTGCAGTTCGGGCTCATGGGCCAATTTTTTGAAGGATTCAAAATCAACATAAGGATTCACGGCATATTCAATGGAATCGATCACATATTTTTCCTGAATTTCTACACCCTCCACTACTCCTTTTGAAAAAAGGGCATATCGGCCTCCCTGCTCATTAAGAACATCAGTAAGTCCTTTTTCAATAGGCTGTACCACCGCGATTCCCGCGTTGAAATCCTGTTCGGTGTTAAGTTTATGGAATGCAAAATCCACAAATGCCCTTAAAAAGTTGCCTTCACCGAATTGAACAATTTTAATGGGTCTTTTTTTTGACATATAGATTCATATTTTAGGAAGATAATTTTCTTTAAGAATTGTATTGGCTCGGTGCGCGCATCTAATCGATATCCACCACAGCTTTAATGGCCAGATCATGGGAAGCAATAAAACCATCAAAGAGTTCAGGTAATTTTGAAAAGGACATTCTATGGGTAATGTACTTCTTGGTTGGAAAACTTTTAATCATTTGTATGACATGCTCAAAATCTTGATAGGTAGCATTTCTACTGCATAGCAAAGTGGTCTCCTTCGCATGTATCTGGGGATGGTTGTATACCAAATCGCCCTTTGACAACCCCACCAAGATGAACCTTCCTCCATGACTCATGTAAGTTGGTCCCTCCTCCAGTGCTCGTTTTGCACCTGTAGCATCAAATACGGCTTCACAGAGGTTTCCATTAGTTATATCCATAACCCTTTCCGCTGTATTTTCTTTAATTGTATTTATCGTAAAATCCGCCCCCATATGGTTCTGGGCGTACTCCAAACGTTTGTCGTCTATATCAATGGCAATGACACGTGCCCCTATTATTTTTGCCTGAGCCATTAATGCAATTCCGATAGGTCCGCATCCCATGACAACAATGGTTTCCCCTTTCTTTAAACATGCCCTGCGTATGGCATGGGCCGCAATGGCCAAAGGTTCAATGATGACGGTCTCATCTTCGGTAAGGTGATTAACCGGAATCAATACATTAGTGGGCAAGCTAACAACTTCCTGCATGCCACCATCCGTATGCACTCCAAACACCTTAATGTTGGAACAACAATTTGTTTTCCCATGGGAACAAGCCATACATTCTCCACAGCTTAAATAGGGCATAATGGCAACTTTATCCCCAACCTTTAGGGTTTCATTTTCATCAACCGCCATGACTTCGGCACAAAGTTCATGACCTAAAATTCTAGGATATGTAAAAAAGGCTTGATTTCCACCATAAGCATGAATATCAGTACCACAAATACCTATGCTTTTTATCCGAAGCAATGCCTCACCTGCTTTTCTTGTGGGCGCCCCTTTTTCCTTTAAAGCAAATTTACCTGGCTCTTCACATACCACATATTTCATGTCCAATAAAATTATGTTTAAATTTCAAACGTTTGAACAAATGTATGATATTTGTGGAACCTATATATCGCGCAATCTAAAATTGCTTAAAAGTTGGATATTTTATTTAGATTAAATCGGATATAAGTTAAGAACTATTGAAGAAAAGTAAGCCTACCATAGTAGACATTGCCAACCATATGGGAATTAGCCCATCTGCCGTTTCCAAAGCCATGAGCGATCATCCGCGCATGTCCGAAAAAACCAAAAAGAAAGTGGCCAAGGTGGCAGAGCAATTGGGGTACCAAAGAAATAATATGGCCATGGGTCTCCGCAAAGGGAAAAGTGGACTAATTGGTGTCATTGTGCCTTATATCCATGTCAATTTCTTTTCAACAGCGATTAAAGGAATAGAAGATGTACTGGGCCAGGCGGGGTATAGCATAGTCATTGGGCAATCCAAAGATGAAACAAACAAAGAAATTGCACAGGTCGATGTTTTTCTAAATGCACAAGTAGAGGGCATTATCGCATCAATTGCCTCCAATACCAAAGATTCCTCACACTTTAATAAGGCTTTGGCCAATGGGACAAAGGTTGTACTTTTTGATCGAACAATTCCAGAATTGGATGTTGATCAAATCATGATAGACGATTTTGAAGCAGCCGTAAAAGCAACAAAACATTTGCTTGAACAAGGGTATGAGAAAATTGGACTGGTCAGCGGACCTTTAGAGCTTCTTCCCTATAAAAGGCGTTTAGACGGCCACAAAGCGGCACTCCACCAAATGGGCAAAAAGTTTGATAAAACTCTAATAATTGAAACAGATATTTCTCTTGAGCATGGGAAAAAGGCCGTGGCTCAACTCATGAATCATAAAACCCCGCCAAATGCATTATTTTGTTTAAGTGATGTCCTTGCACTAGGGGCGATAAACGCCATTAGGGAAAGAGGAAAAAAGATACCTGATGAAGTTGGTGTAGTGGGCTTTAGCAATGAGGATTTTACCACATATGTATCACCGTCCCTATCAACCATTGACCAATTCAGTGAGCAAATGGGGAACAACGCAGCAAGAGCCATCCTTAATCAACTCCAGGCCAGCGAAACTCAAAACTATGTTCCCAGCAAACAAGTATTGCGTCCTAAACTGCTGATTAGGGAATCGTCCAAAGCCAAAAAATAGATATTTTGTTCAAACGTTTGAATTTTATAATGTATTTCCTATTTTTAGTTCTTTTAAAATTATTAATTCATAAATAAGTAGGATTAAACCTACGGCGTGCCAGCAAACCAAAAGTCTGTTAGGTTTTCCAAGCCTATATGACCTCTGCGATGCTGCCATCAAGGAATAGAATCCACTCCAAAACCAACCAATACTTGAAAATGCATGGATGAAATAAAAATCGATAGCCACCAACATTTTTGGAAATATCATCCCAATACCCACGGCTGGATCGATTCTTCCATGGAAACCATTAAAAAAGATTTTTTACCGACCGATTTACAACCATTGCTCAAAAAGAATGGGATTAGTGGCTGTATTGCAGTTCAGGCCCAACAGTCTGAAGAAGAAACTCTGTTTTTATCACGTCTGGCAGACAAATATGATTTCATAAAGGGAGTTGTAGGCTGGTTGGATCTTTGTGCTGCGGATATTGACGAAAAACTCCAGAAGTACTCCAAATACCCCAAGTTGGTAGGCCTAAGACATGTGGTTCAAGATGAACCGGATGCTAACTTCATGCTTCGTCCTGATTTTAAAAAAGGAATTTCCCTACTTCAAAAACAAGGCCTCACCTATGATATTTTAATTTATCCCAAACAATTACCCGCAGCCTTGGAACTTGTAAAACTTTTTCCAGAACAACCTTTCGTAATTGACCATATCGCCAAACCTAAAATTGACGGTACCATGGATAAGGTATGGGGCTCTTATATTTCCGAATTGGGCAAGTGCGAGAATGTGTATTGTAAAATTTCTGGGATGGTAACAGAAACGGCATGGGGCAGTTGGTCAAAAAATGATTTTGTCCCTTATCTAGACAAAGTCTTTGCGTCCTTTGGTCCAGAGAAAATCATGTTCGGCTCGGATTGGCCCGTTTGTCTTCTTTCTGCCCAATATGGAGAGGTTATTGAAATTATTGAGAGCTATCTCACCAAATTACAAAAGGATGTTCGTGAAAAAATCATGGGGTTGAATTCCCTTAAATATTATGGTGTTCACCTATAAAAATTTTTGGACGAACATTACAACCAATAAAAACGTAAAAAGACACTTTATAAACAAAAATGGATTTAGGATTAAAAGATAAGGTCATACTGATCACAGGCGGAGACAAAGGTATTGGAAAAGGGATTTCCTGTGTTTTGGCAGAAGAAAATGCGATACCCGTTATCATTGGGAGAACAGAAAAAGATGTCCTTTCCACAGTGGATGAAATCAAGCAAAAAGGAGGTGAGGCGTTTTATGCCATAGCGGAACTTACGGATCCAGAACAATGTAAAAAGGCCATCGATAAGACCATTGCACGTTATGGCAAGATCAATGGATTGGTAAACAACGCAGGGATAAATGATGGTGTTGGACTGGAACATGGCAACTATAAAGATTTCTTGCGTTCCTTGGAGCGTAATGTGGGACACTATTATGTCATGGCCCATTATGTTCTGCCCTATCTAAAAAAGAACAAGGGAAGCATTGTGAACATTGGGTCAAAAACTTCAATTACAGGACAGGGCAATACCTCTGGTTACACAGCGGCCAATGGCGCCAGAAACTCGCTTACACGAGAATGGGCGGTAGAACTCCTTCCCTACTCCATCCGGGTAAATGCCGTGATAGTTGCAGAATGTTATACACCTTTATACAAGAAATGGATCAATACATTTGAAAATCCGGAAGAACGATTAAAGGAAATTACAGATAACATTCCCCTGGAAAACCGGATGACAACAGCAGAGGAAATTGCCAATGCCGTTGTGTTTTTACTTTCTGAAAAATCAAGCCATACCACTGGTCAACTCGTTTATGTGGATGGCGGTTATACTCACTTAGATCGTGCCCTCTAATATCACATACATGAAAAAATCAAAACTAGTAAGCAAGGGAGTACTTCTCCCTTTTATACTGATAACCTCTCTTTTTGCCCTTTGGGGATTTGCCAACGCCGTTACGGACCCAATGGTACAGGCCTTCAAGAAAGTTTTGGAACTATCCAATTCCCAAGCGGCCTGGGTTCAGATGGCTTTTTATGGTGGGTATTTTTGCATGGCTCTTCCAGCTGCGCATTTTGTGCGAAAATATTCCTATAAGACCGGAGTTCTCATTGGATTGGCACTCTATGCTGCCGGTGCACTTATGTTCTATCCTGCTGCCATTACCGAGAAATTTTGGTTCTTTTGTTTAAGCCTTTACATCCTCACTTTTGGACTTGCCTTTTTGGAAACAACGGCCAATCCGTATATCTTGGCCATGGGCGATAGGGAAACTGCAACACAGCGCCTTAATCTAGCCCAGGTGTTCAATCCAGTAGGTTCAATTTTAGGGCTATTGGTAGCACAGCAATTTGTATTGAGGAAGTTGGAATCAGACAACATCACAGATTTTGGTTCCCTGTCCGAAGCAAAAAAAATAATGATCCGCACTTCCGACCTGATGGTCATCAGAGACCCTTACGTCATTTTAGGGCTTGTCATCCTATTTGTTTTTATAATGATTTTAGTCAGTAAAATGCCCCAGGCCAAAAGTGATGGGGAACTCCCCTCGGTCAAACAAATTGGAAAGGTCTTGCTGCAAAGACCCAGTTATGTTACAGGAGTCTTGGCACAAGCGTTCAATGTAGGAGCACAAATCATGTGCTGGACCTATATTTATCAATATGCAGAGGCCATTGGAATATCAAGTGACATCGCTGCCAATTATCAATTCTTGGCGTTTGTTCTCTTTTTATTTGGAAGAGCCATAGGCACTTACATGTTAAGGTTCATTAGTCCTGGAAGTCTATTGATGTGGTTCTCAATTCTTGCTGGGATTGCCACCATGGGAGCAATTTTTGTGAAAGGACCCTTTGGGCTGTATTTCCTTGTGTGTATCTCACTCTTCATGTCCGTCATGTTCCCGACCATTTACGGTATTTCCCTAGACAACCTGACCGAAGAGGAGTCCAAACTGGGAGCCGCCGGACTCATCATGGCCATTGTGGGAGGCGCTTTGATGCCACAGTTGCAAGGGATGATCATAGACATTGGTGGCAGTGGTGTCGCCGACACCCAGATTATTGGGGTTACTGAAGTGAATTTTTCCTTTATCCTTCCCTTATGCTGTTTTGCCTTCATTGTTTGGTTTGGATATAGAACTAACAAACACTTTAAAACAGCACGGGAATGGGAACTGTAAAAAGATATGGTCTTGCCCTTGATTTAGTGGATGACGAAGATAGCATCGCCACATATATCGACTACCACAAAAAGGTATGGCCAGAGATTTTGGCAAGCATTCGGGAATCCGGGATTCTGCAAATGGAAATTTACAGGACCGGGAATCGGTTGTTCATGGTCATGGAAGTGGGTGAGTCGTTCACATTTGAAAAGAAACAACTGGCCGATGCCAGCAATCCCAAAGTTCAGGAATGGGAAAAACTGATGTGGAAGTACCAACAGGCCATTCCTACGGCCAAACCTGGTGAAAAATGGGTGCTAATGGAAAAAATCTTCGATTTACGGACCGCATGAGAAATCAAAAACAAATACAATTCAACCCAAAGTACCCTTCCATAGAGGATTTAAGGGAAAAAGCACGGAAACGCATCCCAAAATTTGCCTTTGAGTATTTGGATGGTGGATGCAATGAAGAGGTCAATCTAAGAAAAAATACTTCAGAGATAAGGGAGGTAGAACTCCTGCCCCGCTATCTGGACAGCTACCAAGGTGCCAATCTAACCACCGAGCTTTTCGGCAAGACCTATGACGCCCCTTTTGGAATAGCTCCTGTTGGTTTACAGGGCCTTATGTGGCCCAACTCCCCAGAGATATTGGCCAAAGCTGCATTTGAACATAACATTCCCTTTATCCTTAGTACAGTAACAACTTCCAGCATAGAGCGCATCAGTGAAATTACCGAAGGTAATGCCTGGTTTCAACTTTACCACCCCACGGAGGAATCCGTCCGCAATGATTTAATCAAACGTGCTGAAGCTGCCAGATGTCCAGTATTGGTATTGCTCTGCGATACACCTGTTTTTGGTTTTCGACCCAAAGAAATAAAAAACGGACTTTCAATGCCTCCAAAAATGAGCCTGAACAACATATTACAGATTTTGGGCAAACCCCAATGGACATTTGAAACCTTACGTCATGGCCAACCAAATTTTGAAGTATTGAAACCATACATGCCCAAAGGTTTAAACCTAAAGCAGCTAGGGTATTTTATGGACCAAACGTTCAGTAAGCGAATGGATATGGACAAAATTGCATCCATACGGGATATGTGGAAAGGAAAACTGGTACTGAAGGGGGTCGTAACAGAGTCCGATGCTGAAAAGGCAACCTCATTAGGGTTGGATGGCCTCATAGTCTCCAACCATGGTGGGCGACAATTGGACGCTGGGGAATCCACCATCAAGCCCTTACAACGAATTGTGGAAAACTATGGAGATCAGATAACTGTCATGATGGACAGTGGTATACGTTCAGGACCGGATATTGCGAGGGTCTTGGCAAGTGGTGCCCAATTTACCTTTATGGGACGCCCATTTATGTACGGCACCGCAGCTTTGGGCAACAAAGGTGGTGATCATACCATTTCTCTATTGAAAACACAATTGAGGCAAGTGATGGAGCAAATTGGATGTTCTGGTATACATCAAATGCCAGAACACAGGTTAATCCGTTAAAATGTAACTATTCTTTCTTAAAAAAATGTATATGTACACCTTAAACACGATAATTAGAGGCTTTTCAACCAATACAAAAATCCATCAACATTATACTCTGAAAGGATTGTTCCACTTCGTTTGCTTCTTGTTGCCCTATCTTTTTTGGGGACAGCAATCCAAAGACTTAAAACTTTGGTATGATGAACCTTCAGGAGAAACATGGGAAAATGCACTTCCTATTGGGAATGGTCGTCTAGGAGCCATGGTCTATGGCAATGTGGGCACCGAAATATTCCAGCTCAACGAACATACGGTGTGGAGCGGAAGCCCCAACAGAAATGACAACCCAAATGCGCTGGAGGCACTTCCTAAAGTAAGGGAACTTATATTCAATGGTGAATACAAAGCAGCCGAACAATTGGCCAATGATAAGATCATTACCAAAAAATCGCATGGGCAAATGTTTCAACCTGTAGGAAATCTGGAGTTGTCTTTCCCTGGCCATACGGATTATGAGGAATATTATCGAGAATTGGACATCAGCAAGGCCATAAGCAAAACATCGTACAAAATTGATGGCGTCACCTTTACGAGGGAAGCTTTCGTTTCATTGACAGATCGGTTACTCATTATTCGCCTTGCAGCTGACCAATCTGGAAAAATTTCGTTTACGGCCAATCTTACCACCCCTCATACCGACTCCAAAATTGAAATCAATGGGGAGAATCAGATTTCCCTTTGGGGAAAGACCAGCGATCATGAGGGGGTTGAAGGCAAAGTTCAATTTAAAACACTGATGCGGTTAAAAACCAAAAATGGAAAAATCACCCAAACGGAAAAATCCCTAAAAGTTGAAAATGCCGATCAAGCCATTTTGATGGTTTCCATTGCTTCCAATTTCAATTCGTACCAAGACCTTAGCGGTGATGAAAATAAACGTGCCAAGGCCTATTTGGATGCCAGCTTTGATAAGGCATATGAACTGTTAAAATCCAACCATATTAAAAAATACCAAGAACTCTTCAACAGGGTTGTTTTGGATTTTGGAGGCTCGGAAGCTTCAAAATTACCCACGGACGAACGATTGGCCAATTTTAGGAACACCACAGACCCATCCTTTGTTGCCCTATACTTTCAATATGGAAGATATTTATTGATTTCATCTTCCCAACCCGGTGGACAGCCTGCCAACTTGCAAGGGATTTGGAATCACAGAATGAAGCCCGCTTGGGACAGTAAATACACCATCAATATCAATGCAGAAATGAATTATTGGCCTGCGGAGCGAACCAATCTTTCGGAACTTCACGAACCCTTTCTTAAAATGGTCAAGGAACTTTCGCAAACAGGCAAGGAAACAGCCAAGACCATGTACGGTGCAAGAGGTTGGATGGTTCACCATAACACCGATATTTGGAGAATAAACGGACCCGTGGACGGAGCCTTTTGGGGCATCTGGAATGGTGGTGGGGCCTGGACCAGTCAGCATCTGTGGGAACACTATTTGTACACTGGGGATACCACTTTTTTAAAATCGGTTCTCCCTATTTTTAAGGGAGCCGCAGAGTTTTATGCGGACTTTTTGGTGCAGCACCCCAATTATCCGTATTTGGTCATTGCCCCGGGAAATTCACCGGAGAATGCCCCTCAAGCCCATCAAGGTTCATCCATAACGGCAGGGTCTACCATGGACAATCAACTGGTTTTTGATGTATTCAATACCTATATACAGGCTGCTGAAATTTTCGGAAAAGAGAGCACTTTCATAGACTCACTAAAGGTATTGAAAACCAAATTGCCCCCCATGCAAATTGGCAAGCACAACCAATTGCAAGAATGGTTGGACGATGTGGACTCACCAGAGGATCATCACCGGCATGTTTCCCATCTATCCGGTCTTTTCCCGTCCAATCAGATTTCTCCCTATAGGACACCCAAACTGTTTGCCGCCGCAAGGAACACCTTACTTCAGAGAGGGGATATTTCCACTGGATGGAGTATGGGCTGGAAGGTAAATTGGTGGGGCAAAATGCAAGATGGCAACCACGCCTATAAGTTAATCAAAGATCAATTGACCCCGCTAGGAATCAATCAAGGTGGCGGAGGAACTTATAACAACTTGTTCGATGCCCATCCCCCATTCCAAATCGATGGAAATTTTGGGTGCACAGCTGGAATTGCCGAAATGCTATTACAAAGTTCGGACGGCAGTGTCCATTTACTCCCAGCGGTTCCCGATGCCCTTGATACTGGATATGTAGGGGGATTAAAAGCCAGAGGTGGATTTGAAGTTATAGCACTTGAATGGAAAAACAAAAAACTCCTGGCAGCTTCAATAAAATCAAATTTAGGAGGGAATTTGCGTCTTCGAGTTCCCAATGAAATTGGGTATATCGGAACTGGAAAGTTAAAAATAGCCCAGGGAGACAATCAAAATAAGTTCTACACTGTTAGTAAAGCGATGAACCCAGTAGTGTCCAAGGATTCTTCCATTGACGAATTAATATTACCCAAAACCTTTCTGTACGACATAGGAACGGAAAAAGGGAAGATTTATACTTTTAGCTTAAAAAAATAAAAGATATAATTAAAATGAAGTCAATTGTTACAGTTTTATTTTTATTGCTCCTATATAGCGCAACAGCAATAGCACAGACTTATAAAAAAACAGAATTGGGAGTAAGAGCTTCCATAAATTCAGTTGAGACCGAAATACAGTTTTATAGTCCTACAATCGTTCGAGTAATTAAATACCCCACAGGAAAAGAGTTTGTCAAACAAAGCCTTTCTGTAATAAAATCACCAGAAAAAATTATTTATGGTATAAAAGAATCTGACCATGAGCTAATACTGGATAGCAAAGGTCTACAGATCCAGTTAAACCTTAACAATGGTAAAATAACATTCTTAAACAATCGGGAAACGTTGTTGAGCGAAAAAAATTCTGGAGCTTCGTTTATCGATTTTGATGATATCGGAAATAAAACATATACGGTTTCCCAGTCATTTCTACTTGATGGCAATGAAACCATTTATGGTTTGGGACAACAGCAACAAGGCAAAATGTCGAAGCGGGAAGTAAAACTGAGCATGGTCCAAGGAAACACGAACGATTACATCCCATTTTTCCAGTCGGTCAAAGGATATGGACTGTTCTGGGACAATTATTCACCCACCCTATTTGAGGACAATGAAGATGGCACGTACTTTAAATCGGATGTTGGTGACGGTATTGATTATTATTTTATGTACGGGGGCGATTCAGACGGCGTAATTGCGGATATGCGGGCCCTCACAGGACAAGTTCCGATGTTTCCACTATGGACTTATGGATTTTGGCAAAGTAGGGAAAGATACAAGAGTCAGGATGAGTTAACAGGAGTTGTTAAAAAATACAGGGAATTAGGGGTTCCGCTTGACGGTATTATACAGGACTGGCAATATTGGGGCAATAATTACCAGTGGAATGCCATGGATTTTCTCAATACGGGATTTTATGATCCACAAAAGATGGTCGACGATGTACATGCCATGAACGCCCATATGATCATCTCGATTTGGAACTCATTTGGTCCAAAGACAAAGCAATATAGGGAGCTTGATAGCATAGGCGCATTATTCAGTTTTGATACCTGGCCACAATCTGGTTCCGAGAAATGGCCGCCACGTATGGACTATCCTTCAGGGGTAAGAGTTTATGACGCTTACAATCCCATTGCCCGTGATATTTTTTGGAAATATTTGAACGATGGGATTTTCTCATTGGGAATGGACGGTTGGTGGATAGATTCTTCCGAACCGGACCATTTTAATCCCAAGCCTTCGGATTTTGACACAAAAACCTATTTGGGCTCATTCAGGAAGGTTCGCAATGCTTTTCCTTTGATGACAGTAGGTGGAGTAGCGGAACATCAGTTGGCGCGGTCAACCGAAAAGAGGTTGTTCATATTGACCCGCTCGGCTTTTGCAGGTCAGCAACGTTATGGGGCAAACTTATGGTCAGGTGATGTTGTGGCGTCATGGGAGGCCCTGCACAACCAAATTTCGGCTGGATTGAATGTTTCTTTATGCGGTATGCCCTACTGGAACAGTGATATTGGAGGGTTCTTTCTATGGAATTTTGAAAAGCCACTCGAAAATCCTGATTATAGGGAGCTTCATGTACGATGGATGCAGTTCGGAGCCTTCAGTACAATGATGCGTTCGCACGGTGAGGGATATCCTCGTGAGATTTATCAGTTTGGGGATAAGGGGGAACCCATATATGATGCAATTGAAAAATACATTAACCTTCGGTACAATTTACTGCCCTACATCTATTCTACTTCGTGGGATGTTACAAAAAACCAGTCAAGTATGATGCGTGCCCTGGTCATGGATTTTGCCCATGACCCAAAAGCCCTTGACATCAACGATGAGTTCATGTTCGGAAAATCAATACTGGTATGTCCGGTAACCAAAAGTATGTACACCAAAGATGGGGACGCAAATTTTGAGGAAGTCAGGTCCAGAGAACTTTACTTACCCGAAGGTGTAAACTGGATTGATTTTTGGACAGGCGAAAAAATAGAAGGAGGTAAAACGATTCACAAGCCAACACCTATTGATATCATCCCATTGTACGTAAAAGAAGGTTCCATTCTGCCAATTGGTCCGAATGTTCAATATGCTGCTGAAAAAAAATGGGATGACCTTGAAATCCGCATTTATGAAGGTGCCAATGGCCAATTTATTCTATACGAGGATGAAAATGACAATTATAACTACCAAAAGGGTATGTATGCAACCATTCAATTCAGTTGGGATAACAATACAAAAACATTGACCTTGAGCGATAGAAATGGCTCTTACCCCGGCATGCTGTCCAAACGAAAGTTTAACATTGTCGTTGTTTCTAAAAACAAAGGTGTGGGGAATGAAATTGACAAAAAATTTAACAAGACAATTAGTTATGATGGTTCTAAAACGGTGGTCAAACTTTAGGACGGACATTATGAAATCAAAGAAAAACAGCATTATGCTTTTGTTGGTGACAATGAACACATTGGCACTGATGGCACAAGACAGTATACCGCCCCAGCTCCCTATCATTCAAACCAAGTACACGGCAGATCCGGCCCCAATGGTATACAATGATACCGTTTTCCTGTACACGTCGCATGACGAAGATGATGCGATGGGCTTTAAAATGCAAAATTGGTTGCTTTATTCATCCACCGATATGGTAAACTGGACCGAGCATGGTGTAGTGGCATCACTAAAAAATTTCGATTGGGTACCCTACGACAATGGAGCCTGGGCAGTCCAATGCATTGAACGAAACGGGAAATTTTACCTCTATTGTCCGATGCCCGGAGGAATTGGAATTGGGGTTTTGGTGGCCGATAGTCCATATGGTCCTTTCAAAGATCCGCTCGGAAAGCCCCTTATCCATAACAGCAATCACGACATAGACCCGACCATATTTATAGACGATACCGGGCAGGCCTACATGTACTGGGGAAATCCCAAAGTGTATTACATTAAGTTGAATGAGGACATGATTTCCTATTCAGGAAAAATTAATGAGGAGCCTACAACGCCTGATAATTATCAGGAAGGGCCCTGGGTGTGGAAGCGCAACGGGCATTATTATATGGCCTATGCCTCCACCTGTTGCCCTGAAGGAATTGGATATGCCATGAGCAAATCCCCCACAGGCCCCTGGGAATATAAGGGCATGATTGTCGATGCATCGGAACTAACCCGGGGCAATCATCCCGGTATTATAGAATACAAGGGCAAATCGTATTGTTTCGGGCATAGTTATGACCTACTGAAAAAGGCGACACCAAGATTTTATGAACGCCGCTCCGTAGATATGGATGAAATGGTATATAATCCTGATGGCACCATCCAAAACCAGAAATATTGGTCGATAGAAGGGCCTGGACAAGTTGAAACACTGAATCCTTTCAATCGTGTTGAATCAGAAACAATGGCATGGAGCGAAGGAGTCAAGACCAGGTTTGAAACGGAGTGGGAAGGCGATTTCGATTGGGACAGGGGAAAAAAGATTGCCGACCGTTTGTTTGTAACCTCTATACAAAATGGCGACTACATTAAAGTAAAAGGTGTTGATTTTGCCGATGGTGCCCGGTCAGTCAAGGTTTCCGTCTCCTCGCTATTTGGCGGCCAAATTGAAATTCATATAGATGAAATCGACGGACCCATAATTGCAACAATCAATGTAATGTCCCGAGGAGAAGGTGGTGTCTGGAAAGCCCTAACGACACCAGTGGATGAAGTAAGTGGCATTCATGATGTATACTTTGTTTTTAAAGGAGAGAAAGATTTATTTGACTTTGACTGGTGGCAACTTTACCGATAAAGTGATAATTATAACTGAAAAATAAGTGGCTGTAATATTAACATCTCCATATTATAAAATGGATTTCAATATTAAAATCCAAATAACCAAAATATACAATACTGTGAATATCAATAAAGATGCATTTATATTAACATTAATCCTTTCGACTATTTGGCTATTGATAGGTGCATTTATTCTACAGAAACTTTATTTTGATTTCAATGTTTTTCTTGTGTTGATTATCTATACTCTTCCAGTAGTATTTATTTCATGGACTAATGGATTATTGATCAACTTGATAGAAAATATAAAGGTTGGACCGATTAGATCAATTCTGATACTTGCGCTTCCAGTTGTTCTACTCACATTTATGAGTTTATTTTCAAATGGACCTTTTCAATTGATTGGCATTTTTACGTTATTTCCCGTTTTGATAACCAATGTTATTTGGATAAATAAAACTTAAAAGTTCAAATTAACCATTCTTATTAAACGCTATATCGTTCGAAATAACCTAAAAACCTCGTTCCTATGTGCTTTACTTACTGGGAGTTTTTTTGATCCAATAAAAAGCATATTCCCTTCAAATCCATTAACCAATTCAATATTGACCACATAACTTCTGTGTATACGTAAAAAACGATTCATGGGAAGCTGTGACTCAATTTTCTTAAGTACCGTGGAATAAACAAATTGTTTGGATTTGGTGTATATAGTGCTGTAATTGCTGTCTGCTTTCAAAAATAAGATCTCTTTTAGAGGCACCCGCTCAAAATGATGGTCTTTCTTTAAAAATAAGCTATCCTTTATATGCAAGACCTGATTATCTGCATGGCTGAATTTTTGTGGAGCAAGTAGGTCCTTTGCAGGGATTTTATTAGAAAAATTTACAAGGGCAAATTCTATTGCTATACTTACTTGTCGGGCGTTAAAGGGCTTTAAAATGTACCCATAGGGCCTTACATCCTTCGCGCGCTCCACTAGATGGCTGTCAGCATGGGAAGTTAGGAAAACAAAAGGGATATGGTGTTTTTCGTTGATAAAACGAGCAAGTTCAATTCCATCAAGGCCTCCCTTTAAAACAATATCTATCAAGATGATGTCAATACTTGGGTTTTCTAATAGCAATTGCTGCGCTCTATATGCTGTGGGCGCAATACCTACAATATGGTAACCAGATTCCGCAAGACCAGTAGAGATGTCCATGGCCGTAATGGTAACGTCCTCCACTATAAGTACTTTTACCTTTAACGTGTTATCTTCCATTATAGTAAACTGAATTATGCTATTTTTAAATTCATATTCCAGTGAGTGCCATGTTTTCCCAATTTTTGTATTGTTCCTTCCAATTGTTGAACCAAGGAATGTATCAGTTTAAGACCATATGAACTACCTTTTCTCGTCGCTGTAGGATTGAAACCTATTCCATTATCAATAACCTGTATTCTCAATCTATTTGAATACTCTTTTTTGATGGTTATTTTAAAAACCGGCGAGGCGGTTTCAACATAGGCATACTTAAGCGCATTAACGGTCACCTCATTCACAATTAGTGCAATGGGGACTGCCGTATCAACATGAACACTAATATCATCAATCTTTATTTCTGGGGTAAATGAGGCATTATATCCGTGAAAAAGCCCCAATACCAACTCTTCGATATATTCCTTTATCATTACACGGGTGTCTAATCCCTCTTGGTAAAGTTTTCTATGCACAAGGGATAGCGCTTCTACCCTTTGTTTTCCGGAAACTACGGATTCTTGTGCTGGATGCCCCTTGAGTTCACGACTTTGAAGACTCAATAAACTACTTATCATCTGCAGATTGTTTTTTACCCGATGGTTAAGTTCTTTTAGCAAAAGCTCCTTTTCTTGCTCACGCTTTGAAATCAGTGTTTTTTGGGCCGATAATTTAATGTTTGCGGTTTGTATTTTTTTGTTCCCAACATGTAATAAGTAGATAAAAAGTAAGCTAATTAAAACACCTCCTGTTAGTGCCCACAAAAAGTATTTTTGACCTTGGTTTATTTCGTTTAGCAAACCGATTTCAGATTCACGTTTATCAATTTCATAACCCGCTTTAAGCTGTTCTATTTTTTGAATATTGGCTTTATTAACCATACTGTCTTGATACACTTGGAACAACTTTTGATATTGCAGCGCTTTGTCAAATTCATGTCTTTGTTCAAATAATTTGACGAGGTTAAGACTAAAATCACGGACTTGCTCTTTGAGACCGGCAGCAAGAGCCATATCCAATGCCTCCATAAACTTTTGTTCAGCTTTGATAAGGCTATCTTCTTTTTTATGTACTTTCCCCAACTCAGCCAAATAAACAGAACTGGAATATACATCTTGTAACCCCAGTAGAATATTAATTCCTGCCAATAAGTGTTCTTTGGATTTTTCTAAATTATCAAAATCGTTGTAAACCATACCTAAGTTTCCTAGGGAATATCCCTGAGCAACTTTATCATTTAGAATTTTGTTCTTGCTGAGAACATACTTGAAACAGGTTTCCGCACTATCAAGATGACCTTTCAGGCGATACATTTCACCTAAATTCAGTACGGTATAGTTTAACCTTTGGGATTGGTTCAATGCTTCATATATGCCTCTTGCTTTTTTTAGATAGGAAATGGATTGTTGATAGTTTTGGTCGCTCATATAATTACTAGCCAGCTGTGTATATGAAGCCGCCTGTCTTTCTGTAAGGCCCATTGCTTCATATATTTGAAGCGCTTGAAAAGAGGCTTGAAATGATTTTGCATTGTTCCCCAGTTTACGTTCTTTATGACTTATAATTTCAAGTGCTTCTGCCTCAAGGACAGGCTCCCCAAGTTCAATGGCCTTTTTTATTGACTTATTTGCAAAAAGAACAGCTGAATCCAAACTTGGATGATAGTGAGCAATATCTGCCAATAAGATAACTTCCTTTTTCCTGCTATAATCCTTAGATTTCAGTATTTGCAACAGACTGTCAACTTTTTTTGCATTCTGGGAATGTATATGGTTTGACAAGAATAGCGCTAGCAAAAGAAGAAGTCTTACGCTTTTTAATAATAAGATACTTTTAGGCATCATTATTAGCGGTTTGAACTGATTTCCACAACAGGATCCAAAATAAAATAATAAGTGCGAAGGTTTCGTTTACCATACTTAACCGTTAAACAGAATAACATACTATAGGCCAAATAGGAATCGGGAACCCTTTTACACGTCGTTATCTGACATTTTCCAGTATGGTCGGGAGCAATATATAAAGCTCCATCAGGAACGGATGTAATGAGTTTGTTTTCGGAATCAAAATCAAAAATTTCTTGCCAATGACCTTCTAAGATACTTCCTGGAGCATCATTATGTGATTTCCCAACATTTTTAACCTTACAACAAATCAGTTGTAATCCTTGTTGCTCTTTCCCTTTGTCCTTTTTCCCAGGTTCAAGTGATATTGATATTTTGGTATCACGACCTATCGTTGGAAATTCATAATCACCCAAGAAGACGAAATTATCTATATGAATGGGTTCATAAGAAGTGCCAAGGCCTAGATATCCTGCCTTGACGGCTTTAACAAGTGCCTTTCCTTTGATTTTGAATTTTACTGGCATGAGTTGTTTGCCTTCTTTTTTTAATGCAATTTTGATTTTCATTCTGGTTGGTTTTTAAATGAGTTTTAACACGAAAAGTCTGGGAAAGAAGAAGGGCTTCAGAATTTACTCAAAAATTTTAATAAGGCCTATATAAAGCGAAAGATTTTTCCTTTATAATATTAAGTCGATTCGGCTAATAGAGAATTTATTTTAATTAGGTTTGATTTCGTTCTCAGCATTCTGAAGATTGAAGAGTTTTCAATGCAGTAGGAAATTCTACTTATCATGTTTTTGCGTCTATTGACTCAAATATCCTATTCATCCACTCATTTTAATTGTATTTCGATGGCGACCTAACTAATCTTATGGTCCAATAGAAAAATTTTCGATTCAATAGCTACTATGATTTTTTTATTGCTTGGCGAAATCCGAAAAGCCGCTATTAAATAGAGTAGGAAATCTAATTTTTTAATCATGAGTGTATCAAAAGTAAAATCTAGAGCAGAGTATATTGAAAATTTGCAACTGGCGGTTCCCGAAGCTGCTTTGAAATCCTTACTACCTACAGAACTAACCTTAATTGAGGATAACGAATCTGCTAAAGTTGTAGGAGGGAGCACCATCTCATTTATTTCTGGAGTACCTAAAATGCAACAAGCAGATGTGCTCAACTCAACCCTGTTGGCACAATTAGGAGCAAACTACGCTTTCGATAGGGTAACCCAAACTGAGCAGTGGTATGACAAGTATGTAGAGATCCTTGAAAACATAGGTTGGGTGATTTCGAGTTTTAAGTTTGCCCACCAAGCATTAAGCGGGGTAACTGTAGAAATGGATAAAGCGGCTTTGGATATTTTAGCGGCGGCAATATCTGGAGACGAACTTGCTGTTTTAACTGCGACTCTTAATGCATTAAAAGATGCCAACCCTGGAAGCAAATCAATTACATTGTTCGACACGAATGGATCTAGTCAAGATGGAGGTAATTTTCAACTGGGCACGGCGTCCGCAGACCCAACAGGGAATGTACAAATGTCTATGGGAGCTTTCTACTTTCAAGCATCGGAGCGACACACCAGATTTTTGTTCTGGTCATGGAGCACTAAGAGCATAAATATGTTTGCCGGCTCAGAATCTATTCTTTTAAACGAAGAAATCTATGCCACCGTCCGTCAACAAATCATCAATAAACTAGGAAATAGGGCAGTTACCTATGTTGCCGATCTTCCAATTTAAAGGTAACGGCGAATCTGATTTGAATATTTGAAATCAGATAATACCACCATTAGGAGTATTATCTGATTTCACATTTTCTCCTAGAAAATTAAGAAGCTACACCTTTTGATGTTGAACTAATGTATTGAATTTGGGGAAAATCGAATTTGAGGCAGTCAAAATAAATAAACCGAATCAAAATAGAAATGAAAATCGCAAACTGGAATATGCAGGGCGCAAGCCACAGCATAGAAAATAAATGGAATACTGGAGTACGCAATTTATTAGCCAACAGTGCTAATGTTTGTTGTCTTCAAGAATGTGGGGCCATGCCGGCTTCAGCAAATTTGGTCTATCAAAATGTCAATGGTTTTATAGGACTCAATTTATTTACTTGGGGAACGGCACGGAACCATAAATACATCCTTTTTTATCAATCGGACCCTAATGGAAATCGATGCAACTTGGCTATCGTTTCAAATATCCAGATTATCAATCCGCATATCTGCGGCACATTGTTATACCCAAATAATTCACCAATATGGAGGCCTGTCATTGGCCTATTTGTAAACGGACTGGCAGTATTCACTATTCATGCAATCAGTCCTGGTGGACCAGACGCACCTGGACTTCTTAACGTTGTTGCAAATAATATGGGTGCCACGCCCTGGAGTGTTTCTGGAGATTATAATAGAATTCCAACATCAATGGCAGGGACTGGCGTTGTATGTCCTCCAAATGGGCAGACCTATTCATCAACCCATCCCCATAAAAAAATCGACTATTTAATAAAGCAAGGCGGCCCTGTGGTAACCGGACAGGTATTGAATCTTATAATGTCAGATCATCTTCCCGTAGTCTTTATGATTTAGTCCTTTTTTTCTTACAACAAAATAGAGTAGATTTCTGGGACAAAACCGCAATGATTACTCTTTGATCGGGTTTTCTGGTGGGGATTGTCTCAATTCGAATATTTGGAATCCTAAATTTCGCTTTTTGAATAGTCGCAAATAAGGATGACCAAATTTGAAAAAAACTTTTATAAACATAAAAACTGAAAAGTGTAATGAGATAATCAAAACTAAAAGCACCAAAGCCTGTAACTATTTGCCATAAAAGTTCAATAAAACGATGTTTTTCGTTTTATCAACCCATAAATTACACCTCTTTCATTACTGGGATCGCAACTGCTATGAGTTCTTCCTTAAAAAATAGAAGGTCCTTTTGTATGTTGGCGCTTTCAGGAGATAGATACGTTAGAAACAAATCCTGATAATAGGCGATTCCGTTGAACAGATTACTTTTAAAAGCTTCCCATTTCTTGATTTGTTTGGTCGTAATTTCTTCTGAAATAGCTTCTATTTCATTTTTCAAATAATCCACATACATTTTCAATTCTTTGACAAACATATTTGGCCGGTATGTGGGGGAAAGTACCGACCCGTTTCCATAAATATGCTGCATCATTTTTGAAAGCGACACTTCATTATGGAAATAAGCCATATTAGGTCCTGGACAAATAACCACACCTTGTTCCTGCCCCTTTATTTTAATATCGTTCTCCAAAAAAGACGCATTGGCCAAACCTACACAGAGGCAGGCCTTTTCAGTTATTTTGGCTTTGGCGCTTTCATACTTATCTTGAGAGACTTCAAATCTTTTGGCCTCCAATTCTTGCAGTTTCACATCTTGATATTTTTTTGAAGCTGTACAAATACCTTTTGTCCCCAATTCCTTGCTCAATGCCAAGTATTTTTTTGGACAAGAACTTCCGGCTTTATTGTCGTCGATACGTTTTTGTCTGTGGTACTCATTTGTGGTGCCTTTTACGGTGTTAAAAGGAATTCCCAAAGGCGAAATATTGCTTAAATACAAATCCTTTTCAATGGCATTAGCTAATAATGTCCTAGTTTTCTTATCTACCGATGTGGCTTCTGGAACCAATAAAAATGGGGTTCCCCAACCTACAGAATCAACTTGGTAATTTTCAAGTAAAAATTCGTGTTCATCTGCTGTGCCAACACCTCCTTGAATGGAGATCTTCAAATCCAAAGGCTGTTCCGGGACAGCCAGCCCTTTCTGAAGTAACCCTTTAGCCAGAACATTGTGCGTGTCTTGTATTAATTCCGCTTTTTTACTTTTAAACTCTTCTAAAATAGGACCCAATAAGAAGCCATCTGTTGCAAATGCATGTCCGCCACAATTTAAACCAGATTCAATCCTATATTCTGAGACCCAAAGTCCTTTTTTTGCTAAAAATTTACCTTGAATGGTTGCCGAGCGATAATCACTGACCTTAAGAACAATCTTCTTTTTTAACTGGTTGTTCCTATCGGGAAAGAAATCTTTGAAATTTTCAAAGTAGCTGTATAACCTTGGGTTCATTCCTGCCGAGAGCACTACTGAAGAATTTAGATTACTCTTGGCAAAACCCCGGAGTGATGCGTGCGCATCGTTAAATTCGATAGGCAATTGCTCACCTTGGACAAAGTTATCTTTATCAACTTTTGTCATGATATTCACATCAATGTCCCCAGCTTTTAAATGTTCTTCCAAAAAGTTTTCTATGTCATCCTCACGTGCTGAACCTTCATTCATTAAATTAGAAAGCCCTTCCTTTATATAGGATTTATTGGGCAAGGTGGCGATGAAGCTTTCCAATGCCGATTTACTTTCAGCCAGTTCTTTTTTAAATTTCGAGAACTTTTCCTTGACGATGGTATCCACTAAATTTAAATAGGAAGTAATACGTTTGGCACGATAATCCTGTGTTTTTTTTGATATTTCTTTATATGGAAGATTGAATTTTTTGCTATAAAACGAATTCATTTTCTCCATTAGCTCATCGTCAATAATGGATATTACAGAAGAAATACCATAGTGGGCCACACGAATTGGGCTGTCTATGGTATACGCTAATCCCATTACTGGGATATGAAAGGTGTGTGTTGATTTAGGTACAACCATTTTTTAGATTAAACAAGACACAAATGTGACCTTTCTTTTTCAACTGAAATCTGACATATATCATAGCCCATAGTCTTTTTAACAGTATCAATCTTGTGAAGAATTTACATAACAAAACTTAATGGGAATGGAAAAAGGCGTTTAGTATCTTTATTCCAAAGTTCAAATAAACGATGTGCATCGTGCGGCAACAAGGGTATCTACCACTGCCCATATCATTTACCGTTTTTAACAGGCCAACTGGGTCATTGGTATTTCTCCGCTCTTTTCAACAATTTCTCCAACCCGGGTTCATTCGGGTCGTGGGGAAAGCCCGGATGGATGCACATGGCCGGGCATTTCTCCGCTGCAGCAACAATCTTTGCGTATTTGTCGCCTTGGGGATTGTACACGTGGGCTTGTTTGTTATTATTGTATTTAAAAACATTGGGTACCGCATTAATACAATCGTTGCAAGAAGTACATTCATCGCTTTCCACCCAGACAACTTTACTCACCGATACTTCTTCTTTAGGAGTTTCCTTCGGAGCCGGTTCTTTTTCAACGGATTCCTGATCCGCTTCCAATGTTACGCTATCAGGTACCGGAGCGGTTGAATTGACCGCAAGGCTAGCCAAGTCGGTTTTTCCCTCCATAAGTGCAAAGAGTATATTGTGGATGGATTTTTCAATGTCAGCGAATCTTTGGGTTTCATACTCCTCGGATAACCGCGCTTCCAGTTCTTTTAGTTCTACTTCCTTGGCCTGTGCCCACTCAGCTTTGGACCTCGACAACTTGTTTTCAAAATGCTGGCTCTTGACACCCCCGAGTTCCTGTAAAAAACGCCAATAGTCCAGCCTACCTCTTATCCGTTGAAGCCAGGATGCAGGAATGGCCGCCCTATGCAGTTTGTAGTCTTCATCCACTACCCGAATGATGGGTATCTTTCCTATCTGGGACTCCAGATCGGCTGAAAGATAGTCTACTACAGATACCAGATTTTCCTTTTGATACCAGTCGGGAATAATCTCAAGGGCTTGCAAATTACGCGTTTCCATAGCAAGATAATCCGCTGAGCTCAGACTAAACTGTTCCGTATGCTTTCCACCGGGAATTTTGATTTCCAGAACTTGATTTGGATATAAGAGATCGCATTGCGGATTGTCCTCCAAATTGAAATGGCTTCCAAAATCCATCCCGGCCTCGATATCGTAAGTCAGGCGTGGAAATTGCCGGCTTTCGATCGCCCTATGGATCCTGATGGGACAACCGGGGGCGTCTTCCGATTCGGCATCCGGCAGCAATACGTTCCAGAGTACCGGTGCGGTGGCGTTCAGACCATCACGTAAGGCATTTTCAAAAGCGTAGGGGTCTTCAATACTTCCCTGGTACACATAGGCATTTCTGCGAAAGATGGCCAGTGATGCAATCTCCAGTGCGCTTTCTTCCAACTCAGAAGCTACAACAGGCAAATTGATGTCGTTCAATGTATTGATGGCGAAAACCTTAACAAAGGCACCGTCTGACAAAAGGGAAAGAAAATCCTTTGGCTGATCGGCAATATTGCGGCTCTCGTCAATGACAATGACTGGGGGAAAATATTTGATATCCCCGGAATTCAGATAGGGCGGGGCAAATCCTGCAAAATAGGCATCGTGCAAAGATGCATCGTAGGTCTGTCCTATCTCAAGCTCCGCCAAACGCATCGCCCGGATCAGTGCTACAAAGTTCGACAATTCCTTTTTTAAATAGGCTTTGGCATGCGATATGGCGTCAGATTCCACAACCTCAATAGTTTCCTGACCAAACACCTCATTAAGGTGGTAGCTTTCCAGTAGTTTTTTTGTAATAAAGATCTTATTGGGATGCTCTGTATAAGATTTCACAGCCTTGGAAAGTACTTTTATGCTATCCCGAATTCGCTTGAGTCTCGCCTTTGGCAGATCTGAACTAACCTTCCGAGGTGCGACATCCTGTACTTCGTCTAAAGACAAAAGGTCCCTGGCAAACTCAAAATGCGCACTGTCCTTTTCCCGGCCCTTATCCTGAAGGTCGACAATTTCACTCAATCCGGACAGTTTCCGTTGCATATCAACAATGAACTTTGAAAAGGTGGCAATTCGCGCTTTCAAATGAATATTGAGCAGTTGAAAAGGAGTCCGTGCACCAAAACCCATTATGGGCCCTTTGTAGGATAAGAGCTTTTGTTTTATTGGATCTAAATGTTCTTGCAAACCCTTGGGCGTATCGTCGCCCAAAGCATTGCACAATATTTCCATCAATTCATGTACCTGGGAGCCATAATTAAGTTCCGGTTCAGCCACTTGTAGTTTCCCTTGAAGTGACAAGAGGATGGAAGGGAGTTTCTCGATCAAGATTCTACTGATGTCCGCAGCACAATGATCTGAGATCAATACTTCGAGTCGCTCATGAAGGCTACAGAGATTGCTTTTTTCCAAATCGAATAGTACCGGATAGCGCATGGCAGGTACTATGCCCCGCAAGCACGGGGCGGACAAAATCGGTGCCACATTAATATTTTGGCAAAAGTCCGTTTTTACGTCCTGTACAAAATACTTGTGCAATTGATCGCGATAGCTTTTCAATTCCTCATTCTGAGGTGCGGGTTCTTGCTCTCTAGTAAGCACGACGTTCCTATCGGCATAACAGTCGAGGATTTGATCCACATTTGAATTATTTATTTCGTTCATTACACCGAATTACTAGTAGTATATTGATCCAATAAGGATTCCAGATTCTGCTTTTTTTCCTCAACGCCCATTCCGAGATTGTGAGCTCCATATTCATCATAGCGGGCGTTGTCGGTATTTTGATATAGCAAACCGATCGGAATGCCATTAGTGATCTCTGCGTGTTCCCTGGCCTTGTAAATATTGGAAGGATCGTGCTCGATCACTCGATCAAAGGCTTCCCGAGCCTTTGGTTTCAGATTGATTCCATTTTCGTGTGAGAGCAGAATAAGGTTTTTCGGGTTGACGGCAATATCACCATAAAGATCGCGCATAAACGCAGGGCACCGTTGAACGATGCGCACAAAGGCGAGGCCAGGATGCTCGGCCGCTTTTCGTATGGTCGCATAGAGGTGAGCAGAATTCCAATCCACAGTCTGCGCCACGAAAGAGACATTGGCCAATCCCAAGGTAGTTTGTATCGGGTTGATCGGAGGAAGGATGGAACCCCTAGGGTGCGTATTGGAATGGGTGCCCAACGGGCTGGTGGGTGAAGTTTGCTTTTTGGTCAAACCATAAATGCCATTATCAAAGAGCAATGCCACCATTTTCATATTGTAACGAATGGCATGTACCCAGTGCGCTGCACCAATTGAGCAACAATCCCCATCTCCGGTTACAACAAAAACGTTGAGGTCGGGTCGTCTGAATTTTACGCCACTGGCTACTGGGAATGCTCTTCCATGAAGCCCATGAAACCCATAGGTTCCCATATAATGTGGAAATCGACCGCTGCATCCGATCCCGGAGACCACCACCGTTTTTTCAGGTTCATATTGCATGTCCTTGCAGACGCGCTGTACCGTGGTGAGTATGGAGTGGCCCCCACAACCCGGACACCAGCGGGCTACGCCTTTGCCATAATCCTCCATCCCATAATCATGGTCAAAGGAGGGGACAGAACATAATTCATGAGTTTGTACAAGCATAGCATTACAAGTTTTTATACGTTGACTTCCGAGTTTTCAATTTTCAATTCGCGCTTGATCATTTTCAATACCTTTTCAGGGTTCAGGGGTTGCCCATAGACATTGCTGAAACAATCGATATCCATGAGTGTTTTTGCCCTAAGGAGCCACGCCAATTGGGCATAGCGGCGATTCTCCTGAGTAACCATCGGGTGGCCCAGCGTATCGCTATAATTAATCTCAACGGTGATGACCTTTTTGAATCTATTGAAGATATCAACCAACCCCGGAACGATGGGAAAGAGAAATCGCAAGTGCAGGCTGCTGACCTTTAATCCTTCAGCACGGGCATCGGCTACGGCTTCCTCTATGGCACCAAGTGTAGATCCCCAACCAACCAGCAGAACATCACCTTCCGGGTCACCGTTGATCTTTGGTGGTTTAAGGCTTTTCTGGAAAGAGGCGATCTTTCGACTTCGGCTTTCGACGCTGGCCTGATTGATGTCCGGGTCGTATGCCACCTTTCCCGTCTGTCCATGGGCCAGTCCCGTTACGGTATACATACCACCTTTCTGCCCCGGAATCGGTCTTTTGCTGGTTCCTGTATTTTCATCCCATTCAAATGGCCAGGCCCCATCCTTCCATGGGCTCTGATCGATAGGATTGGTCAGCCACAAGGGATCAATTTTTGGACGCGGGAAGGGTTGTACCCCTGTTGCCAGGTTCGCATCACTCAATAATATGACGGGCGTGCGGAATGATTCGGCAAGTTTGCGTGCCAAAACAACAAAGTGAAAGCACTCTTCGATGGTAGCGGCTGCAAGCACGATTTTTGGGGCATCCCCTGCCTCCCCGTAGATCGCTGCCAACAAGTCGCTCTGTTCAACCTTCGTCGGCAATCCGGTGGAGGGGCCCCCTCGCTGAACATCTATTATCACGAGCGGGATTTCAGCCATGACGGCCAAGCCGATAAACTCGGTCTTGAGTGCCAATCCCGGTCCCGAGGTAACCGTTACTGCCGGTTTCCCTGCAAAAGAAGCACCGATCGCAAATCCAATCGCAGAAATCTCATCTTCTGCCTGATGCACGATACCCCCGACCCTTTCAAAATATTCGGCCAGGTGATGGGATACGGATGTCGCAGGTGTTATCGGATACATCGAACACAGTTCAATTCCCGATGCCATAACGCCCATACTCAGGGCTTCATTTCCGTTCATGACCACCATATCATCATCCACATCCATCGGCGTCACCTCGTAACGAAAGGGAAGATTTTCTCTGGCCCAATCATATCCCGCATGCAACAACTTGATATTTAAATTTATTACCGCATCGGTTTTCTTTTTAAAGATTCTTCGGATCTGATTCTCGGCCTTAGGGATGTCACGATCGTACATATAGCAGAGAAGGCCCAGGATCCACATGTTTTTGCCTTTGCGGGGATCGGGCATTAGTTTCAGACATTCCTCTTCCATGGGAATCTCGACTACCTGAATGCCCAATTTCTTAAATTCCAGTAGTGCTTCCGAGTACTGCTGTCTAATGGATTCCTGTTCGCTTTTGGCCCATTTATTTTCGATAAACATTAGGGTATTCCCATTATAGGCATCTTGGCGGATCCGACCGTATACCACCTGCTCATTGAGGGCGATCACCAGATCAGCGTGATTTCCCATATTGGTCACCTTATCAGAACCGATACGCACCCGGATTCCGGAGGCGCCTTCTCGGGAGCGTGCTGGTGGTTGTATTTCTGCCGGAATGATCTCAACGGTCCAAACGCCATTTCCCATTTTTGCGGAGATTGCCCCAAAGCTCTGTCCACATTTTTGGGCTCCTTCGCCTGAATCGCTTACGATTTCAACAATCGCTTGTTTGATTTTCCTGGGTTTAATCCGGTCGCCCTCGTTCAAGATATCACCGCTGACAATGTGATCCATATTCTCTTGGCCTTTTGATTAAAAACAGTTTCAAAGTAGCAAAAACCAGATTTACATTACATGATAAATATCAACATTGAAAATTATGGAAGATTCTTTTCAAGCGGTTGTTTTTAATGCATACCATATCCGGCATAGCCAAAAAACTCCTGCTCGTCAAGTCAAAAGACCAAGAAGTTGCAAAAAAACAGGACATCGGCATCTTGGGTTTCTTCCCGATCGGGAAGGGTCGACCGTAGCGTCCGATATCCTATTTGGGGACTAAATCCAAATTATGCATCCGCAGGTTGATCTTTTTCTTTTACGATTTTTTCCTGAATGTTTCCTGGAACGGGCCCAAATGCCGAAAAGGTGGCATTGAATGTGGCTTTGCCTTGGGTAAGCGACCTTAGCTCGGTAGAATACCCGTAAAGTTCTGCTTCAGGGACGGAACACCGGAGAATCTGATACTGATCGGCACTTTCAATTCCCAAAATAACGGCCCGACGCGATTGCAGATCGGTCATGACCTGCCCAACAGCATCTTCCGGAACTTTTACGTTAAGGTTACTAATGGGTTCCAGAAGTTTGGGCCTTGCATTCAAAAAAGCGGCCTTGAAAGCGTGGGCTCCCGCAATCTTGAAGGAAATGTCATTGGAATCGACCGTGTGCATCTTGCCATCGTAGACCATGACACGAATGTCACGGATATAGGATTCGGTCAAAGGACCGGATTCCATCACTTCCAAAATTCCCTTTTTTATCGAAGGCAAAAATCGCAAATCGATAACACCGCCAACGATACAGTTATAAAAGACCAATTTACCACCCCAGGGCAGTTCTACCTCTTCTTTGCCCCGGATATTAAAGCCCTCGGGCTCGGCCATATCCTGGTGCCAGGGTTCGATCTTCATATGTACCTGCGCAAACTGACCGGCCCCGCCCGATTGTTTCTTATGGCGATAGCTGGCCGTAGCAGGTCGGGTTATGGTTTCGCGGTACGCAATACGGGGTCGTGTAAAATCGGCCTTGACTCCATACCCGTTTTCTAAGGACCATTTGATAACGGATAGTTGTAACTCGCCTTGACAGGCCAAGATCTGCTGTTTTAATTCATGGGAATAGGAAACGACGACCGTGGGATCTTCGCTGTGTATTTTTTTAAGGGCCTCCATCATTTTTTCCTCATCATGCTTTTCAACAGCGGCCACCGCCCTCCGGGCACGGGCCTCTGGATATTGAATGGGCTTGATGGTTACCGGGTGCCCTTCGGTGTGCAAAGTATCGTTGGTTTCGGTATGTTTTAGTTTGAGCGAGGCACCGATATCACCTGCGTTCAATTTTGAAACGGGCCGGCGCTCCTTGCCGTCCATGATAAACAATTGATTCAATGTCTCCGTTTCACCGCTCCGGGCATTGACCAGTTTGTCGTTTACCTTGAGTTCTCCGGATTTTACTTTAAAAAACGAAATCTGGCCCACATTTGGCAAAAATTCCGTCTTGAATACAAAAAGCACTGTAGGTTCCGTAGGCAATGGCTTTACGGTTTTACCCTCTACGCTCTGCTCTGGTTTTAGATCGGCCGCAGCAGGGGCCACATTATCGATAAAGCCCATAAGTCGGCCGCTGCCCATATCCTGAAGAGCTGAAACACAGAAAACGGGAAAGAGTTCATGATTGAGCATGCCTAGTTTAATGCCTTGTCGTAGTTCTTCTTCGCTCAACGTTCCCTTCTCCACAAAGAGCTCCAATAGCTCCATGTCGTTTTCGGCGGCCTTTTCGACCAATTCGTTGTGCAATTGGTTTGCCAGTTCTTTTTGGTCATCGGGGATGGGCAATTTTTCGGGTTTCCCGCCGTCGGGACCAAATTTGTAAAGCTTCATTTTAAGTACGTCTACGATACACTGTGCCCCATCGATGACCACGGGATATTGAATTTTTACGGCATTGGATCCCACAAGGGAACGGATTCCTTTAAAACTATCGTTGAAATTCGCATTGGGATGATCAATCTGATTGATGACAAAGATGGTGGGTTTGTTGTAGTGGGCAATATAGTTCCAAATGATTTCTGTACCTATCTCCACTCCATACCGGGCATTGATGACGGTTACGATAGAATCGGCCACGCGAATGGAAGAAAGGATCTCCCCGATAAAATCGTCAAGTCCGGGGGTGTCGATAATGTTGATTTTGTAGTTACGCCACTCAGTATGCAGAGGGGTGGCAAGGACCGATGTCCCGCGTTCGTGTTCTATATCATGGTGATCTGATACGGTATTCTTATTCTCTACCGTTCCGCGGCGGTTGATCAGGCCTGCCTCGAACAACATGGTTTCGGTGAGCGTGGTCTTACCGCTTCCATGGGCACCTACGAATACCACATTTTTGATATGCTTGTCATCGTAAACTTTCATGATTGTTATTTGTTTTTTCAGTTCGTATCGTTAAAAATAAAGGTGAGGATCAAAAAAAAACATGATATTCACCCACATTTGTCAATAAAAAAAAGAGTATGGTCCAATACTTTGGTTGGATCCCAGAATCTCACTTTGATAATTTCCCAAGTGATGTTTATGTTTAATTGAGTAAGGAAGAGCAATTGGCCTGGGCTGAAATTGCCGGAGAAATTGCTGACAAAAGGCCCAAAACTTAAAAAAACTCTAGATTCTTTATATAAATTACAAACTTAAATTGACAGAAAAAATACCAAACTTTTAATTGATATCACCAAGAAAAGAGACTGGATGAACAAAGCAGATATTAATTGCCATGAAAATATAGCTCCAGTAGTTATCTTTAGACATGCACCTGTAGCCTTCCCATTTTTGTAGCCTTCCCTAAAAATAGGACAGTTTAAAATTCAGAAATAGTAACTTTAAATTTTAACTGTCAGATGAAAAAAAGCAAGTTTACCCTCAGTCCGTAGTTCATGGTAACATTGAAATAGTTTGGAGTGCACCTCATCAATATATTGATTAAGGGTTCTTGCCTTCTCCCCAGCACCCTTGACCCGCTGCTTTTTGGTATTCCATATCCGTACATCAATCCTTCTTTTGAGACTGATATTGAGTTTTTCTCCGTTTACGGTAATTCTGGTATAAAGTGGAGCTTGGTTGTTCTTGATTCTTTTGGTGTAAATCCAAAAAAGGATGGAAAATGTAGAAGAAGTACGCATAACAATCGTCTTTAAGTTAAACTTAGATTAAGACGAAAGTCAAATCACTGCAAATCGCTTATTTAACAGTATAAAGTCGATCAACTTTAAAAATCGAAAACACTTGGAGAAAAGTGTTGACGATTTGTGAACTCAAATGAACAATTTCAAAGAATATCATTTGAAACCAAAAAATCGTAAAATACTGTAAATCAATTAATTTAGGTGCTAACAGTATTCCTTTAAATGTTAAAAAGTAGCCCCGGCAAGAATCGAACTTGCATCTAAAGTTTAGGAAACTTCTATTCTATCCATTGAACTACGGGGCCATTTCTAAAAATGGATAGCAAAAATAGGGTTTTTTAAAAACTTTAAACAACAGCTTAAACTAAATTAAGATGATTTGCTTTAAGGAAATTAGAGAGGAAACACTAAACACGTTTTTTTTCCTCTTCCTTCAGAATTTTTTCCAAATAGGAACGGGACAAAGGTTTATCCACATACCCTGCAATCAGATCATTTTTCTTGGCTATGATACGGTCTGAAGCATTGGTAAAGGCAGAAAGGACGTATACAC
This sequence comes from Allomuricauda sp., assembly GCA_050303195.1. GTDB lineage: Bacteria > Bacteroidota > Bacteroidia > Flavobacteriales > Flavobacteriaceae > Flagellimonas. The sequence continues at coordinate 2,950 of JBNLBG010000010.1, read as the reverse complement.
TCGGAAGCTGATGTCCTTTGAATAAATTTCGAAGATTTTCAAGAAAATCCCACCCGTTCATACCACCCATAACAAGGTCTAAAAAGATAATATCTGGCAGCTTATTTTGTTCTTCCACAGAACTAAAACAGGCTTGTATCCCTTCTTCTCCACTGGAACAGGTTATAATATCAAAATCGCCATGGGATTGTTGTATACAGTACCGGGTCGCAAACTGCGACACCAAATCATCGTCTATGATAAACGTGGTTAGCTTCATGTAGGGACTATTACGTAAGTTTGGGACAGCCAAAGCTAGAGGCTTGCACCCAACAAACCATTGATTTTCGTTGTTTTGCCCAAATATCCCGTTAAATCAACCTTAGTGAGGCAGTTCATTCCTTAAAATACCATAAACAAAAGCACCTAAAACCGCGCCTATAAGCACAATTAGTATAGGCCAATACCCTGCTCCCACCAAAATGTAGATAGGTCCTGGACAAGCTCCTGCCAAAGCCCACCCCAGTCCAAATAAGGTTCCACCCAAAATATATCTGGTAAATGATTTTTCTCGATCTGGTATGCTAATTATTTCGCCCGAGAACGATTTTACCTTGGATTTTTTAATCCACTGCACCAAAACAATACCAACAGCCAACGCGGAGCCCATAATGCCGTACATGTGGAATGAATCAAACTGGAACATCTCATAAATCCTGAACCATGATGCCGCTTCTGATTTGTAAAGCACAACTCCCAAAAAAGTCCCTATAATGATAAATACTAAACTTCTCATAATCCAAAAATTAAGGGAAACAATACATGAACCATGATCAGTCCACCGATAAAAAATCCGATAACCGCTATCAAGGATGGCCTCTGTAAATTACTCAACCCAGAAATGGCGTGTCCAGAAGTGCATCCACCTGCATATCGAGTTCCAAAACCTACCAAAAACCCAGCCACTAAAAGGATAATCCACACTTTAGGGTCTGCAAGGGATTCCAAACTGAAAAGTTCCGTGGGCAAATAGGCCGTACCCGCACTTTCAAAACCAAGTTCCTGCAATTTGACAACTGTTTTGTCCGAAATATCTACAGCCGGGTTGGGTGTGAGCCAGTGCGCCCCCAGAAATCCACCAATTATGGACCCCAGAACAACCAAAAGATTCCAGCTTTTGGATTTTATATCTACTTTGAAATAATCCGAATACTTTCCCGCTCCACCGATAGAGCAAAAAGTCTCAAGGTTGGAGGACATTCCAAAACGTTTACCCATTAAGATCAATAACCCCATGACTAGGGCAATAAGAGGGCCCGATACATACCAAGGCCAAGATTGATAAAGCATTTTCGTGAGATTTTATACAAATTTGTCGAAAATGCCTTAAATAACAAACAGCGGAGAACGCTAGCAACAGTTTTTATCCGAATCGGGGACTCCGAATTTCTTCAGGATATCTTCCAACAAACACCATTTGGTTAATGATGATTGCAACAGATTAATTCCTACAAATGCGGTAAACCACAACCAATTAAGGTTCACAAATATGGCTAAGATAAGGCTAATCAGCACTAAAAATCCTGCTATTCCCCTAACAATTCTATTTTTCATTCTGATTTTTTTAAACGGTTCTTTCTATAGGTAATTCTATGGCTCTAATGGGATTTGTGGTTTCGCTTTCCTCATTGAATTGCTTTATCAACTTGAACAATTCGGTCACCTTTTCTTCTTCAGTGAAGGAAAAGAACATATTTGACGCCGCTCCACCTTTTTCACTGGGGAACCAACTGCTGGTATACATCAATGGGGCTGCACTTTTGTATCCATCTATATCGGATTCGCTAAAGCTTTCGACTCCTGCCTGCTTGAAGAGCTTAAAAACATGGCTTTTATACTCTTCGACTGTGGTAACTATAATCATTTTCATCTTACTTGTAGTTTTTACTTTCAATCATGTAATACACCAAAGGCACTACCAAGAGCGTCAATACAGTGGACACAATGGTTCCTCCCATAAGTGATATGGCCAACCCTTGAAAAATAGGGTCGAACAAAATCACAAAAGCTCCAATAACAACGGTTCCCGCTGTCAACAAAATAGGTGTGGTACGCACGGCACCAGCTTCTATCACAGCTTGCTTAAGGGGAACTCCATCATCCAACCTCAGGTTGACGAAATCGATAAGCAAAACCGAGTTTCTGACCATAATCCCTGCCAAGGCGATCATACCGATAAAGGATGTAGCGGTAAAGAATGCCCCTAGCAGCCAGTGGCCCAAAACAATACCTATCAATGAAAGTGGTATGGCCACCATCATAACCACAGGTGCTTTAAAATTTTGGAACCATCCCACGATCAACATGTAAATAATCACAATAACACCAAGGAAGGCAATCCCCAAGTCTCTAAAGACCTCAAGGGTTATTTGCCATTCACCGTCCCATTTCACGGTATAATCATCTTCAAACTGGGGTTGCCCCATATATAATTCGTTAATGGAATACCCTTGTGGAAGATCTAACTGGTTCAATTTATCCGTCATCCCCAAAATGGCATAAACCGGGCTTTCCAGTTCTCCCGCCATATCGGACATTACATACACCACTCGCTTTTGGTTTTTTCGGTAGATGCTCTTGGCCTTGGTCCCCTCTTTGATGGTAACCAAATCACCAACGGACACCATATTCCCTTGTTGGGACATTATTTTTAATTGTTTGATTTGATCCAAGCTCGATTTGTCCTTTTCACTAACGGACAACACAATCCCGATTTGGTCAAATGCATCTTCACGATATATGTGGGAAACGGGCTGCTCACGGAAAGTCATGGCCATCACCTGAACAATTTGCTGTGGCGTAACACCATAAAGCATAGCTTTCTCCTTGTCCACTACAAAATCGTACTCCACTTGGTCATCCTCAACCATCCAATCCACATCCACAACATCGGTGGTATTGTTCAAAATAC
>JBNLBG010000009.1:0-72248 GCA_050303195.1 Allomuricauda sp. | reverse complement strand
GGATGCCGCCCGAAAGAGCGCCAAAAATGGCAAAACCATTAACCTTAAAAAATAATAGCTTTTGTCCGCACATAATTCCCTCACGAACACAATGAAATTTCTTTTTTACAGTCTAGCATTGCTCTCTACCACCCAAATTTTGGGTCAGGACGTTCAAAAAGACACTATAACCCAATTGGATGAAATTATCCTTACCGAAGACCTAGCACCTAAAAAGGCCACTGGTATTACAGCTTCATCCACCATCAGCACTAAAACTTTTGAGCGGTTCAATCCAACCGATATTCCTTCGGCGGTGGACCAAATTTCTGGGGTGTACATCCTTTCTGGGGCCATCAACACCAACCGGATTACCATTCGTGGGGTGGGCGCCCGAACGCTGTATGGAACCGACAAACTCCGGATGTACTTCAATGGCATTCCTGTGACCAACGGCACCAATTTTTCCGATATTGAGGCCTTCGATTTGGAAAATCTGGGTTCTTTGGAAGTTATAAAAGGTCCCAAAGGAACAGCCTATGGCACCAACTTGGGTGGAGCCATTATACTAGATACCAAATCACCCCATACAGACGAAACCCAACTCATCAATACCACCAATGTAGGATCTTACAATATGTTGAAGGACAACCTTTCCTTTACCCATGCTGAAAAAACCTTCGACCTCACCTTTAGTTACAACCATTTGGAAACGGATGGCTTTCGGCAGAACAGTCGCTTTGAGCGCGATGGATTTTTATTGACGAGCAACGTTACCCTCAGTACAAAAAGCAGTGTGGGTATTTTGATGAATTATATCGATTATACTGCAGGCATTGCCAGTTCCATCAACCAGACCGATTTTGAGGAAGACCCCACCCGCGCAGCTGGAAACTGGTTGGCAGCCCAAGGGTATGAAGCCAACAAATATTTGCTCACGGGTTTGTCGCACACCTATCAATTTTCGGAAGCGTTCACGAACACCAGCAGTATTTTTTATACGTATACGGACCATTACGAGCCACGTCCGTTCAATATTTTGGATGAGTTTACCAACGGCTTTGGTTTCCGAAGTCAATTTGAAGGCAGTTTTGATAAAGCAGAATACACCTTTGGTGCCGAACTCTACAAGGACGAATACCATTGGGGCACGTTTGAGAACCTGTATCGAGATAATGATGGCAATGGAAGCCTTCAAGGTGACCGACTGAGCCAGAACACCGAATTTCGGCGGCAGTTCAATGCCTTTGCCACCTTCACCTATGCCTTGATTACTGGCCTATCAGCTCAAGTGGGACTCAACCTCAACAAAACGCATTACAATTTTAAGGATTTGTTCAACCAAGGGGCGGCCAATACTTCGGCCACACGGAATTTTGATGCCATTCTCCTGCCCAGTTTTGGACTGCAATACGCCATCACAAATGGAAAACTCTATGCCAATATCAGTCGTGGATTCTCCAACCCTGGACTAGAAGAGACTCTAACCCCCGAAGGTGTCATCAACCCCGATATTGCCCAAGAGACCGGAACCAATTACGAAATTGGGGCACAATGGACCCCCTTGCAAAATCGGTTCTCCGCCAACGTGGCCCTGTACCGAATGGACATTAACAATCTTTTGGTGGCGCAACGTGTAGGTGACGACCAGTACATTGGCACCAACGCCGGGGAAACCCGTCACCAAGGCGTGGAAATGGATGTAAAATATATCGCCCGACTCTCCAACCAACTTTCGCTGGCGCCTTATTTCAGCTATACCTTCACCGACCACACATTTGTGGATTTTGTGGATGAGGACAACGACTACTCCGGCAATCCGTTGACCGGGGTGCCCAAACACCGATTGAACGCAGGGATAGACCTGCAACATTCCAACGGTTTGCAACTGAACCTTACGCATCAATTTGTTGACCAAATTCCATTGAACGATGCCAATACGTTGAGCAGTGATTCCTATAATGTGTTCCATAGCAGATTAGGGTACAAAACGCAGCTTTCCAACCATATTTCGCTTGGGGTGCATGCAGGCATCAACAACCTGTTCGATACCAACTATGCGCAGTCCGTATTGATCAATGCCACAGGCTTTGGCGGTGCACAACCGCGCTTCTTTTACCCCGGAAATGGTAGAAATTACTACGGAGGGGTGCGTTTGGGCTATCTTTTTTAGGCATTCTTACATTTATCATTCTTGACAACAGGGCAAATGGGTTATCTTTAAGGTTAACCTAGACTCTTGTACGTATGAGCCACGACACCCGAGACCTGTTTGAGCGGATGCGAGAAGGGGGCACCATTCCCCATGATGATCCCCAAATGCCCAAACTTTGGAAAGTGGTGGCCAAGACCCTGGAGCTAAGAGCGGCCTTGAACACCTCCACAAGTGTGGAACAGATTAGGGAGCAGCTCAGTGAGATCATTAATAAAAAAATTGATGCCAGCACCCGCATCTTTGTACCCTTCCACACCAATTTTGGGCGGCACATTAGCTTGGGTAAAAATGTGTTTATCAACCACGATTGTACCTTTTTGGATTTGGGCGGGATTACCGTTGAGGACGATGTACTCATAGGCCCCAAGGTGAGCCTTATTACGGAAAACCACCCCATTGCACCCGCCAACCGAAAATCCTTGTCCCTACACCGGGTGGTGATTAAGCGAAATGCCTGGATTGGGGCCGGGGCCACTATTTTAGCAGGGGTCACCGTAGGTGAAAATGCGGTAGTGGCCGCTGGGGCAGTAGTGGCCAAAGATGTACCGGCCAATAGCATTGTGGGTGGCGTGCCCGCCAAGTTTATCAAGATGATTGGGGAGTGATAAGGAGATTCATCAAAAGATTAATTCACATTTGTCTTAACTAATCGGGTTATGTACTATATTTAAAAACAACGATTAATCAATCCGTTGAATATTATAAAAAGTGAAAGCAAATGAACTTTAAAGGCACTGTATTATTTTTTACCCTATTATTAGTAATAACTGGTATAAAGGCTCAATCCGATATTGACAATTTTGTTAACGAAGGAATTCAATATCATGACCAGGGCGATTATGAAAAAGCCATTGAAACGTATAAAAAAGCACTTGAGATAAACCCAAAATCTTCCCTAGTAAATTATGAAATTGCATATAGCTATTTCTCAAATGGTGACTATAAAAATGCTGTTAAGCATACCGATGTGGTACTTGATCAAAATGCCGACCACATAATTCCTGCATATATTATAAAGGGGTCTGCTTTAGATATGCAAGGCAAAACCAAAGAGTCTATTAAATTGTTGGAAAAAGCCATCAAAAAAACAGAAGGCAGTTATTTGTTATTTTACAATTTGGCCCTAAACTACTACAAGTTAAACGAACTGGACAGTGCTGAAGAAAATGCTGTAAAAGCCATTGAAACCAATCCAAACCACGCCAGCAGTCATTTAATGTTGGCCAACATACATGATCAATGGGGGAATTCCGTACAGACCTTGCTGGCAATTCACTATTTTCTTTTTTTAGAACCAAATTCTGAAAGGTCTGTCCCGGCTTATCAAATGCTTCTAAAGAATTTCGGGGGAAATGTTTCAAAAGATGATAGCAAGCCAAATACCATAAACATAATGTTGTCGTCCTCTAATGACAGTCAATTTGGTGCAGCTGAACTCATGGTCTCTATGTTAGAAGCCTCAAAATCATTAGAAGAGAATGAAGGAAAGACCGAAGATGAATTGTTTGTTGAAAATACCGGATCATTTTTTAAAGTCTTAGGCGAGTTGAGGAAGAAAAATAACAGAGAAATATGGTGGAACTTTTATACCCCTTTCTTCTATGATTTGGCCAAAAGTGACCATTTAGAAGCTTATTGTAACTACATAAGTCAAATTGGTGACGAAAGTTCCAAAAAATGGATCGAAGAAAATGAGGATAAATTGACAGATTTTGGTAACTGGTTGAAAAATAATTAAATGACAACAAAAGACTTTTTCAGACTTATCATTAAAGTTTTGGGAATATACTGTTTTGTCGAAGCCCTTTTTACCCTAATTCCCAACATGTCTTATTCAGGTGGGTTTCTATCCTTTCACTTTGCCCTGAATTTCATTTACCTAATTATTGCTGGGTTGATTACCTATATTTTACTATTCCAAACTGATCGAATCATAAAACTGTTTCGCTTAACAAAGGGTTTTGATAGTAATACCATTGAAATCAAAGATTTTAATACAAATGGGCTTTTCAAGTTTGCGATAATTCTCATTGGCCTCCTGTTGATTGTGAATAATTTGGCTCAATTTATCGACTATTGTTATTTAGCTTTCAAAAAACAAGTATCTGCACATGGACTGGGCGAAGTGGAGGGTGCAATGTTAGATCAGCACCTTGATTATAATTGGTGGGCTATTTCGGGGTTAAATATTCTCATTGGAATTCTAATATTGATGAATTATGATTGGATTGCCAAAATATTCACTAAAAAAAGTGATAGCAAATAGACCTCAAAGGATATATGTTCACCCCAAAACTCGCTTTATCCCCTTTAAAATTTCCACTGCATCCTGTCTTTCACGTTGCGTAAACACCTCTTCTTCTATATAATGTAACATATAGATGAGTTCGTCCAACTGTTTAACCAATTCTTCTGGGGTACCATAGGTATCGGTTATCCATTCTTGGAGCTGTTCGATTTGGATTTCATTCAACATGCAAACAAGATACCTTGTCATTTTTGATTCCATTACTACGAATTAGTAGCTTTTGACATGACCCTTGAGGAATTTTTCAGTGAGGGTTTTGATTAAATTAAACTTGATCAGCGCAACCCATGGGCCATAACTACATCCGTGTGGTAAAGACCTCATCCCATGAAACAAGTGATTCTCCTTCTTTGTGTCCTAATGGGCCTTGTTGCCTGCTCCGATGAGGAAGACTATGGCCCCGTCAGCATCCGCCTGTCCAACGTGAGCGATTTTGATTTTGAGAACATCGTGGTTAATCCCTATTCAGAACAAGAAAATTATGGTGAATTGGCCTCAGGGGAAATCTCTGGCTATCGGGAGTTTAACAAGGCCTATAGCTATGCTTTTGTGGAACTCACCATTGATGGAGAAACCTATACCATTCAGCCCATAGACTACGTTGGGGAAACCCCGCTGGCCCAAGGCAACTATACCTACCAATTGGATGTCACCGACTCCCAAGGGCAATATAGCACTTTGACCATCACCTTGATTGAGGATGAGGATTGATTAAATTTCGAAACGTCACCCTGAACTCGTTTCAGGGTCTCACTCTAATGGGATGCCGAAATAAATTCGGCATGACGCAAACCCAATATACACGAACCCTATTTTGAAGGGGTGATGATTTCCACCTCAGGACAACAAGGGCTCTCCTTTACTACCCGGGGCATTCGGGTGGAGTGACCTTACCATTAATATAGTCCCTAATTCCGTATCTTAGTAGGGGTCCTTCACTGCTCATGTGTGGCGGCCTAAACAAACCAGCCCTTATGAAACGTAAGCAATTCATTAAATCATCCTCATTGGCCGTAGCGGGCGGAATGTTACTCCCTAACCTCGCCTGTTTGGACAAGAAAAAAGAAACTGTGACCGCACAAACTACTCCTCCTCGAAAAAATTGGGCCAGCAACTATACCTACAAAGCTGAAAAACTATATGAGCCCACTTCCGCCGAAGAGGTGCAACAATTGGTAAAAGAATTGGGGCAACAAAAAGCCCTGGGCTCCCGACACTGCTTTAACAACATTGCGGACAGCCCCAAGAACCAGATTTCCACAAAAAACCTGAACAGAGTGGTCAGTCTAGATACAGAAAATATGACCATCACCGTGGAAAGTGGTGCGCGGTATGGGGATTTTAGTGAGGAGCTTTACGAAAAAGGCTACGCATTGCACAATCTGGCTTCGTTGCCACACATTACGGTAGTGGGTGCCTGCTCCACGGCCACCCATGGTTCTGGCGTTACTAATGGTAATTTGGCCACCCCCGTAGTCGCTTTGGAACTGGTGACCCCAAGCGGAGAGCTGGTGACCATAGACCGCGACCATCCTGATTTTTATGGCATCGTTGTTGGGCTGGGTGCTTTTGGTATCGTTACCAAGGTTACCTTGGAAATCCAAGAAGCTTTTGATGTGACCCAAAATGTCTTTGTGGATCTCCCGTTGTCTGCCTTGGTCGAGAATTTTGATGAAATCATGTCTGCCGGATACAGCGTGAGCCTATTTACGGATTGGATGGATGAAAAAATCAGTGAGGTTTGGGTAAAACGTCGTGTTGATACGGAGCATGAAGCTTTGGGTGACGATTTCCATGGAGCCAAAGCCGCTACGGAAAATTTACATCCTATTGCTTCCATTTCTGCGGAGGCCTGTTCAGAACAAATGGGCATTCCGGGGCCTTGGTACGACCGTTTACCGCACTTTAAAATGGGCTTTACCCCAAGTGCAGGTGAAGAATTGCAATCGGAATTCTTTATTCCCCATAAAAATGCCGTTGAGGCCATTTTGGCACTGGAAAAAATGAAGAATGAGATCAATCCACACTTAATGATTACCGAAGTACGCACCATTGCGGCCGATGAATTTTGGATGAGTCCCTGTTACCATCAAGATTCTGTGGCCATTCACTTTACTTGGAAACAAAAACCGAAGGAAGTCATGGCATTGCTCCCAAAAATTGAAGCCACACTGGTGCCCTTCAATGTAAAACCGCATTGGGGCAAACTGTTTACGGTAGACCCGAATATACTGCACGAGCGTTATGAGAAGTTTGGCGATTTCTTGGCTTTGGCACAGCAATATGATTCCGAGGGGAAATTCAAGAACGACTATCTGGATTTGAATATTTACTAGGCAATTCTTGTGCGATTATGGTATATTGTAGGATGGAAACCGAATCCGTTTCGGGTTTCCAGAACTAACTCAACATACCACTTATGACCGATTTGCAAATTGCGAAGGAGGTTGAACTTCAACCCATTTCCGCTATTTCCGAAAAATTTGGCCTTCCTGCCGATGCGATTGAAATGTACGGGAAGTACAAGGCCAAACTCCCTTTGAAAGCCATTGATAAGGAAAAGGCAAAAAAGAGCCATCTTATCTTGGTTTCAGCCATTTCCCCTACCCCGGCTGGTGAAGGAAAGACCACCATGTCCATTGGGTTGTCCGAAGGATTGAATCGGTTACAAAAAAAGACCACTGTGGTACTCCGTGAACCTTCATTGGGGCCTGTTTTTGGGATAAAGGGAGGTGCCACGGGAGGGGGATATTCCCAAGTGTTGCCCATGGAGGACATCAACCTGCATTTCACAGGGGACTTTGCTGCCATTGAAAAAGCACACAACCTTTTGGCGGCCATTATCGACAACAATATTCAAAGTAAGACCAATTCTTTGCTTTTAGATCCACGGACCATTGGGTGGAAACGGGTGATGGATATGAACGATCGTTCGTTACGGCATGTGATTGTGGGTCTGGGGGGTACCACTTCAGGCGTGCCCCGGGAAACTGGTTTTGATATCACCGCCGCCTCTGAAATTATGGCCATTCTCTGCTTGGCTGAAAACCTCAGCGATCTAAAAAAACGATTAGGAAGCATTTTTGTGGGGTATACATATGATAAAAAGCCCATTTATGCCAAAGACTTGAAGGCCGAAGGGGCCATGGCCGCCTTGCTGAAAGATGCTATAAAACCCAATTTGGTGCAGACCATTGAAGGAAATCCCGCCATTATTCATGGGGGGCCATTTGCGAACATTGCGCAAGGCACCAATACGGTCATCGCTACCTTGATGGGCATGTCCCACTCCGAATATACAATTACCGAAGCAGGTTTTGGGTTTGACCTTGGAGCAGAAAAATTCTTCGACATCAAATGCCAAAGTGCTGGATTGAAACCCAAGGCCGTGGTACTCACCACTACCATCCGGGCTTTGAAATATCATGGGGGAGCAGATTTAAAATCACTTACAGTTCCCGATGTGGAGGCTTTGAAAAAAGGATTGCCCAATCTGGAAAAGCATTTGGAAAACATCGCAAAGTTTCAGGTGGTTCCTGTAGTTTCCATTAATAAGTTTACCTCGGATACCGAAGAAGAGATTCAAGTTGTCAAGGATTTGGCCACCTCCAAAGGCATTCGAGTAGCCGTTGCCGATGTCTGGGGAAAAGGTGGGGAAGGTGCCTTGGATTTGGCGCAACACGTTATTGATGTGGTGGAATCCAACACCTCACACTTTACCCCTTTGTACGATTGGAATTCCAGTGTCAAGGATAAAATAGCCACCATTGCCACCGAAATCTACGGAGCCGAATATGTGGATTATACGGCTAGAGCCAAGGCCCATCTTCGGAAAATTTCGGATTTAGGCCTGGAACAGTTACCCGTTTGCATTGCCAAGACGCAAAAATCGTTGTCGGACAATCCCGCATTGTTGGGAAGACCCAAGGATTTTATCATTACGGTTCGGGAAATTGAAATTGCCGTGGGCGCTGGTTTTTTGATTCCCATTACCGGTGATATTATGCGAATGCCTGGATTGCCTGTGCACCCAGCTTCCGAGAATATCGACATTAATGACGATGGGGAAATCTCGGGATTGTTCTAGGCTTTCCACCTGATTTTTTTGGATTAGTCAAGCCATAACTACCATCCATAAATTTGATTTCGGACATTTTCTCCTTTAGGGATATATTGCTGGCCAACAAAGTATGGCTCATGACAAATCTTAAAATTCATTTTCTTAAATTGACAAACCTCTTTGAAGGACATGACCCTATCTTCCCCACCTTACGCTTTGATATTAAAGGAGACCATACCCATTTTACCATAAAAAAGGTTCTGGGTTATCCCTACCTCTACGCGGTTTTGTTTGTACTGGTATTCGTCGTTCCATTTTTATGGATGATTCCTTCCAATCTTAACAGTGCCCGATTTTGGTTGGTGGAGCTTTTTATCTTGGGAGTAGCAGGGGTAGTTTTTCGGTTTTTTGTCGCCTCGAGAAGCATCACAATAGATTCGGTAAACAAATCCATTTTGCAGAGGCAGAACAATATATTTGGATGGTCCATTTCCAAACCACTGCTGATACCGTTCCATGAGTTCAAAGGGTTTTCTTCAAGAGAAAAATCCAAAACAGTGAACAAGTTTGGTCAGAAAGTGGTGTATCAGGGCATTTATATGCTATATAATGACCAAAAGAAATTTTTGTTTGACCTTCCCAGCAATTTTCAACTAGGTGATAGCCCTACAACTTTTATTCAATGCATGGAAGCAATTGTAAAAAATGAATAAAAAAATCTACTGGATTTTCTGCAGCCAATAGCGCATGTCCACTTCTTTGGAAATAATATCTTTCACCTCAGATAGTTTTACCCGCTTTTGGTCCATGGTATCCCTATGGCGAATGGTAACCGTATCGTCTTCCAAAGTTTGGTGGTCAATCGTGACACAGAATGGCGTACCTGCGGCATCTTGACGACGGTAACGACGTCCCACGGCATCCTTTTCGTCATAATCCACATTAAAGTCCCATTTCAACTCATCCACCAACTTTTGGGCTACTTCGGGAAGACCGTCTCTTTTCAACAAAGGCAAAACAGCCACTTTGTTCGGGGCCAAAACGGCTGGGATTTTTAATACGGTTCGTGTGGTGCCATTTTCAAGCTCTTCTTCTTGTAATGAGTTTGAGAACACGGCCAAGAACATACGATCCAAACCAATGGACGTTTCCAAAACATAGGGCACGTAGCTCTTGTTTTCCTCTGGATCGAAGTACTGTAATTTTTTTCCGGAATATTTTTCGTGGTTGGCCAAGTCAAAATCGGTTCGGGAATGGATTCCCTCCAATTCCTTAAATCCAAATGGGAATTTAAATTCTATATCAGCGGCCGCATCGGCGTAGTGGGCCAGTTTTTCGTGATCATGGAAACGATAGTTTTCCTCACCCAACCCAAGGGAAAGGTGCCATTTTAATCGCTTTTCCTTCCAGGCTTCATACCACTCCATTTGGGTACCCGGTTTGATGAAAAATTGCATTTCCATCTGTTCAAACTCCCGCATCCGGAAGATGAACTGGCGGGCCACAATCTCATTTCGGAAGGCTTTACCAGTCTGGGCAATCCCAAACGGAATTTTCATCCTTCCGGTCTTTTGTACGTTCAAGAAGTTCACAAAGATACCTTGGGCAGTTTCAGGTCTCAGGTAAAGGTCCATGGCGCTATCGGCAGAAGCTCCCAATTTGGTGCCGAACATGAGGTTGAACTGCTTTACATCGGTCCAATTTTTGGATCCAGATAGTGGACAGGCAATCTCCAATTCCTCAATCAATGCTTTTACATCTGCCAAATCCTCTCTTTCCAAGGATTTTCCCATACGTTTTAGGATGCTATCGGCCTTTTCTTGGTATCCGATTACCCTATTGTTCGTAGCAAGAAACTGTTCCTTATCAAAGCTATCTCCAAAGCGTTTGGCTGCTTTGGTCACCTCTTTTTCGATTTTAGCTTCAATTTTGGCTACATAATCTTCAATCAAGACATCGGCCCGGTATCTTTTTTTGGAATCCTTGTTATCGATCAATGGATCGTTAAAAGCATCCACGTGGCCAGAGGCCTTCCAGGTGGTGGGGTGCATGAAAATGGCGGCATCGATGCCCACAATGTTCTCATTGAGCTGCACCATGGCCTTCCACCAATATTCGCGAATGTTTTTCTTTAGCTCGGCGCCGTTCTGTCCGTAGTCATAAACCGCACTGAGTCCATCATAAATCTCACTGGATTGGAACACGTACCCGTATTCCTTTGCGTGGGAGATAACCTTCTTAAAAATGTCTTCTTGATTTGCCATTGGGCAAAAATAGAATTTTACCCAAAAAGAAGTATGTTATTTCAGCTGAAATTCAGTGGAAGCCAACAATCTTTCGTCCTCAAAAACATTAAGGGTGTAAATTCCCTCTGGCAAGGAACCTTCGGGAACGGTAATGGCATCACAAATACTGATTTCCTTTCCGGTGTAGACAATCTCCACTTTTTTGCTGTAGGTGTTGCCACTTACCGAAACCGTATTGGCATTGTCTTCAATAACAGCCATATTGGGATCCAAAAATTGGAGATAGAGCACTTTTACATCCCCTCGCTCATTCGGGTCGCTCAAAACGGTAACACAACCCCTTAGTTTTTCTATGGTTGAGGCTTTGTTGGTCTTGATGGGCCGTCCAGCACGCAATCGGAACCCGCTACCTTCGGCATCTTGTAGCTTTAAGTAACTTTTAATCCGAAGTTCCCTGGTCAATTCCCTATTGGTTTCCCTGAGCAACGACTCGGTTTGTTCCATGGAACTGGCCTTGCCCCTGAGTTCCTCGAGCTGTTTGCGGGTTTCTTCGTAACGACTTGCCATTAGGCTGTTGTTATATCGGAGGAAGTTGTTTTTGAGCTTTAAGCTGTCAAATCGGATTTCCAGTTTACGGAGTTCTTTTCGGGTCTCCTTTAATTTGGTGATGCTGAAATTAAGTCTTCCAACAGAATCCAACAGTTGTTGCACCCTGAACCTTGAAGTTTGCAATTCTATTTCGTTGACCTCATTGAGTCCGGATAAACGATCCACTTCGGCTTTCATCAACGTAAGGTCTTTTACCAAAATGGATTTTTCATCCTCCAAAAACGACATTTGGTTCTGAGACTGTGCATAGCTGTAATAAAAAGCTATAAGAATACCCACGATGACCGCAACAAGTGCAGCAAAGATAATTTTGTAGTTGAAATTGTTATCTTGGGGGTTCATAGACTAACAGGCTACTCTAACGCATATACGATTTGATACCAAAAAGGTTGGCTAAGATAATAAACGAGATTAACAACATCCTATTGCCACAGGTATGTTTTGGATGTAATGCCCAATTATTCAGGGGAGAACGCGTTTTGTGTACCGTTTGTCGACATGAAATGCCACTCACCGATCATAACTTTCTGGAAGAAAATTCGGTAGACCGCATATTTTATGGTAGAATTCCTATAAAAAAGGCTGCTTCCTTCGTTTTTTTCTCAAAAAATGGGATAGTAAAAAACCTATTACACTGGTTGAAATATAAAAATCAGGAGCAAATTGGAGCCTTTTTTGGGGATTGGTGCGGTTCCCTGTTGGAGGAAGATGAAAATCTTAAAAAAGTTGATGTTGTGGTGCCTGTTCCCTTGCATCGGAAAAAATTGAAAAAACGGGGCTATAACCAAGTAGCTCTATTTGCCCAAAAGATTGCCTTCTCCATTGAGGCGGAATATCGGGAGGATTTACTTGTAAAGATCCACAACACAAAGACACAGACCAAAAAAGATCGGCAATTGCGTTGGGAAAACTCTAAGGAGGCCTTTCAGCTCAATCCTAAATCCGAAGCTTCCTTTAAGCATGTGCTTTTGGTGGACGATGTAATTACTACCGGAGCCACCATAGAATCTTGTGCCAAAGTGCTCTTGCAGCTTAAAAATGTCCATGTTTCGGTACTGAGTATGGCCGTTGTACCCTAGGGTTAAAATTTGTGAATCCTTGGGTCAAGTTTTCAAATTAGTTGTTTCTTTGTTCCATTGGTTTTGAGCATGGCGTACATCAAAAAAATACTGGGTTTACTGTTTTTTGTCTTTGTGGCCCTCGCCCTTTGGCAATGTGCCAAAAGATCTGGTTCTCCTTCAGGTGGCCCGAAAGACCTAACCCCACCGGAGCTGACACGTGCCGAACCCGAGAATTTTTCAACCAATTTTAAAGCTGAAAAGATTCGGCTTTATTTTGATGAACTCATTAAATTGGAGGATGTACAACAGCAATTGGTGGTCTCTCCTCCTTTAAAAAATCAGCCTGAAATAACTCCACAGGGTGGACCCAGAAAGTATATTGAAATTACCTTGAAGGATACCTTAAAAGAAAACACCACCTATACCCTTAATTTTGGGCAAAGTCTTGTGGACAATAATGAAGGGAATCCGAATAGTTTTTTAACCTATGTGTTTTCAACGGGTGATTATATAGATTCTTTAACCTTAAGTGGGGCGGTAAAGGATGCTTATAGCAGAAAAGCAGATGAGTTTGTGAGCGTAATGCTCTATGAAATTGATACTGCTTATACCGATTCCACAGTGTACAAAAACCTTCCCAATTATATTGCCAATACGGGAGATAGTCTGCCCCTTTTTGAATTGAGAAACCTCAGGGCCGGAAATTATGCCCTGTTTGCCATAAAGGATGAGAATAAAAACAATAAGTTCGACCAACGGTCGGATAAGATTGGCTTCCTTGAGGATACTATTTCATTACCAACAGACTCCATTTATCTGTTGAACTTGTTCAAGGAAATACCAGATTATAGTATATCCGTGCCCAGTTATGTTGCCAAAAACCACATTATTTTTGGATATCAGGGAGATTACCGGGATATCGCTATTGAAACTTTGACCGAACTTCCAGATTCGGTGGAAACCATGATTCGCAAAGATCGGGAGAAAGACACCTTGAATTATTGGATCACTCCCACAGATTTGGACTCCATTATTTTTACGGTAACCAACAAAAAAATGGAGATGATCGATACGTTCACTGTAAAAACCCGAAAATTGCCTTTGGACTCACTTACATTGAGCAACGGTCTTCGGGGTAAATTTAGTTTTGAGGATACATTCAATGTATTGGCCAATACACCGATAGCTTCTGTGGATACTACCAAGATTGGACTTGTGGTCAACGATTCCTTACTGGCGCCTTATAGCCTTTCTGTGGATTCATTGGAAAACAAGATTAATTTCGATTTTAATGTTGAGCCCAATCAAAAGTACCGGTTTGCTTTCCTGCCAGGAGCTGTCACCGATTTTTTCGGGATTCAAAATGATACGTTGGATTACAATATCGCAACCAGCAGTTATGCGGATTATGGGAATTTACGTTTTAACCTTAGCGGGGCCGTCCAATACCCCCTTATAATGCAACTCTTGACCGAGAAGGGGGAGATACAGAGGGAAATTATAGCAAGCCAACCCCAAGCCTTTGAGTTCAACAATCTTGATCCTGGCAATTATATCATTCGGGTAATCTTTGACGAAAATGGCAACGGAAAATGGGATACGGGAAACTACCTCAAAAAAATACAGCCCGAAAAAATCAGCTATTACCCTGATGTGATCGAAGTACGTGCCAATTGGGAAATGGAACAGAGCTTTATCCTAACAGAGTAAACTGGTCCCTATCTTCCAAAAATCGTAGCTTATTTCGAGTAGTTTCAATATGCTTCTTTTCCAAAGTGGCATATAATATCTCTTCCTCTTCAGAATATGCCAATTTTTTACCCAAGGTGTCATACACGGCCGAATGTCCAGAATATTCATAGTCTAAATCGTCCAAACCTATTCTGTTGACCCCTATAGTATAGGCCATATTTTCAATGGCCCTGGCTTGGAGCAAGGTGTCCCAAGCAGAAATTCTGGGCTTAGGCCAATTGGCCACATAAATTAGGGCATCATATGCTTCCACATTTCTGGACCAGACCGGAAATCGGAGGTCATAGCAAATCAGTGGGCAAATTTTAAATCCTTTATATGTCACCAACAATTTTTGGGTGCCAGCTTCATACACCAAATCTTCCCCAGCCAAGCTAAAAGTGTGTTTTTTATCATAGGTTTTTATGTCACCGTCGGGTAAAACAAAAAACAGTCGATTGAAGTATCTGTTGTCCCCGTGATAGATCATGCTTCCAACCAAAGCAGCTTGTTTTTGCTTGGCCAACCTTTGCATCCAAGCAATTGTTGTATTTCCTTCAGCATGTGCAATGTTCTGGGGCTCCATGGTAAAACCCGTGGTGAACATTTCTGGAAGGACGATCACATCCACCTCATCAGGAATGGCTACAATTTTTTTTTGGAACATATCCCTATTGCCCAAAGGATCTTCCCATTGCAACGGAGATTGAATAAGTGCTATTTTGAGTGTTGATTTCATCTGGCTTTTTTAAATAGTTCCACCAAGGGCTGCATCCCTTGTTGTTGAGCATAATCCAAAGCAGAATTGCCTCTGGCATCCTTTATGGAAACATCCGCACCATGCTCTATTAATAATTGGGCAATTTCTTGTCGGTTAAAGGTGACGGCATAAATAAGGCTGGTGGCCCCCATAGCATTGATATGATTTACGTTGGCCCCGGCTTTGATCAATTGCTCTGCGATGTCTGTGTATCCTTTAAAACAAACTCCCATTAAAGCGGTATTGCCCGAACCGTCTTGGGCATCCACATCCGCACCCTTTTTCAATAAAAGGTCAACCAATTTACCATGCCCATAATAGGTGGCCAAAAGCAAAGGCGTAGATCCTCTTTGGTCTTTGGATTCCAATAATTTATAATCGGCGTCCAATAGCTTTTCAACCAACTTTAAATCACCATTTCGTATATGGTTGAATAAATTATCCGTGTTGCTCATCTTATTTGTGGAAGTTATAAAAAAACTGCCACAACCTTTGGGGGATGTGGCAGCTTACCAAACTAATTTTCTTTTTCTTACTATTCCGTAGAAATAATGCTATCTCTTCTATATTAGATCAAAACGATCTAGGTTCATTACTTTGGTCCATGCTGCAATAAAATCGGCTACAAATTTTTGTTTACCATCTTCAGATGCATACACTTCGGCCAAGGCCCGCAAAATGGAATTGGAACCAAATACTAAATCCACACGGGTACCGGTCCATTTTAAATCGCCGGTCTCACGGTCGCGGCCTTCGTACAACGATTTTTCATCATTGGCAGCTTTCCATTCGGTAGCCATATCGAGCAGGTTTACAAAGAAGTCATTGCTCAATACGCCTACTTTATCGGTAAGCACACCGTGCGTTGAACCATCAAAATTGGCTCCCAACACACGTAAACCACCTACAAGAGCGGTCATCTCTGGTGCAGTAAGGGTCAATAATTGGGCCTTGTCCACCAACAAATGTTCCGCTGGAACTTTTACGCCCGGTTTCACATAGTTACGGAAACCATCATATTTAGGCTCCAAGTAACTGGTGGCCTCAACATCGGTTTGATCTTGAAGAGCATCGTTACGTCCTGGTGCAAAAGACACTTCGGTTGAAACACCTGCATCGTTGGCAGCTTTTTCTACGGCAGCAGTACCTGCCAAAACAATCATATCGGCCAAGGAAATTTTCTTTCCTCCACTAGCATTTCTGTTGAATTCGTCTTTAATTCCTTCAAGTGTTTTTATCACTTTTCCAGTGTCTTTGTTTACTTCCCAACTGTTCATGGGCTCCAAATTGATGCGTGCACCATTGGCACCACCGCGCTTGTCACCGCCACGGAACGTGGAAGCCGATGACCAAGCCGTATATACCAAATCAGAAATCGAAAGGCCAGAATCCAATACTTTTTCTTTCAAGGCTTTCATGTCAGAGGCATCAACCAAGGTGTAATCTACAGCTGGAATAGGGTCTTGCCAATCCATTTCCTCTTTTGGCACTTCGGGGCCAAGGTAACGGGAACGCGGTCCCATATCGCGGTGCGTCAACTTAAACCAAGCACGGGCGTAAGCTTCGGCAAAGGCCTGTGGGTCATCCAAGAACTTGCGCGAAATCTTTTCATAAGCCGGGTCAAAACGCAATGATAAATCGGTGGTCAACATAGTTGGTTTTCTATTAGGTCCACCAAAAGCATCTGGGATAATGGCTTCCGCATCTTTGGCCACCCATTGGTGAGCGCCTGCAGGACTTTTGGTCAATTCCCACTCGTATTTGAACAA
Organism: Allomuricauda sp.; assembly: GCA_050303195.1. Classification (GTDB taxonomy): domain Bacteria; phylum Bacteroidota; class Bacteroidia; order Flavobacteriales; family Flavobacteriaceae; genus Flagellimonas. Next base: position 55,510 of record JBNLBG010000009.1, on the reverse strand, counting down.
AAATTGGAAAAAATCGTTGCTCCAACGCACTGGGGTGGATGTCCAGGTTACTTCCAACCCTGAAGTAAAAGCGTCCGACCCTTTTCCTGAACCATTTTTATTGACCCATCCCAATCCTTGCAGTTCCAAATCTTCCGATTCAGGATCAGCACCTACCAATTCGGCATCGCCATTACCATGGGTTTTTCCAATGGTATGTCCACCTGCAATAAGGGCTACAGTTTCTTCATCGTCCATGGCCATCCGCTTAAAGGTCTCTCGAATATCATGAGCGGCAGCAACAGGGTCAGGATTTCCGTCTGGTCCTTCGGGGTTTACGTAAATCAATCCCATTTGAACCGCTGCCAAAGGATTTTCCAAATCGCGCTCCTCTTTGTTGTGCGCATAGCGGCTGTTCGGTGTATCGCTCAAAGCTAACCATTCGGTTTCGCTTCCCCAATATACATCTTGGTCCGGTTCCCATACATCCTCACGACCACCGGCAAAACCAAAAGTGCGGAATCCGGTTGATTCCAAGGCTACGTTTCCGGCCAATATCATAAGGTCTGCCCAGGATATTTTCTGTCCATATTTTTGTTTGATGGGCCATAACAAACGACGAGCTTTATCCAAGCTCACATTGTCTGGCCAAGAATTAAGTGGTGCAAAGCGTTGTTGTCCACGGCCACCACCACCACGACCATCTCCAGAACGGTACGTCCCGGCACTGTGCCATGCCATACGGATAAACAACCCGGCGTAGCTGCCAAAATCGGCAGGCCACCAGTCTTTTGAATCGGTCATAACATTCAAAAGGTCTTTTTTGAGCGCTGCGTAGTCCAGTTTTTTGAACTCTTCGGCGTAGTTGAATCTTTCCCCAAGTGGGTTTGATTTTTCTGAATGCTGGCTTAATAACTCCAACTTAAGTCGATTGGGCCACCAATCTTCGTTTTGTGTACCGCTTCCGGCCACTTGTTTCATTTCCCCATTCAAAAAAGGACACTTATCCTCTGCCCCATTTGCTAATTCTTTACTCATGATTGTATGCTGTTTAAATTAAATTTCAAACCTCCATAAAATTACAAAATTGCCTGCCAGAAGCATAGATAACTGATATTAAAATACTATAAAATCATAGATTTAATTTATTTAAATGGCAAGATTTCATAGATTTTCTCTTTTGCGCAAATGCGCCCACAATTTGGCATATTCACCCCCTAAAAGGGTATTTTTTTACTTTATATTTATATTGGATTATTTTTCAATCCAAAAAAACACTATCACAACAACTTAAAACCCACAACAAATGAAAAAATTAATTCTACCCTTGGTAACCTTAATGCTTTTGAGCTTTAGTACGAATACTTCCAAACTTACTGAAGAAGAACGCCAAATGGTGAACAAACACTTGACCGAAACCCGAGATCATATGTTGAGTGTTCTGGATGGTTTGTCCGACGAGCAACTGAACTTTAAACCCGATGATGTTACTTGGTCCATTGCTGAAGTTGTGGAGCACCTCGCCATTATAGAAAACACCTTTGGGGGTATGGTCCACAAAACCGTTGCCGATGGTCCCAATCCTGCGCTAAAAGATTCCCTTGTTTTTACTGATGAACAAATCATGCCTGCGATTACAGACCGAAGCAACAAAGTGAAAACTTCCAAACCTTTTGAGCCCAGTGGCAAATATGGTTCCTATGAGGCAACCTTACAGGCGTTTTTGGAGAAACGAAGTGAGCTTATCGAATATGTAAAAACTACAGATGATGACCTGAGGAACAGGTATAACAACGACCTCCCTTTTGGAGCTGTGGATGGTGTTCAACTCATTGTCTTTACGGCTGCGCACACAGAGCGTCATGTGTTACAGATGGAGGAGGTAATGGCCCATTCTGATTTTCCTGAATAAGGCAACAATACAATTTCATTAACATTAATTGGCAAACCCTTTCCATTTTGGAAGGGGTTTGTTTTTTACCTTTGATAGACACTATAAAAACAGGAACACCATGAAAATATTAAGATCATTAATACTGGTCGCTTTAGTCACTTTTTCTACAACTACCATTGCACAAAATGCTAAGGATAAAAGAATAATGAACGATGCAGAGAAAGCAAAACAGACGCTCTTGGATGCCGATTCTGGCCTGGAGGGCTTTTTTGAAAATTCTGCGGGCTATGTGATTTTTCCAAATGTGGGAAAAGGGGGCTTTATCATTGGAGGAGCTTCTGGAAATGGCATTGTTTATGAAGGTGGGGACGCTGTAGGCATGGCCAACCTTAAAAAATTGAACATTGGTCTGCAAGCTGGGGGACAGGCCATTATAGAAGTCATCTTTTTTGAAACCCCTGTGGATTTACAGCGATTTAAGGAAGAAAAGTTCCAGTTTGCCGCCGAAACTTCAGCAGTTGCGCTTAAATCCGGTATTGCCTTTGAGGCCAAATACAAAGATGGCGTAGCCGTTTTTGCGTTGCCCAAGGCTGGTTTAATGGCCGATGCCTCGGTAGGTGGACAAAAGTTTGGGTACAAACCCTTTTAACATCCTATTTTAATCCCTGACCCCTGGGGAAAAATCCTCGGGGGCGTTTTGGGGTTGTTGTATGGTTCCAGCATCGCCTGAATCGTTATAAATGGTCCATTCAGAAAAGGTGTAGACCGGATTGCCTTCTACAACATCTAGGTTGCGGACAGCCCGACCATCCTCAAATTCATGGTTAGTACCCGAACCATCTTCGCCGATTACGCCAAACACATCTACAACCTCTCCAAAGGGGTCAACCAGTTCCAAATTATCATCTCCATTGGAGTCTGCAGGGCTGTTTGTGGAAACTCCCAAATCAGGTGGAAATCCATAGACCAACTCAAATTCTTCGGCATTGGGCGATATGCCGCCAAGGGAATACCAAGACCGTTTCGGGGAAGAATTCTTCCCCGAAACAAACATTATTAATGAAAAATTGTTGAATTTAGAAATGTCCTAAAAAAGGGAAGGCTACAAAACTATGTTGCTATTTAAGTAGTTAGATTTTTAATTACATAAGCTTCTAGCCACATAGGTTTTGTTACCATTGGAGTTTATATAATAGCAACCTCCTCTTGGTCCTCTGTAATATCTTCTATATGTGGATTTTGACAACCTTCTGGTTGATCTTTTCGATTTAGGTTTTGAGCTGACTTTCTTGGTTTCTGTAAAATTACTTCGTGTGGAAGATGATTTTTCAGTATTTGTTGCTTTAAGTCGCTTTCCTTGAGTTGCATAGGTTCTATGAATAAAACCTCTTCCAAAAGGCGTATCAACTTTAAGATAATCTCCTTCAAATCCAAGCAAAATAACATCTGTATATTCCTCAAATTCCTTGATTATTTCACTAGATGGCCAAGCTTCTTTTCTAAGTCTGGTGGTGGGCCTACAATTATAAATATAAATTTCGTCTGACCCCTCTAAAACATATTTAAATGCGTTAGTTTTAACAGCTTCTATTCTTGACTCTATCGTTTCCAAAGAGTCTTCCAGAGATAGAATCTTGCTTTTTATCTCAATTCTTTTTAAAACAAGATTATCTAATTCCTCGGATTGGGAATAACACAATATTGGAAATATAATAATGCCTAGCAGTATATGTTTACTTCCATGAAACATCTACTTATTAATTTACATTAACTAAACCATTGTCCCCAAGGAATACGGCTAAGGATCAACAAAAGGCCCAGACCGTAAAAAATGGTGATGGTCTTAAACTTTTTATCGTTCTCCATAAACTTTTTGTGGCGAGACCACCCCATGGTGATCAAAACCAAGGCTATGATGTTGATAAAGGGGTGCTCCACGGCCAAAAGGCGTGCAGGAGCGTTCAATCCACCCATGCCCAAGCTTTGGATGGCTTTAAGTCCGTTAGCGGAGACAAAGTACAGAATAAGCCCCACCAAAAGTTGAATGTGACTTAGGATGAGTGCAAACAGACTGATTCTAAGGTCTTTTTGAAGGGTAAAATCCTTTTTGCCCAACCAACCTAATAGGGCATTGACCACAGCAATGATAAGTACGGCCAATACAATATAGGCAAGATACGAGTGAAGGTTCTTGATAATTTCCATTTTGAGTATAGTTTTGTCTAAAAATAACGAATTTGTAAATAAAAAAACCCTGCCGATGGGCAGGGTTTGATATATTCTTTTGGTTATGCTTAAAAATCGTAACGTAAAGTAATGTTCCAAGTTCTTCCCAAACCAAAATAACCTTGGTTAGAAACCGCGATACCATCGTAGGTTTCATCACCAGCTTCAGCGAAAGTAGCCGTGGTCAATCTAGAGAGGTATTCCTTATCCAATACGTTGTTCATGTTGGCCCTGATCTTCAAGTTCTTGGTTTTGTCGATTCCCACAGGAAGATTAAAGGTTACCCCAGCATCCAAAATGCTAAAGGATGGCAACTCAAGATTTTCTTTGATCGCACCTACATCTGAGTATAGGTTATCGTAGTATCTTAAGTCCGAATCAATGGAGAACATTTTGGTGATTCTATAAGCGAATCCAAGTCCACCGGAAAGTTGGGCAGCACCACCTACTTTTCCTCCATCTACATCCTCAGTTTCAGTGCTGATTACATTACGCTCCTCATCAGTGACCTGGGTAACAACTTCACCTTTATACTGCCAATCTCCTATTGAAGCAAATGCATTAAGGGTAAGTCCATTGCAAGGTCTTACTTTTGCATCCAATTCCACACCAGTGTGCAATTGCTCGGTTCCAAAGTTGGACTCATAGGTAACTACGTCATCCACAACGTCTGAACTGGTCACAACCCTGTCTTTCCAAGAAGTTCTGTACAAGTTGATGTTTCCCGAGAAAATAGAGCTGGAATAGCCATAACCTGCTTCCAAACCAAAAATCTTTTCGTTTTTGGTCAATGGGTTAACCTCATTGGTAAAGTTCAAATAGATGTTGTCGTGATAGGGTTGACGATTATAGTACCCTGTATTGAAATAGAAACTATGCTGGTCGGTTGGGCTATAGCTGAAACCTGCCTTGGCATTGTAACCAAAGTTGTTCACTTTTTCAGAATCAACACCATCTGTAATACCTGCAGGCAAAGGCTCTCCGGTCCACTGGGGGGAGGTGCCATTAATCAAAGCCTGATCGGCATATTGATAGAAATCAAATCGCTGGTGGTATTGATTGGACAGTGATCCTTGGAAAAATGCAGAAAACTGATCGCTAGCATACTCCAATTGTGTGAACAATCCACCGTAAGAGATGCGCTCATCATTATGGTAGGCTATTTTTTGATCCTCAGGATAGGAGTTAAATGCGGCTTCCCAACCAGAAGGCCTGAAAGACTCAGTAGCAATTACCTGCTTATAGGTACCAAAAGTACCATAGGGCTCATGATTGTTATTTTGGTCGATCAACCGTATGTTCTCTTGCCATGAAGTAAGTCCGTGGAAGTCAGAAACTACCCGAAAATGCTTCCCATAATATGTTCTTAAATCGAAACCAACGTTCCAAGTCAAGTTATCAGATAGTTGCTTTTCAAAGTTTGAAATCAACCCATACCAGTTGTGCAGGTTCATGGATGCTCTGGTAACATATCCACCACCAGCTGCAAAATAACCACCTTCACCATTGGGAACACTGTTATTGAATGCATAGATGGCATCGTAATCAATTCGCCCTTCATCAGTTCTAATACGATTTCCTCGGTTACCCGTACCTCCACCGTTACCCCATGAGGCATACAATACAGTTGATAATCTGGACGTAGAATTAATGTTCCAGTCCCAGTTTAAGTTCGCAACAGGTTTATGATAAAAGTTTCTTCTTTCCGTCAAGTACTGACCATTATATGTACCCCAGTTGTCGTTGTAACGTAAACCATATTCTAAATAGTCAGATATTGGTTTGGTAAAGTTTTGATCGTGGAACTGTGGTGCACCTGTAATTAAAAAGTTAAAGTTGTGGCTAGCATTTGGGGTATATCCAACAGAAATGAAGTAGGTTTGTCCCTCACCGAAGTTTCCTTCGTTATAACCATCACCTTGCCAGTGTGAAAGCATAACGCTTAGACCCCATCCTTTATCGGAAACACCGGTATTGTAGCCAGCGGATGTTTTAACGTAATTGTTATTTGCCACTGTGGCATATCCAAAACCCCCTTCATTCATTTCAGTGGCCTTGGTTACGAAGTTGACCGTACCTCCAACAGAAGAAATGGCCAATTTAGAAGATCCCAGTCCTCTTTGAATTTGGACTCCAGAAGCGACGTCATTCAATCCAGACCAGTTTGACCAGTACATCAAACCATCTTCCATACCGTTGATGGGCTGACCGTTCAAAAGGAAGGCGGTGTTGTCTTGATCAAAACCACGAACCCTCATATTGGTATCCCCAAATCCACCTGCCTGTCCGGAAACATAAACAGAAGGCGTGTTCACCAAGGTCATGGTTACATCTTGAGTACCTATTTTTTCTTGAATGACCTTAATTGGTACAGAAGATACCGCGATAGGGGTCTTTCTGTCGGCAGCAAGGTCAATAATACCCGTACCTACAACCACTACGCCTTCCAATTCTTCTGCATCGGGCTGTAAAGAAATGGTCCCTACGTTCCCAGTAGAACTAAAAGAAACGTTTTGCTTAACAAATCCTATGTAGGAAACCACCAAAGTTCCGGAAGCTTGGTCAACTTCCAACGTAAAGTTCCCCTCAAAATCAGTAGAAGTACCTATGGAAGTACCTTTAACTACCACACTGGCTCCAGGAAGCGGGCCGCCAAGCTCACCATCCACCACAGTACCAGTAATTGTGCCTTGTGAAAATGCCATTGCGGACACAAAAATCGCCACAAAAGCCAAGTAAATTTTTCTCATTTTTTAGTGTTTAAGTGTTTAATTTGCCCTGCAAAAGTGCTTCATTTTTGACACTAAGCGATTAAGCCAAGGTTAAATGAAAGTGTTACAGTTAACACAAATTTAACAAAGAATATTAGTTGAGAAACAAATGTTTAGGGTTTTTCTTAACAAATAAAAACCTACTGGTTTAGCTCTTAAAAAATTGCAAAAGATGCAACGTTGAGCTGTCGTGTTTGCCAATTTCTGAATTTTCAATATCCGAAAGAATGGTCTTGGCCAATTGTTTGCCCAATTCCACACCCCATTGATCATAACTGAAAATATTCCAGATGACGCCCTGTACAAAGATTTTGTGCTCATACAGCGCAATAAGTGTCCCAAGGCTTTTTGGAGTGAGTTTTTGGATCAAAATGGTGTTGGTGGGTTTGTTGCCCTCAAACACCTTGAACGGAAGCAGAGATTTTAATTCTTCCTCCGATACTCCCTGTGCTTCCAATTCTTTTTTGACTTCATCAGCGGTTTTTCCGTTCATCAATGCTTCGGTCTGTGCAAAGAAATTGGCCATCAATTTATTGTGATGGTCCACATCACCATGTAACGATTCCTTGAACCCGATAAAATCGGTTGGGATTAGTTTTGTGCCTTGATGGATCAATTGAAAAAAGGCATGTTGGGAATTGGTACCTGGCTCGCCCCAGATAATGGTCCCTGTTTCATGCCCAACCCTATTACCGGCGCGATCCACACTTTTTCCGTTACTTTCCATAATACCTTGCTGTAAATAGGCTGAAAAGCGATGCAAATATTGTGTGTATGGAATAATGGCCTCAGTTTCCGCTTCATAAAAATTATTGTACCAAACACTCAACAAAGCCAAAACAACAGGGATGTTTTCTGATAATGGGGCTTCCTTGAAATGGTTATCCATGGCATGGGCTCCTGCAAGCAGGGCATCAAAATTTTGATAGCCCACGGAAAGGGCAATGGAAAGCCCTACGGCGCTCCACAGCGAAAAACGCCCCCCTACCCAGTCCCACATAGGGAACACATTGTCATCTGCAATGCCAAACTCCTTAATTTTTCCAAGATTGGTGGAAACCGCCACAAAATGATCGGCAATATCCTTTTGGGAAGCATGTTCCAAAAACCATTTTTTTACGGTAAGGGCATTGCTCAATGTTTCTTGGGTTGTGAAGGTTTTAGAAACTATAATGAACAGTGTGGTCTCTGGATCGAGTTCTTTCAAAACTTCATGCACATGATCACCGTCCACATTACTCACAAAGTGCATTTTCAGGTAATTCTTGTAGAATTTTAAGGCTTCGGTGACCATCGCTGGACCCAAATCAGATCCACCGATACCTATGTTGACCACATCAGTAAAGGCTTTTCCCGTAAATCCCTTTTTATTTCCTGAAATTACGGCTTCGGAAAAGGATTTTATCTTCTCTTTTACTTCGTAAACTTCCTCCACAACATTTTCACCATCAACCAAAATGGTATCCCCTTTATTTGCCCTAAGTGCGGTATGGAGTACGGCCCTACCTTCAGTTTGGTTGATGAGGTCTCCTCCAAAATAACTGTCCATGGCCTCCTTGAGCTTTACTTCCTCGGCCAAATCCAACAACAGGGAAAGTGTTTCCTCCGTGATTCGGTTCTTGGAGAAATCCACCAAAAAATCGTTCCATTGAATACTGAACTTTTTACCTCTTTCAGTATCTTCTACGAATAAATGTCTTAAGTGAGTGTCTTTGTTTTTGGTATAGTGTTCAGAAAGTTTTTTCCAAGCGTTTGTAGTTGTTGGATTGATTTTGGGTAAGGCCATTATTGGTTATAGGTTAACAGGTTCTCTTCGAGCTCTGGTGTTGGATCAAAAAATTCTATGCAGTCCAATTGCTCTTTAAGGGGTGCTATGTGTTGTGTGTAATCGGTACGTAATGAATCGGCAATAGGTTCCGCGGAAGGAAGTTTTTCGCGCAAGGGATCCACTTGTCGCCCATTTTTCCAAAAGCGATAGCAAACGTGGGGGCCACCGGTATTTCCGGTCATTCCAACCCATCCTATGACATCACCTTGACGCACAAATTCACCTCTCTTCACTTTTTGCTTCTTCATGTGAAGGTATTGGGTGCTATAAGTGCCATTGTGCCGAATTTTTACATATCTTCCATTGCCTCCCCTACGAGTAGATTCGGTAACGGTACCATCCGCAGTGGCAATAATCGGTGTACCAATGTCCGCGGCATAATCGGTGCCTTTGTGGGGTCTTACTTTATATCCGTAATAGGCAATCCTTCTTTTGAGGTTGTAGCGAGAAGAAAGTCGATACCCAAACTTGATGGGCGCTCTTAGGAAGGTGCTTCGCAAATTGTTGGCATCTTGATCATAGTAGTCCAAAATGTTCTTGAGCGAATCGGTCACATACGGAAAAGCATAAATGGTCTTTCCTTTGTGTTCAAAAAGTGCGGCTTTGATAGGACCTCTACCGGCATAGATGGTATCATTGATATATCTTTCATCAAAAATAACCTTGAACTTGTCCCCTTTTTCCAGTCTAAAAAAGTCTATGGTCCAGGCGTAGATTTCAGAAAGGTCTATGGTCACATTAAAGTCCACCCCAAGGTTGTCCAATGTTTCGGAAAGGTTGTTGGTGATCACGCCTCCAACCTCACGCTCCATAAGCCTCACCTTTTTCTTGCTTTTGTAGGCCTTAACACTGTCCCTTAAATCGACAACGGTGTAATTGATCTTATCATTTTGATAGATGAATATTTCGGCAACTTCGGAAGTGTCCTTGGATTTAAGAATGACATACGGCTTGCCCACTTTAATCATTCGTACATCAAAGGTATCTTTGAATTTTTCAGAAATGGTTGCGATTTTAGGATAGTCCACTTTGTTTTTCAGCATAAGCTCCCCAAAACTGTCACCTCGACGAACGGTATCATGGACCACATTAAAGTTATCCAAATTAAACCCAAAATGGGTGATGGGCGGTTTTTCAATGGTTTCCACTTTAACCAACTCATCGTTTAACAAAACCTTATCTTCTTTGCACGACACCAGAACCACCAGTGCCAAAATTGCCCCAATAAATGTTCGCATTCTTATCTTATTCCTTGTATTGCTTGTTTGCTGGATTAAATATATGGTCCACCCACTGTTTTCCCCATGTATCAAGCTCATTTTCTGAGTACAAAGTTGGGAAAAATATTATTTTCTGAAAACTGGGTGGTAAAAACTGTTTCCAATTGGTGCCTCCTGTGGCATCAATTTCTTGGTTTTCTTTGGCCAAATACCTGTACGCGGAGCCCATATGCATCAATGGCCAATTTACGTTGGCATTCATGTCCAACTCTTTTAACGCTTTTATGAGCTCATTATTATTTCTTGAAGTTTCGGGCAGTTGAAGATATTTATGATATACGGTACTGTTCTTGACCTGGTTGGAAATACGCAGAAGTCGTGGGGTATATCGAATCTCAAATTGCTTCAAAGTCAAGGTTTTTTCCCCCGTGGCCTTATCCGTTGCGCCTTTCTTCCAATAGATATGCTCAAAAAGTTCCTCAACGCTGTCTTTGGATGAAAAATCTTCACGTTCTGTATGATGAACCAAATTTTCCAAAGGGGTGGCATAGATCTCTATCATTCTATATTGTGCCGATTGAAACCCACTGGCGGGCAGCAATGCCATTCGGTACCTAAGGAACTGTTCGCGTTCCATACCCTTGATCATAATGCTGAACGAAGAGATAAGGGCCTTGAAGTAGTTGTTGATACGGTTTACTTTTTCAATAAAAAACCGAAGGTCTTGGGAGCGGTCCTCCACAATCTGCTTTTGTTCGTGGATGATGAGCTTAAAGTAAAGTTCGGTAATCTGGTGGTACATGATGAAGATTTCCTCATCTGGGAAATGGGTGCGCGGCACTTGAAGGCTCAACAAAGTATCCAGATGTATGTAGTCCCAATAGGTAAGGTATCTCTGGTAGAGCAATCCATCAAGGTAGGAGCTTAGGTCTTGACCAGAGTTTTTGTATTTTTCTTCTAGCTTATTGATTTGGGACTCAATTCGCTCATCATTCTTCATTCAAACTAATCCATTATTATTTTAAACTGGTTTCTAAGTCCATTGTAAGCTTCCAAATCCGCTTTTAAGGACCCTACTGCCAAATCTGCTTTTATCCGTATCGGAATTTTGTTCAAATCGTTTGAAACCCAAAGGGTAAGGCTCTCATTTTCTTTAAAAACACGGCCCGATTGAACGAAAGGTCTAAATTTAAGACATTCCACCTTTCCAAACTTGGTTCGGAGCACTTCTTTTCCCAAATATTTCAGTTTAAATTGAAAAACACCATCATCATCAAACAACATGTCCAAATTTATGAAGTCTCCTTCCTTAAATTCCTCAAGATTGTAATTGTTTCTAAGAAAATAGGAAGCCGAGATAAGGTCTTGGATCTTATTGTGTACTGGAATTCTTTTTTGTGTTCCATTCTTATTATCCCTAAGAACGGCCATTTCTTCTTTGTAATTGAAGTCGATTTCTATGTCCTTGGTGTAACCTCCTTCATCTATTTTTCTAACAAAACGGTAGGGTTTTCCATTCTTTCGGCCAAAATAGCTTTCATAGGTATCGTCCACCTTAAAAAAAATACTGGCAAATCCAGTGGTCTTTCCTTCACCCACCACATGGTATACGGGAATGTTTTCCAAGTTGTCCGAGGTTAAGTGCAGTGTGGCATAACTTGCATTGAGAAATCCATAATGGATCCTGAATTTCAGCCATTCCCCCGATTTATATGCCGGAATGGGGTTTTGCCCAAATGCAGATGTAGCGATAAGTAGGATAAGTACGATCAATGTCTTTTTCATGACCCTTTTTATTGAGTAAAATTAATAAAATCGCTTTTGGGGCTATGCGCTTTACACTTACTTAAACAAAAGTTATTCCAAAATAGTATGTACAAAAAAAGCCCAGTCTTAAAACTGGGCTTTTCCTAAATAACCAACCAAACTTTAAATTATGAAAAACCAATACTTAAAGTTATAAGGGAACCACCCCTTATGTGTTGTAAAGATACATTAAGCCTTTGTAGGAAAATAAGTTTTTAACGGACTTTAACTATAGTTGTCCAATATTGATGGTTTTACCCCAGATTTTTGGCAATTTCTTAAGAAAAACTGGGACTTTGGTGAATATTTCCTTAATTAGAACCAGTATCCAATACTAAAGAAAATACTGTCATTTTTAATCTCCGGGGTCCAAGAATAATATACTTGGATAGGGCCAATGAACGATTCAAAACCATACCCTATTCCATAACCGGAAAAAGTGGGTTCGGTGAACCATTCCCCGGTCCTAAAAAGATCGTCGTCCACATTGGCAAAATTTGCCGATAAGAGCAAGTGGTTCTTTGGGGCAAATCTGTAATCCAACCTTCCATAGGCCTTTACAAAACTGTTCCCTGGAAGACTTAGAAAATCATATCCAAAAAAGGGAACAAAATTGTTCACAAAATCGTTTCCAAAACCACCGAGTACAAAATCAAAAGAGGTGACTCCAGAGGTTCCCAATTTAACCCCTCCGTCTGCCTCAATATTAAAACTTAGGTTGTGAAATAAGGGGATTACAGTACCCAACTTGGCCTTACCTACTGCAAATTCCTTGAAATTCTCATTGAAATCCGATGAAAAGAGATACAAATGAAAATCACTATCAAAAAACAAACCTTTGGTGGGGAAATATTTATCATCATAGGTATCTAAAGTGATTTTTCCAAAGGCACTAAAATAATTGGAGTTTTCAAAAAATGTCCTTTCGGGGGGATCTATGAGGGATTCTTCCGTAACCTCACCCTCCAATTGGTTCAGGGTTCGTGTACTGTAGCGCAAAAGTTTGTGCTCTGCCCCTATGGTAAAGGCAAATTCCTCTTGTAAAACAGTCTGCAGATAAATTTGATTGGTCAAATCGGTAACATCCAAGGTTATTTCCCGAATGTTGGGATCATTGGCTATGTCAAAGTTGGATTGTATCAAACCAAAATCGATTTCTTCATCAAAATCCGTGAACTTGGAATTAATGCCAAGACTCCAATAATAGCCTTTATCCAAATAATACTGCATATTGTACCGCAGATGGTCTCCCAGAATAAAATCAAAAGAAGCCACATCATCCTTCATCAGAAAATTTTTCTTGGTGAGATTTATAAGGGCCGCACTTTTGTAGAGATCATCGTAATGGGCGGACAGCTTCAAGAACATTTTGGTTGGGTTTTCCTTTAGACTTAGAATCAAGTCTGTGCCAAGTCCGTTGGAAACCAGCTCATACCGGATGGCCTTGAAGTTTCCCGTGGCCGACAGGTTGTTCATCCCTTGTTTTAGATCTTCGAATGAGATTTTTTCGGCCAAGTTGAACCTAAGTTTTCCCTTGATAAAACCCCGGGTATATTGATCGTTTCCCCTAATGATCATCCTATTGATGGTAAGACTGTCTGCCACTTGGATGTTCTTTTTTGGCCTTGCAGGGTAATTTTGGCTTTGGGCCAAGACTTGCAGTTCTTGGAACTTGACTCGTGCCGCCTCTTCTCCGCTTTCCACGATTTCTCCGCTTCTGTCAAAATCTATAACCGAAAATTCATCAATGTTTGGCCGGATATAGACGTCTGTTCTTTCCGACTTCTTTTTCATATCGTTGACGGTCCTGTAGTTGTTGATCTGCAGTAAAATTTCTGTAGCTGACATAAGAGATTCCCGAGTGGACAAATTGTGCTGTACATCCACCCCAATGATGACATCTGCGCCCATCTCTTTTACTTTATCAATTGGGTAGTTATTGACCACTCCTCCATCAATCAATATATCTCCGTCAATTTCCGAAGGCTCAAAGAGAGAAGGGAACGTTCCGCTTGCCATAATGGCTTCAGGTAAGTACCCTTGATCCAACAACACCTCTTCTCCGGTTTCCACATTGGTGGCAACACATAGAAAAGGGATGGGCAACTTTTTAAAATCATGGACATCCTTAACGTGGAACAGCAACCGTACCAACTCGTTATAGATGTTCTGACCTCCTGAAATGGCCTGTGGAAAACTTACGTTAAAATTGGTGAACGGCAATCCCAAGGCATAGCGTTCCGAATCTTCCTTCTCATAAAATGTTTTGGCTCCCCTGGGCACATTGTCCTGAATGAGCTTGGCAAAATCGGTCACCTTAAAAATGGAATCAAGTTCATGCGCAGAATAGCCCGAAGCATACAAAGCCCCCACTATGGCACCCATGCTGGTACCTCCAATATAATCTACCTTTATCCCTGCTTCCTCGATTACTTTGAGCGCCCCGATGTGGGCCAGTCCCTTGGCACCACCCCCACTGAGAACCAGGCCTATCTTTGGGGGAGATTCGCCATTTGGTGTCTGAGACATGCCCAAAATCCCAAAAAAAATAAAGGTTACAATAGAAAATATGTGTTTAATGCCCATAGTTTCAGTGAAAGGATTTATAAATCTTTTTGGCCTTTGCCATTCCCACAGATTCCGCTAGGCTCTCAATGGTGGCTTCTTTTACACGTTTTACCGATTTAAAGTTCTTCAACAATTGTTCGGCAGTCTTTTTGCCAATGCCCTCTATGCTCTCCAGTTCCGAACCGATAGCCCCTTTGCTTCTCTTATTTCGGTGGTGTGTAATCCCAAAACGGTGTGCCTCGTTTCTAAGTTGCTGTATTATTTTTAATGTTTCCGACCTTTTGTCCAAATATAGCGGAACTGGGTCGTCCGGAAAATAAATCTCTTCCAACCGTTTGGCAATGCCAATGATGGCTATTTTGCCACGAAGCCCAAGGGCCTCCAAACTTTTTAGGGCTGACGATAGTTGCCCTTTTCCCCCATCAATAACAATAAGTTGGGGAAGGGGCTCCTCTTCATTGAGCAATCTTTTGTACCGCCTGAACACCACTTCTTCCATACTTGCAAAATCATCCGGACCTTCTACAGTTTTTATATTGAAATGCCGATAGTCCTTTTTGGAAGGCTTTCCATTTTTAAAGACAACACAAGCAGCCACAGGGTTGCTTCCTTGAATATTGGAATTATCAAAACATTCAATATGGATGGGTTCCTTGGAAAGTCTAAGATCCGCCTTCATCTGGCCCATAATCCTCTTGGTATGCCGGTCTGGGTCTGTTATTTTGATTTGTTTCAATCGATCCTGACGATAAAAACGGGCATTACGCTCAGAAAGTTCCAAAATCCTGCGCTTATCTCCCAATTTTGGGAAGCTTACTTTAATAGTGTCTTCCACAGCAACCGGAAAAGGCAGATAAATCTCCTTGGATTGCGAATTGAACCGTTGTCTGATCTCCGTAATGGCCAACTGTAGTAGTTCTTCATCGGTCTCATCCAGTTTTTTCTTGATTTCTAGAGTGTGTGACCGCACAATGGAGCCGTGTGAAAGTTGTAAAAAGTTAACGTAGCCATGGGTCTCATCGGACACAATACTGAACACGTCCACATTATTGATCTTGGGGTTGACCACGGTAGACTTTGCCTGATAGTTTTCCAGAACATCTATTTTTTCCTTGATGCGCTGTGCCTTTTCAAACTCCATGTCCCCTGCAAAAGCCTTCATTTGTTCTTTAAAGGTTTGTATGGAGTTTTTTAAATTTCCTTTTATAATCTGTCTAATGTCTTCAATCTGTCCGTGATATTCGGTTTCGCTCTGCAGTCCTTCGCAGGGGCCCAGACAATTGCCCAAATGATATTCCAGGCACACCTTGTATTTTCCTGCCGTAATTTTTTCCTCGGACAAATCATACGAACAGGTTCTCAACGGGTAAAGGCTTTTTACCAAATCCAACAGGGTCCTCACCGTTTTCATGCTGGTGTAGGGCCCATAATATTCTGATCCATCCTTAATGAGTTTCCGGGTTGGAAAGACTCTGGCAAAGCGCTCATTTTTAATACAGATCCAAGGGTAGGACTTATCGTCCCTGAGCAATACATTGTACCTGGGCTTCAACTTTTTGATCAGATTGTTCTCCAACAGCAAAGCATCCGACTCTGTGGGGACCACAATATGTTTAATACTGTGTATTTTTTTGACCAAGACCCTGGTTTTGCCATACTCCTGCTTTTTGTTGAAATAGGAGGAAACCCTTTTTTTAAGGTTCTTGGCCTTGCCCACATATAAAATTTTGCCCTCCACATCATAAAATTGGTACACTCCTGGACCATTGGGCAATACTCTGATTTGGACATTGATGGATGGGTTGGACATAAATTTTTTTGAAAGTCGACCCACGTGATGGGTCCATAACAAAGTTAAATTTTAAATTTTGTGTTATGTGTTAAACTTGACGGATTGCCATCTTCATTTTACAAATAAACATGAAGGTTTTATGTATTACAATGCAAGTAGAGGATATCAAAAATCATTTTTACCTTAAAAAATCCGTAATTCCCTAAAAAAGGTGGGATAATTTTACATTTTAGTGCAACTAAAGCCCTTGTTTTAAACAGGTTTTTACTCAATTTTATAAATATCACATTATAGGTCCATATTTTTACAACAAAATATATGTTGTTTATTTTCAGATACTTAACCCTTTATTACCCATTTTTTTCTTCTACAACTCTTCTTTTGAAATGTTAATCCGTTACTAAAATTGTGCATTTCATCGATAAAAAGTGCATTTCATGGTGAAATTTAAAATTGTTTTACCTATTTTTAACGATATAAATACAATGGAATGGAAAACTATGTTATCGTATTGGGAATGTATTTGATTTTGATGCTTTTCTTCAAAATCTTTTTTTCGGTATCTACCCGAGGAGAATAGTACAGTATCGCCCCAAAACACAACCCCTAAATCTTCAACATTTCACCTAGATGTTGAAACATGAACTAAGAAAAAAATACAAGAATCTGAGAACGGAACTTACGCCTTCCAAAATTTCAGATTTGAGTATGAATTTAGCGAATCATGTACTTCAAATCCCTGTTTGGGATTTTTTTTATTTCCATATCTTCTTGAGCATCGAGGAAAATAAAGAAGTGGACACACTTCCCCTCATCACCTTACTTCAGGGAAAAGACAAGCACGTGGTCATCCCAAAAACACTTGCGGGAAACTCCATGGAAAACTATTTATTGACTGACAGTACCATAATCAAAAAAAGCAAATGGGGCATTCCAGAGCCCGTAGATGGGATTTTGGTTCCAGAAGATAAAATTGATGTTGTCTTTGTTCCACTCTTTGCATTTGATCTTCAAGGCAATCGTGTGGGTTATGGAAAAGGATACTACGACACTTTTTTACGGAAATGCAGAAAAGAAACCATTAAAATTGGGCTTTCTTTATTGGGGCCCGAAGAAAGTACAATTACCGATGTACATGAAAATGATGTAACGCTGGATTACTGCGTTACCCCTCAAAAGACCTACGCATTTTGATCCACAACCTCTTGTGGTCGCTCCGACTTTTTTGGAAAAGCTTTTTTGTTGAAGACTATCAATATGCCCACTCCAGTACTGATGGCCGTATCGGCAATATTGAAAACAGGTTCAAAAAACCGGAACCGTTGCCCTCCCACGGACGGAACCCAGTCTGGCCATGTAGTATCGATCAAGGGAAAATAGAGCATATCCACTACTTTACCATGAAACAGACTGCCATAAGATTCATTGGAAAAGAATGTCGCTACTTGTCCGTTGCTGTGGTCAAAAATAATCCCATAAAAAACAGAATCGATAATGTTTCCCAAAGCCCCTGCAAAAATGAGCGATACCGCCAAAACAAGGGTCCTGGGTGATTGCTTTTTAACGATGTCCCACAGCCAATAGCCAATGCCAAAGACGGCAAAAATCCGGAAGACCGTCAATACAAGTTTTCCAACAGATTCTGAAATAGGTAGTAGATCACTTAGCTTAGTCCCCCATGCAGCCCCTTCATTTTCTATAAAAAGTATTTTAAACCAACCGAAGACATCATGGGATTCCCCCAAAATAAAATGGGTCTTGATATAGACCTTGCTAATTTGGTCTATCAGTAGTATCAATGCGATGATTATGAGGGATCTTTTTAGATTCATGCCGTTAAAAAGTGGTTGCAAAAATAGGTATATTATTTTGTTTTCCTAAGATGGATGTTTCCCTCCACCGTCTTCAGGGTATACTGGTTATGCCCGTTTGGGATTTGATCATTTTCAACTTGTCCGTAAGTGCTTTCCGCAAGGATGGTTCCCCTATCTGCACTCAACCAAATGTCTCCTTTTTGAGTAGTGACTTCAACTGTTTCTGATACATTGTCCAACTCACACCTTCCATCGGACAGTTTCACATCCAAATTCTGATATTTGCCCTTTACCTGCACATTGCTATTGGTGCCAAAAACAGACACACTCTTGTACTGTGGTACGGTAATATGTAACGCTATTGAAATTACTTTGTGGGCACTTAATTTGTCATTCGGGTTGATGAAGTTGGGATGAAAGCCCGTACTGATAAGTACCGTTGTTCCCTGTTCTTCCAAGGAAACGAGCAAATCCTTGGAATATTCTCCCTCAATACTTGCCTCAACGAGAACCTCTTTGGTCCTGGCCGTTTGCAGATCAATCTGATAACAGTACCGAGAGTCAATCTGAATGGATTGTGTTCTGGGGCCGATAAAAGCTTTTTTTACCAGTTTTTGTCCTTGCACCTGTACAAGAAAAAAAAGCCCAAAGACAATGAAAAAGGATTTCATAAACAAAAAACGCCTTGAGGCGTTTTTATTATTTCTGCATATTCTTCGCCTCAATGCTCAACGTGGCATGGGGCACAAGTTTTAATCGCTCCTTGTTAATGAGCTTTCCGGTTACACGGCAGATACCATATGTTTTGTTCTCAATGCGCAAAAGGGCATTTTTAAGATCCCGGATAAATTTCTCCTGTCGGATGGCCAATTGGGTATTGGCTTCCTTGCTCATGGTCTCTGATCCTTCCTCAAAGGCTTTGAACGTGGGCGAAGTATCATCCGTACCGTTGTTCCCATCGTTCATATAGGCACTCTTCAAAAGTTCTAAATGGCTCTTTGCCTTTTCTATTTTTTCTTCGATCAAGGCCCTGAACTCATCAAGGTCCTTATCTGAGTATCTAACTTTTAGTTCTTCTGCCATTTTCTAATGTTTTTGAATAAACAATTTTGTATTCACTTCATCAAAGGCGATTGCTATACCTTCTTCAAGTTTTTCCTCAAAGTTCAACTCAGCGGTCAAAGTTTCGGTTTTGATGTAATCCACATTACTGGAAACCGCATTTTCCACTAGGCCGTCCTTCAATATTTTAATATCAATCTTATCAGTTACCTCAAATCCGGATTCCTTTCTCAGGTTCTGGATTCGGTTTACGAGCTCTCTAGCAATACCTTCTTTTTTCAAGGTCTCATCTATGGTTATATCCAAAGCGACGGTCAAAGGGCCTGAACTGGCCACCAACCAGCCCTCAATGTCTTGGGAACTGATATCTACATCGGTTAACTGTAAAATAACACTTTTATTTTCCAATTGTAGCATTAATTCCCCTTCGCGTTCAATTTTTTGTATGTCCGCTTGACCCAGTTTTGATACTTCGGCCGCAATGGCCTTCATATCCTTGCCAAATCTTGGCCCCAAAACCTTAAAGTTAGGTTTTATTTGCTTTACCAATATTCCTGATGCATCGTCCAACAACTGGATTTCCTTCACGTTTACTTCGGATTTTACCAAGTTGGAAACCGCTTCAATATCGCTTCGCTGTTCATCATCCAAAACTGGAATCATGATTTTTTGAAGTGGCTGGCGTACCTTTATTTTTTCCTTTTGACGGATGGACAGCACCAAAGAAGAAATTTTTTGGGCCAACTGCATCTTACGCTCCAAGCTCTTGTTCACCATATTGGCATCAAAAACAGGGAAGTCGGCCAAATGTACGCTTTCAAAACCATCTTTTTGGGTCGTTGCGTCCAAATCCCGGTACAATTGATCCATGAAAAAGGGCGCTATCGGTGCGGATAACTTCGCTACTGTGGACAAGCAGGTGTACAGCGTTTGATATGCAGAAATCTTATCCTGTTGGTAATCCCCTTTCCAGAACCGTCTTCGACTCAAACGAACATACCAGTTGCTCAAGTTTTCCTGAACGTAGTCCGAAATCATCCGTGCCGCTCGGGTAGCTTCATAATCGCCATAGGCTTCGTCCACATTCTTAATCAAGGTATGGAGCTCAGACAAAATCCATTGATCGATCTCTGGACGATCCTTTAACGGAATATCTGCCTCGGAATAATCGAACTCATCAATATTGGCATAGAGCGCCATAAAGGAGTAGGTATTGTAAAGCGTTCCGAAGAATTTTCGTTTTACCTCAACCACACCTTCTATATCAAACTTAAGGTTGTCCCATGGATTGGCATTGGAAATCATGTACCAACGTGTCGCATCCGCTCCATGCTCTGGTAAAACCTCGAACGGATCAACAGCATTCCCCAAACGTTTGGACATTTTTTTGCCCTCCTTGTCTAAAACAAGTCCGTTGGAAACCACATTTTTATAAGCGATGCTATCAAAAACCATGGTGGCGATAGCATGCAGCGTATAAAACCATCCCCGGGTCTGATCCACACCTTCGGCGATAAAATTCGCTGGAAATGCCACTCCGTCATCAATGAGTTCTTTGTTCTCAAAAGGATAGTGCCACTGCGCGTAGGGCATGGAACCGCTATCAAACCAAACGTCAATAAGGTCTGCCTCACGTTTCATGGGTTGTCCTGATGGCGACACCAAAGTGATGCCATCCACTATATTTTTATGCAGGTCAATTTTATCGTAGTTCGACTCGCTCATGTCGCCCACCACAAAATCTTCAAAAACATCCTTCGCCATTACACCCGCTTCCACGGCTTTGGCCATTTCTGATTTTAGTTCTTCCACCGAACCAATGATCAACTCCTCTTTGCCATCTTCGGTACGCCAAATGGGCAATGGAATACCCCAGTATCTTGATCGGGAAAGGTTCCAGTCGTTCGCATTCGCCAACCAGTTTCCAAAGCGGCCTTCACCAGTGGATTTTGGTTTCCAGTTTATGGTCTGGTTCAGCTCGAACATGCGGTCCTTAACATCGGTCACCTTAATGAACCAAGAGTTCAACGGATAATACAAAATGGGTTTATCGGTTCGCCAGCAATTTGGGTAGCTGTGTACGTATTTCTCTACCTTAAAGGCCTTGTTCTCTATTTTTAGTTTGATGGCAATCTCAACATCGACCGACTTTTCGGGTGCTTCGCCCTCGTCATAATACTCGTTCTTTACGTATTTGCCGCCAAACTCCTTCATTTCGGGCCTAAACTTTCCTTGAAGGTCAACAAGCGGAACTGGATTGTCATTTTCATCCAAAACCAGCATTGGAGGCACCTCTGGGGTAGCCTGTTTGGCCACCATGGCATCGTCCGCACCAAAGGTGGGCGCGGTATGTACAATTCCTGTACCGTCTTCGGTGGTCACAAAATCCCCAGCAATGACTCGGAAGGCATTCTCAGGATTTTGATAGGGCTGTGCATAATCTATCAATTGCTCGTAGTGGATACCTACCAAATCTTTCCCTACAAACCTTTCGCCTACCAAGAATGGAATCTTTTTATTGCCTTCTTGGAATGATTTTAATTCTTCCTCCGTTTCAACTTTTGTAAACTTTCCTGAGAAGTTGTAGTTCACCAAGTTTTTAGCCACTACCACATTGATAGGTTCAAAGGTGTATTGGTTGAACGTTTTAACCAGTACATATTCAATTTTTTTGCCTACGGTCAATGCGGTATTGGATGGAAGCGTCCAAGGTGTGGTCGTCCATGCTAAAAAATAAATGTCCCCATCTACTTTCTTCAAAAACTCTGGAAGCGAATCGGTTTTGGCTTTGAATTGGGCGGTAACCGTAGTATCCGTCACATCTTGGTACGTCCCGGGCTGGTTCAGTTCGTGGGAACTTAAACCGGTCCCCGCCTTTGGCGAATAGGGCTGAATGGTGTAGCCCTTGTATATGAGTCCTTTATCGTAAATCTGTTTGAGCAACCACCAAACTGATTCCATGTACTTGGGCTTGTAGGTGATGTAGGGGTCGTCCATATCCACCCAGTACCCCACTTTCTCGGTCATTTCGTTCCAAACGTCCGTATAGCGCATCACCGCTTTTTTACAGGCTGCGTTGTATTCTTCTACCGAAATTTTCTTTCCGATGTCTTCTTTGGTGATGCCCAATTCCTTTTCCACACCAATCTCTATAGGCAAACCATGGGTGTCCCACCCAGCTTTTCTCTTCACCTGAAATCCTTTCATTGTCTTGTAGCGCGGAAAGATATCCTTTATGGTACGTGCCATTACATGGTGAATCCCTGGCATTCCGTTTGCAGATGGTGGGCCTTCATAAAACACGTAACTCTCCTTGCCCTCCCGTGTGGAAACACTTTTCTCAAAAATCTGTTTGTCCTTCCAAAAATTCAGAACCTCTTCTGACACCTTCGGCAAATCCAATCCCTTATATTCTGCAAACTTCATATATATTGCTACTTCTTCTCGAATTCCAAGTTTGCAAAATTATAAATTTAGATGGAAATATACCCTCCCTTTTGGGGATTAGTATTTCCTTAATAGCCTTAACCTAAATATGATATGCCCTACGTTATCATTTACATTAATTTCACTACCTTGAATTTTTACAACACAAACCATTTATAAGATGAGAAAAGTATTAGTAGCCGCAATGGCTCTGACTTTATCCATGTCTGTTATAACTTCCTGTAAAGAGGCAGCGGATAGGGCCAAAGAAGCTTCTGAAGAGGCCGGCGAAACCCTTGAAGAAGCAAGTGAGGATTTAAAAGAAGCCACAAATGATGCTGTTGATGCGATAAAAAAAGCAGGTGATGAAGCCATGGAAATGGGTGAACAAGCAGCGGACAGCATTAAAAAAGCCGGGGAAAAGGTCATGGACAAGGCCAAAGAAATGGGTGAAGACACCGGAGAAATTACCAAAAAGGCCATTGACAGCCTTAAAGTGTAACAAGAAGTAAAATAGGATATCTAAAAAGCAACAAAAGTTTGAATATGTCAGGTTGAGCACAGTCGAAACCCATTGATTATCAACATAGATTAGGTTCTCGACTGCGCTCGAACTGACAGATAACGAGCTTTTTAGATATCCTATTTTGTTTTTTAGAAGACATAGCCCAATCCCAAAATTAAATTGGTTCCTGGAGCCACAATACCCGATGAATACATTCGGTACCGTTGGTTGGTCATGTTTTCCAAACCTACCGTCGCCTTTAAGGCATTGGAGATTTGGTATTGCGATTTAAAATTCAATGTGTACCAAGAGGGAGAATATGGATTACCATTGGCATCACTGGCATAAATATAGGTTTTGCCTTGTTCCGACAACGCCAAATCATCATTGCTGACCTCTCCATTGTAGTTGACAAAAACATCTGCTTTAATTTTTTCATTCTGCCAAACCAAATGGGCATCCCCAAAGGTGGGTGCAGCATGACGGGCAGGACTATCGGTGCCATCATCATCCTCTTCAATACCTTCGGTAATCGTCAAGTTGGAAGAAAATGACCAATGTTCATCAAAAAAGGCTTCCATTCCAAATTCAAAACCATACACATAAGCCTTGGCTGCATTCTGTATGGCCTGTACATTGCTCAGCTCTCCATTGTACTCAATCTCAGTTTCACCATTAAAACTAAAGTTCCTTCGCACCAAGGCATCCACCAAATAGGTGTAATAGGCGGCTCCTTTGAAAACAAATCTGTCGCCAAAGTTTTTTCGAAGTCCCAGTTCTCCGTTGTAGGCATATTCGGGTTCCAAATCTGGATTGGGAACCACCACGGAACCCGGTTCGGAATCAAAGATTTTTCCAATATCATCAATATTGGGCGCCCGGAACCCTGTAGATCCGTTCAAGGTAATCTGCAAATCTTCCCTGGGAAACCAACTGAACCCCAAACTTCCTGTGAGTGCTCCCGTTATAATATCGGCCTCATCAAAAGGGAAGGGATAGAAGGTTTTTTCAAAATCGGCGTCCACCCAAACTTGGCTATATCTAATTCCAGAAAGCAAGGTAAAATTGGGTTCTATTTGATATTCGCCATTGAGGTAGCCGGCAAAAGTCTGCCAAGTGGCCCCATCAGGATAACGGGATGCGGTACGTTCCACCACATCGGTTTCAATGTTTTGCACGCTCCCTTTGGAATTTACCTTATTGAAGATATACTCAGCGCCATAGTACAAATGCAGACCTCCCAATTTTTTGTTCTCAAAATCCAGGTTCATGGAAAGGGCATCCACTTTTTCCTTGGTTGAATACAGTTCAACATCCCCAAATCCTCGATCGTGTCGACTTTCCTCAAAAAATTGATATGCGGTTGTAAGTTTTGCACGATCATAGAGTTTACTGTTTCCTTTTTTTGTGATTTGAAAGTTCCCCATAAACCACTTTTGGGGACCATAATACCATTCTGCCGACCGAAGTCCTTGCTCATCCCGGGAGGGGCGAATCAAGCGATCATATCGTGGATAATCTGAAGTTTCTGAATAGTAGAGCCCCAAGTTGTAGTTCCAGATATCATTTGGACGAAACGCAAATTTTTGAAGGAAGTTGAGTTGATCATATCCTGTAGAGACCTGTTTTTTAGGGTCATCATTGACTACCAAGACATCCATGCCATTTTGTTGGATAACATAGTTGTTTCGGAGGTAAGATTTTGGGCCGTGTTCGCCCATTTTCAAATCATTAAAATTATTGTAGGTGAAGCTGGTGTAGGATCCCCATTTTTGCTGACCAAAATTAAATGCCACATGACTGGTACTTTCAGTATTGGCAGAAGCAAATCTATAGTCCGCCTTTCCTGAAAAAGCCAAACTATCCGTAAAGGAAAAATGGGGTTTTTGGGTATAAAAGTTCATTACCCCACCAATGGCATCACTCCCATAAATTACAGATCCAGGGCCAAAGATGATTTCAGTTTTATAGATGGCAAAGGGATCAATGGAAATCACATTTTGAAGGTTTCCACCCCTAAAAATGGCATTGTTCATCCGAACTCCATCCACCGACAACAACAATCTATTGGTGGCAAAGCCACGAATCATGGGGCTTCCACCTCCCAATTGGCTTTTTTGCATAAAAACCTTTCCACTGTTCTGCAGAAGGTCGGCCGAGGTTTGTGGTGCGGTAAAGGAAATACTTCGGGCATCAATGGTTTCAATTTTTTGGGGAACATTCTTTTTTTGCTGCTCCCATTTGGAAACGGACAATACCACTTCCTCAAGTTCCTCAGACCTTAAATAAAGGTAAACTCGATGGTTTTTTTTGGCTATCTGTGATTTTGTGGTGGCATATATCTCATAGCTGAGATGTTGAAAGGTAATCCGTTCATGAAGATTAAAAACTCCCAAATCGGTTTTTCCATTAAAATCCGTAATTGTGGTTTTGGATTTGTCCTTGTTAAAAATGGCCAAATTGGAAATGGGTATTCCTGAATCGGCATCCAAGACCGTTACTTCTTGGGCATACAAGGTAGTCGAGAAAAGAAATAGAGCAAGAGTTAAGGTTGGTTTAAACATGTTAGTTAAAAACGGCATTTAAAACGGCCAGGGACTTTGGCTCCCTAAATCCATGCACATGCAACTGGAAATAGAGAATGACTATTTTTAAGAGTTCCCTTCTGTTAGACTTAGTTAGTTGTATTGTCTGTAATGCATCAAAATTCGTGCCTAAAAAATTCTTGAAATTGGACAGTACTTCATTATGAATCAGCGGATTAAGCGATGGAGTTTTACAAAAATTTCCTTCCTGAAGATCAAAAAAAGGCAAGCTTTGAAAAGAAGTGTCTGGATAGAAGCCCAAATACTTGGTAAGATTCAATAAAAAAAGGAGATGGAAATTGGGGTTAGGGGGATGTTCATCCAACCAGAGCAATGCATATTCCAAATAATTGAAAAGACTTTCGTCCTGTTCCTCTTCATGGATGCTATTGCCCAACATTTCAGCCAAGAAAAGTACAATGCTGTTTTTAACAATATCTGTATGAAGGGTCTTGTAGGGCAGGGCCACTTTTACCTCTTTTATACTTTCCAAAGTACCCTTGTTCTTATGGTTGGCCACAATTTCCAATTGCATCAGCGGGAGAAAATAAGCTGGTTTCAATTTTCCCTTTTTGGAACCCATAACCCCTTTCAACAAATAAGATTTTAGGCCATCAGAGGCTGTAAACGCCTTAACAATAAGGCTGGTATCGCCATATTTTAGGGAAGAAAGTATTATGGCTTTGGTAGTTACTTGCATAGGGGTCAAAAAAAAGCAGTTACTGAAAGGGTAAAAATAATCACTCCTTCCCGTAACTGCCAACCAAAAACTCTGGTTGATTATAGGAATTATATCACTCCTTGGGCCAACATGGCATCTGCAACCTTTACAAAACCAGCAATGTTGGCTCCTTTTACATAATTACAGTAGCCATCCTCTTCTTTTCCATATTCAATACAAGAATCGTGGATGTCGGCCATAATACCTTTGAGTCGCTCATCAACTTCATTGCGGGTCCAGCTAATACGGAGTGAGTTTTGTGACATTTCCAATCCTGAGGTGGCCACACCTCCCGCATTTGATGCTTTCCCGGGGGCAAACAAAATTTTAGCATCGTGAAAGGCATGAACAGCTTCTGGGGTTGAAGGCATATTGGCGCCTTCAGCCACCGCAATACATCCATTTTTAATCAATGTCGCAGCATCGTCACCGTCCAATTCGTTTTGGGTGGCACATGGCAGAGCAATATCACAGGCAATTTTCCAAGGGGTTTCTCCATTATGGAATTCCGCTGTAGGATATTTATTTACATACTCGGAAATTCTACCTCTTTTGTTGTTTTTTAAATCCATGACAAAGGCCAGTTTTTCTTCATCAATACCGTCTTTGTCGTAAATGAACCCTCCAGAATCGGAAAGTGTCAACACGGTTCCACCTAAGTGCAACACCTTTTCTGCAGCGTACTGAGCCACATTACCAGAACCTGAAATGACTACTTTCTTACCTTCAAAAGTTTCATTTTTGGTCTTTAACATGCTATCGGCGAAGTAAACGGTACCATAACCTGTTGCTTCTGGGCGAATCAACGAACCTCCCCATGAACGGCCCTTACCGGTCAGCACCCCTGTAAATTCGTTTCGTATTTTTTTGTACATCCCGAACAGGAATCCAATTTCACGGGCGCCTACACCTATATCACCGGCTGGAATATCGGTATTGGGACCAATATGTCTGCACAATTCCGTCATAAAAGCGTGGCAAAATCGCATGATCTCGTCATCCGATTTCCCTTTTGGGTCAAAGTCAGAGCCTCCTTTACCACCTCCCATGGGCAAGGTGGTCAAACTATTTTTGAAAACTTGTTCAAATGCCAAGAATTTTAATACACTGGCATTTACAGTGGGATGAAAACGAAGTCCTCCTTTGTAAGGCCCAATGGCTGAATTCATTTGCACACGATAGCCACGATTTACATGGATTTCACCTTCGTCGTCTATCCATGCCACCCGAAATGAGATCAATCGTTCAGGTTCCACCATGCGCAATAAGATATTTTTTCCATAATAAATATCATTTTGGGCTATGTAAGGAATTACGGTTTCAGCTACTTCTTGGACCGCTTGGATAAATTCTGGTTCGTGGCCATTTCTAGCGATGACCTCATCCATAAATGCTTTAATTTTCTCTTCCATATAACGGATTATTATTTGTTGTCTGTGCAACTTTAATTAGACGCAGTTTTATTGAATTTTGAATTTGACGGCAAAATTATATTATTTACATAATTTGAATGGCCTTTTTTTAAAAATTTTTCAATTTACTACCCTATGGCCTGTTCCAAATCCGCTATTAAATCAGCTGAATCTTCAATACCAACACTCAAACGAATCAATGCATCCACTACTCCGCTTTTTTCACGCTCTTCTTTGGGAATACTGGCATGTGTCATACTTGCTGGATGACCGGCCAAGCTTTCCACACCTCCCAACGATTCGGCCAAGGTGAAGACTTCTAATTTTTCCACAATTTTTATGGCCTCATCATAACTGCTGCCCTTAGGCACAAATGATATCATCCCCCCAAAACCGCTCATTTGATTCTTGGCAATACTATGGTTGGGGTGCGACTCAAATCCAGGCCAGTATACTTTTTCAATTTTGGGGTGTTGTTTTAAATAGTTGGCTATCGCTTCGCCGTTCTCACAATGTCGTTGCATTCGCACATGGAGGGTTTTTATTCCGCGAAGTGTTAAAAAACTATCCATAGGACCACATACCGCCCCACTGGCATTTTGAATAAAATAGAGTTTGTCCGCCAATTCCTTGTCCTTAACCACCAATGCCCCAACAACAAGGTCGCTGTGACCCCCCAAATATTTGGTTGCAGAGTGCATTACAATGTCCGCGCCCAAATCCAACGGTCGTTGCAAGTACGGAGTGGCAAAAGTGTTATCTACGGCCAGCAACAGGTTATATTTTTTGGCCAGAGCAGCCGTAGCTTTAATATCTATTATGTTCATCATGGGGTTGGTGGGGGTCTCCACCCAAATCAGCTTGGTTTTAATATTGATATGGGCTTCAATGGAATCCACATCCTGCATCCCTATAAAGTGAAACTTGATTCCATATTTTTCAAAAATCTGCTTAAAAAGCCGGTAACTTCCCCCATATAAATCGTTAGTGGAAACCACTTCGTCTCCGGGTTTCAACAATTTTATTACGGCATCAATGGCCGATAGCCCACTGGCAAAGGCCAAGCCATAGGTTCCATTTTCAATGCTGGCCAAGGCGTTCTCCAAAGCCGTTCGGGTGGGGTTGGCGCTTCGGGAATATTCAAATCCCTTATGTCCCCCCGGGGTGCTCTGGGCATAGGTGGAGGTTTGGTAAATAGGAGGCATCACAGCACCATAGGCTTTATCTGGATGTTGTCCCCCGTGAATGGTCTTGCTGTTGAATTGTAACTCTTTTTTGCTCATTTTCTTTGGATCTTCATACAAATGTATCGCTATCTTTCGGAGTTTTCAATGAAGTCTTATTTTTGACAACCCTAAAACCTCACTTATGAAAAAGTATCTCGCCCTACTTTTAATCCTCTGGATTCCTTTTGGTTGCGAAACCGAACACAAACTTACTTTTGAACCTCTGGTATTACAGGGAGAATCTTGCGGAAATTGTCCTGAAATTACAATAAATCTTCCCCACGCTTTGAATGATACAGGTGTAGCCACTGCCATAAACCGCAGTTTACAGGAAGAGGTTATTGCTTTATTGTCATTCAGCGATAATGAGGATATTACAAATGTAGAGCAGGCAATGGCATCCTTTACGGATAGTTACAAGGAGCTGAAGACCAAATTCCCCGATGAAATTGGGTGGGAATCCAAGATAAACGGAGAGGTCATTTATGAAGATGCAAACCTAGTTACCATTGAGGTGAACTCCTACACCTTTACGGGCGGGGCACACGGGTATGGTTCCACAAGTTATCTCAATTTTGATAAAGCAAAAGGGACAGAACTGGAAAACTG
The DNA here is from genome assembly GCA_050303195.1 of Allomuricauda sp. Lineage (GTDB taxonomy): Bacteria > Bacteroidota > Bacteroidia > Flavobacteriales > Flavobacteriaceae > Flagellimonas. The sequence goes on along the minus strand of JBNLBG010000009.1, from coordinate 26,066 downwards.
GGAACTTTTTGATGACCTGCAAGGTTTTGAAAAATTTGCAGAAACCAAGTTCAGGATTCAAGAGAAGATTCCCCAAGATAGCAACATCAATGCCACCGGTTTTATGTTTGAAGGTGACTCATTTCACCTTTCCAACAACGTAGGATACACCAAAGATGGGGTACAACTGATCTACAACCCATATGAAGTGGCCTCTTACACAGATGGACCCATTATCTTGACTTTGCCCTATTCTGAAGTAAATCTTTTTTTAAAGCGTAAGGTGAAGTCGTGAAACTCACTTTAAGTAATACCGAATGCCTACCCCCAATAACAGTGAGGTGTCATTGAGATCACTGTTAAAATGATAAAAGCCACTTGTTGGGACAAATAATGAAAAAGCATCCGAAAGAAAGAAGTCCAGCTCAAAAGAGGCATAAGCCCCATAAATAAAACTGCTTTCAGCACTTAACGCATCAAACCGAAATTCAGTTTCACCATTGTTGATGTACTTGTACCCTATAGATGGCCCACCACCAAAAAAAATGAAGAATCCCCGTTTCGGAGAAGTCAAAACTGTGGTAAAATACCCAAGATTGAATAGGTAGTCTTGGTAGGGAAATTCAACACCGGAATCGGGTTGTTCCTTGGAAAAAGTAGCCACAAAGGAGGCTTGGAGGTAATCCGTTGTGCTGTGATAATGGTTCAAATTGAGTTGCACACCATACCCATCAGTCTTATAGGTAGGTACCGCCCCAACCGAAAAGTTGCTTCTTTGGGAATGGATTTGCTGAATAGAAATCAGAAACAAGGCCCAGAGACCCAAATTGACTAAGTAGGTTTTTCTCATTTTGGTTAAGATTTGGAATTAAAGAAACCTGTATTATCGCTTTGGGGTACTGCGCAATTGCTATTATTATCGCTAAAGATACAAAATGGAAAAAATGGGGACATCCTCCCCTAAATCAAAGCATTGTGTCTTCTAAAATAAATGTGGAATCCTAACGTGCTTTGGCAAGCGCTTTTTGTAAACCTCGGATGGCTCCCAGATGAATCCCTTCATGAAAGGCACTAAAAGCAATGGCATCTTCAGCACTGGTCAAGGCTATATTTACCGAGGTGGTTAGTTCTTTGAAGTTTTTGGTGTTCAATCTGCCCTGATTGTAGTCCAACTGAATGTGTTTTACTGTGCTGAACAGATAGGCCGAAATCTTTTCTATTTCTTGGGCAGATGGTTCTCCATCAGGAATGGTGCCCTTCCGGTATTTATTGATCAATTCTTCCTCAATGGTATAGCCCAATCCGCTTAACCCATACACCAATAGTTGGGGAGTCACCACCACATGGGCAATGTTCCACCAGATGTTGTTATTGAATCCCTCAGGAATTTTATACAGGTCTTCCTTCGGGGTATCCTGTAAAAGATCGTACAGTATTTTTCTGTTCTTCAGTAGGATGTCAAAGGTTTTCTCCATTGTGCCGGGTGTATAAAACAATTTATCTTCAATAAAACTAGCCCTAAAAATTTTAATTCGTCCAAATACCGTAAGAAAAAACACATAAAACCTATCAAATCCATAAAACCAAACTGAAAGTTATAGGCTGCAAACATCTTGGTCAAAAGCTGTTGAATTTAAACATTCTTAATGGGTTTTGATTCATTTTTGACTTCCTTTGTGCCTTAGAACAAGATCATGAAAAAGATATACCACTTGGGCAGTTGCTCTACCTGCCAACGTATTTTAAAAGAATTGCAACCCTTGGATGGTGTCCAATTACAAGAAATCAAGACCAAATCCATAACTCCCGGGCAATTGGAAGAAATGGCTTCCCTTGCCGGAGGATATGAACCCTTGTTCAGTAAGAGGGCCATGTTGTACCGTCAAAAAGGATTGCACGAAAAACAGCTATCTGAAAACGATTATAAAAAACTCATTCTTGAACATTATACCTTTCTAAAGCGACCTGTTGTTCTAGTTGATGGACAGATTTTTATCGGCAACTCCAAAAAAGTGGTTCAGGCCGCAAAAGAGGGCTTGCACCCATGAGCAAAAGAACACTGGCAATTTTAGCAGCTATTGGGGCCACTGTTATCTATGGTCTTAACCATACTATTGCCAAAGGGGCCATGCCGGATTATGTGGGGCCTTTTGCCTTCATTATGCTGCGGGTGGGAGGTGCCACTATCTTATTTTGGCTGATTTCATTTTTTGGTCCCAAAGAAAAAATTGAAAAAAAAGATTGGGGACGAATATTAGCCTGTTCTTTTCTGGGAATGGTCATAAATATGTTGGCCTTTTTTAAAGGATTACAGCTCTCCACCCCAATTAACAGTTCTGTTTTGGTGACCATTACCCCTATTATTGTGGTAATTCTATCCGCTTTATTTCTTAGCGAGCGAATTACTTTAAACAAAGGCATGGGTATTTTCTTAGGATTTGTTGGAGCTTTGGGGCTTATCCTTTTTGGGGCCGAAATACGGCAGGATGCCCCTAACATTCCCTTGGGCAACTTTCTTTTTATTATAAATGCCATCTGCTACGGCTCGTATCTTATTTTGGTAAAAAAGCTGTTGGAAAAGTATCATCCTTTCAATTTGATGAAATGGTTGTTTGGACTTGCATTCATTATGAATTTCCCCATAACCCTGCCTGAGTTTCTCGAAATTCAATGGGCCACCCTACCTCTTTGGGTATATGGTTCTATTGCGTTTGTTGTTATTGGTACCACCTTTATGACTTATCTTTTTAATGTATTTGCTCTTAGAGAACTCAAAGCATCCACAGTGGGGGCTTTTATGTATGTGCAGCCCCTTATTGGTATCCTTTTTGCCATATTTTCGGGTAAGGATCACTTAACCTTGGTCAAAACTTTGGCCACATGTCTGGTATTGTTGGGGGTTTACCTTGCTGGGAAACGGCCCAAACCCAAAGTCTGACTCCGTAATTTTCCCACGGTCCATTATTCGTCAACTTGTTTTAGGTGTTTATCAATTAACACATCAAAATCCCATTTTCCTGCTCTAGATTACGTCTGTAAATGGCTGAAATTATTGGTCGAAAAACAGCAATATGAATCTATTGGCACTTTATGGAATTGGCATGGGCCTTCTGCTTTTTGTAGCATTTCTCTGGGTTGAAAAACAACTGATGAAAGCCTTTGAAATAAATCCACTGTTGGAATTGGGGTTGATTTACCTCGCCTTTTATTGGTTACCCGATCTGGCCTATAAATTTCTCCCATCCTTCTGGAAAACGGAGCAAATAATTAACCCTTTTCAACTTGAAGGATCGGTAGGTTTAATCTTGCGCCTAAATAAGCCGCAAATGTCCGTAGTAGACCTAGGCTTTTCCATTTTTCTTGTGTGCATCATTGGACGTTTTGTTTAGGCAATAGCTGGCAAAAAATCGTTATGGGGAAGAATTGACGACAAAGAAGACCAATGATGAGCACGCTCTATTCCTTACAAATAGCCAACATCAAAAAGATGACCAGTTGGTTTGGCCGATCTAAATAGGAAAAAGCCTTAGAGATCCCTCGGAATTTGGACATATTTTCGGGTATCGGCCTTGGTCAGAACCTTAAAATCCTCAGCCTTTTCCATGCGCCCAAAAGCTTTCAGGAATTCTTCGGGCAACCCAACCAATTTTCGTTCTTTCAAATCTATCCAAGCCCCCATCATTTGACAACGGGCAAAGTTTTTGCCTTTGCTATCAGAAAAATCATGGTGAAATTCAAAAAACATCCCATCTTCGCTCATTCCCTTAAAATTCAATGAAACTTTCACAGGTTTTCCGGCAAATACTTCCTTAAAATAATACATATGTTCATAAAAGACCACGGGACCAATATTGTGTTCGGCCATGCTTTTTTGGTTAAAGCCCAAATGTCCCAAATACGCCATCCGGGTATGGCTCATAAAGTTGATATAGGCCGAGTTGGCCAAGTGGCGATTGGCATCCAAATCGCTCCATCGAATCTCAAATTCCTTAAAAAACATAGTAGTTATTTGTTATGCATGCATAATAGATGGCAAAAATACCATAGTTTTATAAACTGATTCCAATGAAGTCCTATTATTAATTCTATTTTTAAACATAGTTTAACACAAAGTCCATGAGCCAAAAAGCTGAATTCATCAAAGACCTATCATTACCTGTTATAGCCGCCCCCATGTTCCTCATTTCCGGTCCAAAGTTGGTGGTGGAATGTTGTAAAAATGGTATTGTTGGAACTTTTCCCGCCCTTAACCAACGTACCAGTGAAGGATTTGAGGAATGGCTCATCCAAATAAAAACAGAGCTAAAACAATTTGAGGAAGAAACCGGTAAAAAAGCCGCTCCTTTTGGGGTAAACTTAATTGTGCACCCCACAAATCCAAGGTTGGAAACCGATGTAAAACTCTGCATAAAGCACAAGGTTCCATTGGTGATTACTTCCCTTGGTACCGTGAGCATGGTGGTGGATGCCATCCACAGATATGGCGGATTGGTTTTCCATGACATCATTAAAAAAAGGCACGCCGAAAAAGCGGCAGATGCGGGAGTTGATGGTTTGATTCTGGTCTCAGCAGGTGCCGGAGGACATGCGGGGAATATCAATCCCATGAGTTTGATCACCGAAGTGAAAAAAATCTTCCACAAGACCATTATCCTTTCAGGGTGTATTAGTACTGGTAGGGATGTTGCATCAGCTATGCAAATGGGCGCCGATTTGGCCTATATGGGGACCCGTTTTATCAATACCGAAGAAAGTAAGGCCACGGACGAGTACCAAAAAATGATCATTGAGGCCGGTGCCAGCGATGTGGTCTACACCGCAGCCATCTCTGGGGTACATGCCAACTTTTTGGCTGCGAGCCTAAAGGCTGCTGGAATTTCGGAGGAAGATTTAAAAAAAGACCGAAAAATCGATTTTGGGAAAGAACTCGATACGGAGGCCAAGGCTTGGAAAACCATCTGGTCCGCTGGTCAGGGGGTGACTGCCATTGATAATGTATTGCCCGTTTCAAAATTGGTGGATAAGCTGAAAATTGAATTTAAAGCGGCCATTGAAGCACAAGCCAAACTTTTGCAGACTTTTCCAAAAGAATAATTTCAAAAAAAGCTTTTCCAATGCCCTTGGTCACATCAAACTATTCTCCACCCCTGTTTTTTAGGAATGCACATTTGGCGACCATTTATTGTGGCCTCTTTAGAAAGGTCAATGGAGTCATCCAAAAACGGGAGCGATTGACGCTGTCCGATGGTGATTTCTTGGATTTGGACTGGAGCGATTCCATAGTACCATCAAAAAGATTGGCCATTCTGTTACATGGTTTGGAAGGTGATGGGCAGCGTCCCTATATTACTGGAAGCGCCAAACTTTTCAACCAAAATGGATACGATGCCTGTGCGGTAAATTATCGCGGCTGTAGCGGTGAGACCAACAAATACTATCGTTCCTATCATTCTGGGGTCACTGAGGATCTCAAGGAAGTGATCGACCATATTTTAAAGACCAAAAAATATTCAGAAATATACCTTAAAGGATTTAGCTTGGGCGGAAACCTAGTACTTAAATATTTAGGTGAAGGCAATTCCGTTCCGAAGGAAATAAAAGGTGCCGTAGCGGTTTCCGTGCCCTGTAATCTGCACAGCTCGTGCCAACAGCTCCTTACTTTTAAAAACATATTGTATGCCATTCGTTTTAAGGGAAATTTGATCGGCAAGCTCAGACAAAAACAAGCCTTGTTTCCAGAGCTTATCACAGATTCTGATATCAGAAAAATTAAAACCCTAAAGGATTTTGACGATGTTTACACCAGCAGGGCCCATAATTTCAAGGATGCCTTGGATTATTACACACAGTGCAGTTCTCTGCAATTTTTGCCCAATATTAGGGTGCCGTGTCTTATCATTAACGCACAAGATGATTCCTTTTTGGGACCAGAATGTTATCCTTTTAATGAAGTGGAACACAATCCAAACCTATATTTGGAGACCCCTGAATACGGTGGACATGTAGGTTTTTGGGGTACTAAAAATGTTACCTATACCGAAAAAAGAGCCCAGGATTTCTTCAATCAACTAACCTTTTAATCGCTATACACTGGTCAATGGCGATACGTAATACAAAAACTACTATAAAATTATCCCTCGATTACCTATCTTAGTAGCTGAAATTAACGCAAACTATAAGAGAATTGACCAAGATGAAAAAAATACTCCTTTTCGTAGCATTGGGTACCCTTGTGGCCAGCTGTGGCGGAAAAAAAGAAGAGAAAAAGGATGATGGTTTTGAAGTAAGCCGAACCAAAACCGAAGAGACAAAGGCCAAAACCAGCGAAGGCGTTCCTGTTGATTTGGACAACAAGGGCGTTGGCCCCATTGAAAATGTGGATTTTCCCGCTGAAATTGATGAAGAAATGGCTGCCCGGGGAAAGGCCAAGTTCGATGGCATCTGTGTAGCCTGCCACATGATAGATAAACGCTTGATCGGCCCTGCCTTGAAAGGAGTCTATGAGCGTAGAAGTCCAGAATGGGTCATGAACATGATTTTGAACCCTGATGGCATGCTCAAAGAAGATCCCATTGCAAAGGCGTTGTTGAAGGAATACAATAACGCAATCATGCTCAACCAGAACCTTACCGAAGATGAGGCTAGGGATGTAGCTGAGTATTTAAGAACATTCTAGGTTCGTAACCCAAACATCTTTAAAATGCTGTTGTTTTCAAAAACAACAGCATTTTTTGTTTAAAGCATTTAGTTGTGCTTTATCAATGCCCAAAGTTTTCGATGGATTTACCATTTATTAACCTGATTGATTGAGGGGTTCATCATAATTTTTTAGTACTTTTCTGTCACATTAACTATAATTTTCCGTACAAATGAAACCTTCAATCATCCTTTTTTTGAGTATCCTGATTTTGGTTTGTTCCTGCAATCCAAAATCGGACCAATCCGAAGCACTTTTCAATACCACCTGGGAATTGGAATATCTTTCTGGTCCACGTATCGCCTTTGATGGCCTTTTCCCAGAGAAAAAACCACAGATAACATTCGACAAAGAATCTGCCATAGTCTCCGGCTCCGATAGTTGCAATGGCTATTCCGCAGACTACAAATTGAACGGAAATGCCCTCTCATTCGGAGAACCCGGCCCTACCACCATGATGTTCTGTGGAGGAGGCGAAAGACAATTCCTGAACATGATGGAAAAGATAGATGGCTTTATCATTAAAGATGGCGAACTCAATCTTATGACTGGCGAAGTTCCCATGATGCGCTTTAAAAAAGTGGAGCAATGAAAAGAGCTTCAATATTCATTTGTTTCATATTGCTTTTCTCCAATTGCGTTGAAAAGAAAAAGAAAGAAAATGTAGAAGAAGGAGAAAAGTTGGAGGACACCCTAACCGTTAAAGCTCCAAAACCTACTGCCGTAAAAATTGATGAAAACTATTTTAAGGCTTCAGGGGCTGAACCTTTTTGGGGCTTAAAAATCCAGGAAAACAGGGTTGCGTTGAACATGATGGAAGACACCATCATCACCCCACATACCGAACCCATCAAGGCTCAAGATTCCAACATAAGCATGTACCGTATCCAAACTGAGGCCGTACATATTGATGTCATCATAGCCCAAAAGGAATGTACCAACGCCATGTCCGGTGAAAAATCACCCTATACGGTTACCATAGCCTATAAATATACTGGCGAGGAAGAAACCCATGCCTTGGAAGGTTGCGGAACGTATATCACGGATTACAGACTGCATGATATTTGGGTGCTCCAAGAGATGGACGGCGAAATAGTCTCCAAAGAAGAGTTTAATGGAAAGGAGGCGCCCAACATGGAAATTGATGTGAACACGAATCGCTTTTCAGGATTTTCAGGGTGCAACCGGATGACCGGAGGCCTTTTCTTTGAAAAGGATGTACTGCGATTCACCCAAGTGGCCGGAACCAAAATGGCATGTCCCGGTATGGACAAAGAATCAGAATTTTTGAAGAACCTTCAAGCCAGCACAACATATTCCATCTCAAACAACAGACTGTACCTTTCCAATGGCAATAGGGAAAATCTTCTTGTTTTTAAAAAAATAGATTGATATGAAAAAGATAGCATTTACGTTCTTCTTACTTGTATTGATTGCCAATTGCAAAACCAACCTTTCAAGGTAGAGGTGCACCTGTTCAATGTTTTTTATAAAGGATGTTTTGATTGAGCAAATAGCATTTTGTCCCTAGATTTGGCAAAAAAATGGTTACATATTGACTTTCAAATGGTTACTTTTGATGGATAGGCTACTAAAAACAATCGACATGAATCCAAGACTTATTTTCCTTTTCTTTTTGCTCAGTGGCTTTGTGACCCATGCACAAGCTGAAACTGAAAACGCTGCGGCCCAAGTAGTACAATACAATGCGGAAAAAGCCAAAAAATATGGTGCGGACGATTATGGGATGAAAAAGTACGTTTTTGCTTTTCTAAAGCGAGGACCAAACCGTAATATTTCCAAAGAAGAGGCTGCGAAATTGCAGACCGCACATTTACAGAACATCGGAAAAATGGCACAAGAAGGAAAATTAGTGCTGGCTGGTCCATTTTTTGGCAACGATGACCTACGTGGAATTTATATTTTTGACGTGGCCTCCCTTGAGGAAGCCAAAAAGCTCACGGAAACCGACCCTGCCATACAAGCGGGAAGCTTGGTGATGGAATTAAAAGAATGGTACGGTTCTGCAGCACTCAAAGAAGTAAATGAAATTGGCCTTACCCTTGCCAAAAAATCAATTATGGACTAAAATCCTATTATGAAAAACCCTTTCCTCCTAAAACTTATAGGCTTTACTTTCTTATTTACCTTAGTTACAGAATTACAAGCACAACACATGGAATTGCCCTATCATCAAATTCCAGATTATCCTGAAACCTATACCGCTGGTAATGTGGCGGCTAGAATGATTGACGGATTGGGATATCGATATTATTGGGCATCGGAAGGGCTGACCCAAAAGGATTTGGATTACAAGCCTTCGGAAGAAGGGAGGAGCAGCATGGAAACCTTGCAGCATATTTATGGCTTGACCATTAATATTCTAAATGCCACCACGGCCACACCCAATACAAGAAGGGATTTAACGGTATTCTCCTATGAAGAGCTTCGCCAAAAGACCTTGGAAAATTTGAAAACGGCAAGTGATGCTTTGCTAGGAAAGTCTTCCGATGATCTAGAGGAATTCAATATTATTTTTCAGCGAGGAGACCAACAGACGGTGCTTCCATTTTGGAATTTGATCAATGGTATGGTTTCGGATGCTATTTACCACACCGGGCAGATTGTTCTAATGCGCAGGGCTAGTGGAAATCCACAAAACCCCAAGGTAAATGTGCTATTGGGCAAGACTAGGGAATATTAGAATTATTTATTCACAGCAACTTTGTAAGTTGGATCCTCCAATACATTTACTTCGATAATATCATCGGCATTGGCCAACAATCGTCGGCAATCCCGGCTTAAATGTTTTAGGTGAACGTGCTTCCCTACTTTTCGATAGCGTTCGGTGATTTTGTTCACCGCCTCAATTGCCGACATATCCACTAATCGGCTCTCAGCAAAATCGATCACTACCTCATCTGGGTCGTTCAATACATCAAATTTTTCTGAAAAGAGTGTGGTGCTCCCAAAAAAGAGGGGACCATAGATTTCGTAATGTTTTACACCATCTTCATCAATCCGTTTTCTGGCACGAATTCGTTTGGCATTGTCCCATGCAAACACCAATGCAGAGATAATGACACCCACCAAAACGGCCAAGGCTAAATTGTGAAGGAAAACCGTTACCAAGGTTACCAGTACCATCACCAAAACATCAGATTTTGGCATACGTCTAAAAGTTCGCAAGCTAGCCCATTCGAAGGTTCCCAATGCTACCATGATCATCAATCCTGTGAGTGCGGCCATGGGCACCTTTTCAATCAAACCGGAACCAAACATAATAAACACCAAGAGCATTAAAGCGGCAACAATTCCTGAAAGTCGGGCACGTGCACCGTTGGAGGTATTGATCAGACTTTGTCCAATCATCGCACAACCCCCCATTCCAGAGAAAAAACCAGAAAGAATGTTTGCCGTTCCCTGGGCAACAGCCTCTTTGTTTCCACGACCACGAGTCTCGGTAATTTCATCCACAATGTTCAGCGTCAATAAGCTCTCTATCAAGCCAACCCCAGCCATTATTGCGGCAAAGGGGAATATGATCTGTAAGGTTTCCCATGTAAAAGGAAAATTGGGAATATGAAAAGGAGGGAATGTTCCCTGAATGGAGGCAATATCCCCAATGGTTCGGGTATCCAATCCAAAGAAAAACACAATTCCGAACACCAAAAGAATAGCGGCCAAAGATGCAGGAATTACCTTGGTCAATTTAGGCAGTCCCCAAATCACCACCATGGTCAACAACACCAACCCCAAGAAAATGTACAAGGTACTTCCACTCAGCCATTCACCATCCACGGTTTTGAACTGGCTCATCTGCGACATGAAGATGATCACCGCCAAACCGTTCACAAAGCCAAATATTACAGGATGGGGCACCAGTCGCATCAATTTTCCCAAACGAAGTAATCCGGCGGCCATTTGCAGAAGTCCTGCTAAGATCACTGTGGCAAAAACATATTCCACCCCATACTGCTGCGCCAAACTCACAATGACCACGGCCACTGCTCCGGTTGCACCAGAGATCATTCCGGGCCTACCGCCCAAAATGGAAGTGACCAAGCCCATTACAAAAGCGGCGTACAGACCTGTCAAAGGAGACAAGCCCGCAATAAACGCAAAGGCAATGGCTTCTGGCACCAAAGCAAGTGCAACGGTTAAGCCCGATAAAATTTCTGTGCGGTAATTTACCTTTTGAGAAAAGTCAAAAAGATTGAGGTATTTCTTCATCCTCTGATTTTAAGGGCACAAAAATAACACTAATTCGTAGTTTGGCCTTATCAGAAAAAAGAATTGAGGATATGGCAACACAAGCCACATTTGTTGAAAGACCATCAGCTATTCCGAAGCAACTTGCTCAAGGTCATAATGAATTCGCTTTGGTTTTAGAGTGTTAAAAAAAGAACCGCCCCAAACTGGAACGTTTGGGGCAGTTCTTAACTAAATAACCAACCAAAAAACTTTTTGTATAGTCGCTAACTATATTATTTCCTTACATTTTTCTTTGTCGGGTAACATTCATGATAGGGCTTTTGGTTTTTACCCTTTTCTTGCCTGTTTCACTGCCCGATTTCAAGTACTGCTGGAACCCTCTTCCTGTAAACTCATAAACGGTTCCACTGGACACGTGGTACAGCTCAATAGTACTGTCATTAATAACGTATATTTCAAAATAATCATTGCCTAAATAGTCGTAATCCAGTGTTAAAGTTTTGAGGGTGGCATCGTTGGCCACATCAAACACCTTATAAGCACCTTCATAGTCCCATTGTAGGTTTACCCACGGGGTTCCAGAAGCATCAATGGAAGATCTAAATGTACCTCCGTTACCTGCATAAAATTGAAGATAATTCTCCTCATCAAACTCGTTTATGGCCCCTTCTTCACTCACGTACGTTTTCTCCCAGACCTCGTATTCTTGCAAAAAATAGTGGATGTTATCATAAAAAATCAAGTCATAATCAAAGGTGTTCTTTTGGTGTCCTCTAAGCAAGTATGAAGTATCTGTATTTGGGTCGTACAACTCCAAGGTAGTATTGTTTACGGTATACACATCCAATAACCAAAGTCCATCCACGTCATGGTCTACTTCCACGGTTCCACTATAAGTACCGTAGGTACCCACATCAATACCTAACCCGTTCCCGGTTTTTCCAATTCCCACCAAGTTGTTATTGGCATACACCACGCCCCTGTCAAAAGAAATGGTAAAGGCGCGTTGTAAAAAAGGAATCTCACCATTTCCTTGGGTGGCATTAATGTCCACATACCAAAGATCATACGATTCCAAAACCAAGGCGGTGTTGATAGGGGATTCGTCTATATAATCGTCTTCCAAGATAACCTCGGTGTAGCACGAACTGGCCAAGAGACCTATCAGCAAAATTCCAAAAAGTAGTTTTCCATTTTTCATAATCGAGGTTTTAATATTCACCTTGTATAATCCAAGCACCGTGCCAAAATTTATAACTTTTTGATAATCAGCATTTAACAAAAGGAGTGATATATTTTTTAGCTTTGCGGACAAAATGATGTGCATGGAAAACAAACTTAGGTTTGGTGTTTTTGGTGGAGGAAGCTGGGGAACGGCCCTGGTTAAAATGTTGTCGGAGAACATGGATACCGTTGGATGGTACATGCGGAATGAATCTGCCATTCGGCACATTTTAAAGGAAGGACACAATCCCAACTACATCAGCTCAGTGGAGTTTGATGTGGATAAATTGTTTTTGAGCCATGACATTAATGAAATAGTCTCCACTTCTGATGTTTTGATTTTTGCCATTCCCTCCGCTTTTTTGGATGCTGAACTCAAAACCCTTACGACTTCATTGGAGGAGAAGATTGTTTTTTCCGCAATCAAGGGAATTGTTCCTGAAAGTGGGCTTATTGTTGGGGAACACTTCCATACGCATTACAATATCCCCTTTAAAAATATTGGGGTGATAACAGGACCATGCCATGCTGAAGAGGTGGCACTGGAACGTTTATCCTATCTCACCATTGCGTGTGCCGATGCCAGCAATGCCAAATTAGTGGCGCAAGCTTTGAAAAGTGATTACATCCGTACCAAAATTTCGGATGACATCATTGGTACAGAATATGCCGCCATGCTGAAGAACATTTATGCCATTGCCGCCGGAATAGCCCATGGTCTTGGGTATGGGGATAACTTTCAGAGTGTGCTGATGAGCAACGCCATTAGAGAAATGAAACGTTTTATTGATAAAGTCTACAAAATGAAACGGAATATCAACGCTTCGGCCTATTTGGGTGATTTGTTGGTGACCGGTTATTCCACTTTTAGTAGAAACCGCTTGTTTGGGAATATGATTGGCAAGGGCTATACCGTAAAAAGTGCCATGATGGAAATGAATATGGTGGCCGAAGGCTATTACGCTACCCAAAGTGCCCATTTGTTGATGGACAAATTGGAGAAAAAATCCAAAACACCCATCATCAATGCGGTGTACCAAGTGCTGTACAAAGAGAAAAATCCGAAAAAGGTATTTGAAAAATTAACGGAGAAGCTCGACTAATTTCGATCCAAGGAAAAATCGGAATGTTCTTTCAATTGTGCATCCAGTTTTTTAGAAAAGGCCTCCATTTCCTCTGCTGAATAGTTATAAGCTTTCTGGAACTCTTCAAAAACAGGTCCACGGTATTTCCTGACGCTTTCTATATCAAAATAGAGCCGTCCTGTCCGTCTGATAAAGAAATCCAATGGTTGTAACGCCATTTCATAGGCAATGGCAAATTGTGCCTCGGCCCTGATCATCCGTTCATGTATATCAGAGCCTGTAATCGCGGAATAATATTCTAAAATAGTCTCGGTCTGTTTGCCATAGGTGGTCGCCAAATACCAGGCATCGTATTCCGTGAAACCACTGTCCTTGACACGATCAAAAAGTTGGGCAATATATTTTTTTACGTGTTTGAACTTTTTAAAGTCGCTGCCACACAAGGGTATCTTATCTGTGGAACAGGGGTTTAATTCCACACCATAGTCTTCTTCCATGTTCCTGGCTATTCGGTTTACTGTGCGTTCTGCCATTTTCCGATAACCTGTGAGTTTCCCCCCTGCAATGCTTACCAATCCTGTTTCGGAGGTGAAGATTTCATCCTTTCTTGAAAGTTCGGAGGCTGATTTCCCTTCTTCATGGATCAAGGGACGCAACCCGGCCCAAGAGGAAATAATATCATCCAGTTCCAAATTAATGTTCGGGAACATGTGGTTCACGGCCGATATTAAATAAATGGCATCGGCTATGTCCGTGGTCACGTGGTCTTTGTCTAAATTAAAATTGGTATCCGTAGTCCCGATATATGTAATCTTACCCCTTGGAATGGCAAACATCATCCTGCCATCTGGGATATCAAAATAGACCGACTGTTGCACGGGCAACTTTTCCTTTGGAAAGACCAAATGCACTCCCTTGGTCAAATGCAGCCGTTTACCTCTTTTAGAATGATTGATAGATCGAAGCTCGTCCACCCACGGTCCCGCCGCATTGATGACATATTTTGAAGAAACGCTAAACTCATCCCCAAACACCTCATCCTTAAACTGTACTCCTGCCACACGATTATTCTCATACACAAAATCAGTGACCTTCGCATAGTTTAGAACCTGTGCACCAAACTGAAGGCTGGTCTTAATATTTTCAAGTGTGAGTCGGGCATCATCCGTGCGGTATTCAGCATAATACCCTGCGCCATTCAATATTTTTTTTGGCAGCAGCGGTTCCAATTTCAAGGCCTCTTTTTTCTCCAACATCTGCCGTTTGTCATCCCCAGAAACCTGAGCCAAAATATCGTATACTTTTAGTCCGATGGAAGTAAGCCATTTTCCGTATGATCCACCTTCAATCAAGGGCAACAACATTTTTTCGGGAATGACAAGATGTGGTGCCAATTTGTGCACGATGGCCCTTTCAGAACCTACTTCCTTTACTAGCCAAAAATCGAACTGCTTTAAATACCGAAGCCCGCCATGGATCAATTTGGTGGATTTACTACTGGTGCCCGAAGCAAAATCACCCTTTTCCAACAACAAAACCTTAAGGCCTCGTGATGAGGCATCCAACGCAATGCCCGCGCCCGTGATGCCTCCCCCAATGACCACAACATCAAATTTCTCCTTTGCAATCTTTTGAAGGGTCTCTTTTCGGTTTAAATTTGAAAAAGGAATGTTCTCGTCCATATTGTTTTATTTGGTGAATTCATATTCGCGTTCCACCCTACAAATACGAACTTTATACCAAGAATACCATTTTTTAATGCCATTTCTTTGTGCCTTTCTGTGATCCATGTTAGCCTTCCAGTTAGCGATGGCCTCCAAGCTCTCCCAATAACTTACGGTAACCCCCAAACCATCTCGGGCACTTTCAAAATCCAAAAAGCCAGGTTGTTGCCGAGCCAATTGTTCCATTTCAACTGCCATTTCTGGATACCCATTATCACCTTCGGTACGTGTGCTGGTGAAAATAACAGCGTAATACGGTTTTTGTAGCTCCATATTAATTGATGTATTTTTTTTCCAGAAAATAATTTACTACCGCTTCCTTCATCAAAACGGTCTGTTCACCAGCCCTCAATGGTGGTAATTGTTCCTTTATTTTATAGTGGGGCCACCCCTCGTCATCAAAAAAATCGAAATCGTAATAACCGTAGGGTTCCAACAATCTGCAAATGGCGATGTGCATCAGATTGATTTTCTCGTCTTTTTTGAAGCTACGGTGAAAATCGCCTAGTTCCTGCACCCCGACCAAATAAATAATCCCATCCATTTCCAAGGGGTCGCCATCGGAAAACTGTCCGGACAATTTTTCTACCAAAAGCTCCCACCGTTCCTTTAATTTTTCGTCCCTTGCCATGTTCTATATAAGAATTCCAAAGGTACAAATCAATATTCTATATTTGTTAAAACCCGTTTATGAGCTTTTTGGATATTGTTTTGGGAATTTTATTGGTCTGGGGCCTTTACAAGGGCCTTAAAAATGGGCTTTTTGTAGAAATTGCATCCTTAGTGGCCCTGATTGCCGGGATTTATGGCGCCATTCATTTTTCCTATATCACTGGGGATTACCTATCGGAACGATTGAATTGGAGCGGCCAATACATAAAGCTTACCGCTTTTCTGATCACTTTTTTTGGCATTATACTTTTAGTGAATTTTGCGGGAAGATTTTTGACCAAAATTGCCGATTTTGCTATGCTAGGGCTTTTGAACAAGATTGCTGGTGGAATTTTTGGCGCACTAAAAGTGGCCATCATCTTGGGGGCCATGCTCATTTTTTTTGAACGACTTGCCACACCTTTGAATCTTATCAATGAAGAGACCAAAAAGGAATCTGTCTTCTACGAACCCTTAACGGAAATTGGGGCGTTTGTCTTTGCCCTTGTGCTTGAAGAGGAAGAAGAGCAAAATCCCCCGCCCTCAAATATGGAGGTTATATAAAGTGTGCGTTTTTTCCGATGAACGAATTTCAACTGCATTAAAAAATACGTATTAGCCTCCTAGTCATGCAATTCAACGTAAGAATTTGCCTTCTATGGACATTATGCGGTCAAGGTAAGCTCCTCCACTAGTTTAGCCAACAGAACACATTGGGATTCTTAGAACCGATCCCTGAAAGCATTCGGAAAGATGAAAAAATTATTTGGCACAGTATTGGCCATTGGCCTGGCATTGGTTGTGAGTATGTGCAATACAACATCCCCCCTAGAAGAAGAACAAGACTATACTGAAGCCCAATTGGGCAATGAAAAAGTTACAGTTGACCCCGTTTCAATGGAGCAGGAACTTTTGGATTTGGTGAACGACCATAGAGCTTCCATTGGAAAAATTGTACTACAAGATAGTCCGTCTTCCTATAAATATGCCGAAGAACACAACCAATACATGATTTCCCACAATACATTAAGCCACGATAATTTTGAAGATAGAGCAACTCAAATAGCGGAAGAAACCAATGCTGTGAGCGTTTCGGAGAATGTGGCCCGGTATTATTCCTCAGCAGAAATAACATTGGACGCCTGGCTCAACAGTAGCTCACACAAAGAGGCCATAGAAGGAGATTTTACCCATACCACCTTAAGTGTACAATTGGATAAAAATGGTAGACCCTATTACACGCAGATATTCCTGAAAGTGGAATAACATACCAAACACATTTATTTATATTCGTGAAATAGCCCCGGCATTCAGGGGTTTTTCTTTTTATCAAACCCTATGTTTCCACAAAGGTTTTTTTTACCTTTCGTAAAACATTGGATTATGGCGATACAGGCACCTTTTAACCTGAACAAATGGATTGAGGAGAATCGGGATACCCTAAAACCCCCGGTTGGGAACAGAAACCTATACAAAGAAGCCGATGATTACATTGTTATGATCGTTGCCGGGCCCAATGCCCGAAAAGATTACCATTACAACGAGACGGAAGAGCTTTTTTACCAATTGGAAGGGAATATTGAGGTCCACATTCAAGAGGATGGCAAAAAAAGAACCATGAAACTAGGTCCTGGGGATATGTACCTCCATCCAGCCAAGGTTCCCCATTCCCCAGCCCGCCAAGAAGGCTCTATTGGCCTGGTGGTGGAGCGAAAGCGTGCCGACATGAATGTAGATGATGGGTTGTTATGGTTCTGTGATCATTGCAACCACAAACTTTACGAAGTGTATTTTACCCTAAATGATATTGAAAAGGATTTTTTGGGTCATTTTAAACATTTCTATAGTTCTGAAGAATTGCGAACCTGTGACAATTGTGGAACGGTGATGCCAACAGATGAACGATTTATAGCCAAAGACGAATGATGCTTCTCCTTTCTAAAATAATAGTGGCCATTGTGGCCTTGCTCCACCTCTATTTTCTTTGGTTGGAGATGTTTGCATGGACCACACGAGCCAAAAAGGTGTTTCGGCAATTCCCTGAACATTTGTTTGAACCTACCAAGACCCTTGCTGCTAACCAAGGATTGTACAATGGCTTTTTATCTGCAGGATTGATTTGGTCGTTGCTTATCCAAAACCCAGAGTGGCAGATTTATGTGGCTCTTTTCTTTTTAGGATGTGTTGTGGTGGCCGGTGTTTATGGTGCCATTACAGCCTCTAAAAAAATCTTTATGGTACAAGGTCTTCCCGCCTTGGTTGGAGTTGTATTGCTTCTGTTCTACCTTTTCCTCTAAAACAATATTATCCCATCAGGATTATTTGTAATTTTGAAAAAATATAACAATTCACGCATAAAAAGTTATAAATGTTAGAAACTGCTATTGATTTTGGAATAGATAAGGTGCTTCAACAACTTGGACTCAAAGAAACAAATAATGGGACTTCCACAGGAAAAGATTGGTTTTCCAACGGAGAGATTATCGAGTCATATTCACCTGTTGATGGCTCCCTCATTGGTAAAGTAAAAGCTACCACCCGAGAGGATTACGAAAAAGTTATCAGTACTGCACAAAAAGGCTTTAAAAGCTGGAGAACAACGCCAGCCCCTCAACGCGGTGAAATCGTTCGCAAGTTTAATGATGAACTCCGTCGTTTAAAGGAACCGCTGGGCAAATTGGTATCTTACGAAATGGGAAAAAGCTACCAAGAAGGTTTGGGCGAAGTACAGGAAATGATTGATATCTGTGACTTTGCTGTGGGCTTATCCCGTCAATTGCACGGACTCACCATGCATAGTGAACGTCCTGGCCACCGCATGTATGAACAATACCATCCACTTGGGGTTGTGGGTATCATTTCTGCCTTTAACTTCCCAGTAGCGGTTTGGTCTTGGAACACTGCCCTTGCGTGGGTTTGTGGTGATGCCTGTATTTGGAAAGGTTCGGAAAAAACCCCTATGACCTCTGTGGCTTGCCAAAACATCGCGGCTCGCGTTTTTTCTGAAAATGGTGTGCCGGAGGGAATTTCTTGTTTGATAACAGGAGATTACACCGTTGGTGAATTTATGACCAAAGATGAGCGCATTCCTTTAATCTCGGCAACCGGATCTACTCGAATGGGAAAAATTGTGGCCAAAACCGTAGGCGAACGTCTTGGAAAATCACTTTTGGAACTTGGTGGAAACAACGCCATCATTGTGACCCCTGATGCCAATATTAAAAACACTGTTATTGGAGCCGTTTTTGGAGCAGTGGGTACTTGTGGACAACGGTGCACCTCAACCCGTAGGCTAATTGTTCACGAAGACATTTACGACAAGGTGAAAAATGCCATTGTAAATGCATATCAGCAAATACGAATTGGAAATCCCTTGGATGAAAACAACCATGTTGGACCACTGATTGATAAGGATGCCGTGAAGAACTATTTGAGTGCCTTGGAAAAAGTGAAGGCTGAAGGTGGAAACATTTTGGTTGAAGGTGGTGTTCTCGAAGGTGAGGGTTATGAAAGCGGTTGTTATGTAAAACCTGCCATCGCAGAAGCTGAAAACCACTTCGAAATAGTTCAACACGAAACGTTTGCCCCCCTTTTATATCTTTTGAAATACAAAGGAGATCTTGAAAATGCCTTGGAAATACAAAATGGTGTTAGACAAGGCCTTTCATCAGCCATAATGACCAACAATCTAAGAGAAGCGGAGCGTTTTCTTTCCGTCGAAGGTTCGGATTGCGGTATTGCCAATGTAAACATTGGAACCTCCGGGGCAGAGATCGGCGGTGCTTTTGGTGGGGAAAAAGAAACTGGTGGAGGTCGCGAAAGTGGTTCAGATGCTTGGAAAATCTATATGAGAAGGCAGACCAATACCATTAACTACACTACGGAACTGCCTTTGGCGCAAGGCATAAAATTTGATCTATAATCGACTTAAATATAAAAAGCCCGGTCTCCCGGGCTTTTTTTTAGCTTTTGTTTCGCTTAATTTTCGGGAGCAATTCTTTTTACCAGCTCATAAACGATGCTGTATTCAAATCCTCCTTCTGGCATAATCTCTCCCATTTTAGATTGGGAAACAACTTCCTGAAAATCAGGATTCATCCCATCAGGATTATACCTTAGGTAGTTCATAACATCAGAAATCTTGTCAAAACCATCCCAGGTAAGAACCGAGAATCGAGCTTGGCTTCCACCAGGATAAACGACGGACATAAGTCCCCAGGATTTCATGCCCATTTTTCCTGCCTTAATGCTTTTTTCAAACATAGGCTTCCAAAGTTCTTTGTTTTCAGTAATAAAGCGACTTCTACTCTTTGGCATCCCGTAGTTTACAATGGCATACTTATAATCACCCGGAATCATGTCTTCTATTTGAAGCCAATAGTCAAAAGTGATCTTGGCAAACGAATTGGTTTCTACCATGCTTGGTGAAACACCCATTTTCTGTACGTTTTCGCTGGTCCAAACCTCGCCTGGGTTCGCTTTTTCGAAACTTTCATAGGTGTTGACAAAAACATAGTTTGGAGCACCTTCTTCAGTTACGCCAACTTTTCTCCAAAGCGACCAGGTAGCCATCTTACCTTGATCCACAGCAGCTTGAGCTACTTTGGCCCAGTACTTGGTTTCTTTCTCTACAAATTCAGCCTCCCTGTCTCCTGGAACAGCCCTATACTGAAGATAGGCTACTTGTCCAAAAGAACAGATTGCAAGTGTTAATGCGATAGTTGTTAATAGTGTTCTTTTCATCCTTATGGATCTTTAGTTTGTTCTCCATAAGGTACACAAAATCAGTACTATTTAACAATATATTAACTTTTTGTTAACTTTTTATTAGGTATAGATATTGACACATATAAAAATAAAGTCGCCCATCTAGGATGAACACTGGACGGGCGATTTTTAAAAAACCAACTTAACTAACTCAAACTTAACTTGATTAAACCCTATTCCAATGCCGGAACCTTGTCGGGAGAAATAGGGTTTCTTACCTAATATTTACTGCAAATTTCACACTATTTTTACAGGTTTTCAGGGGCTATCTTATCAGTGGTCGTAAAAAGTGTATGGTTGGTATTTTTTGATTGATTTTCTGCTTGTGTTTTTACGATTTTTTAAAAAATAGCGCTCAACTACCTCAGATTCTTAAGGTTAAATTCGGAATATTAAGATTTTTTTAATATTTTGATAACTGATTTGCCAAATCTTCTAAGTCCTATTTTTTTGCTTTGGCGCATTTACCCACAATTGTATTGTTTATCCTAAATACTAGCCAATGGACACTGATATGATGGACATCTTATTTTGGATTATTTTGGTCCTTGTTGGTGTAACGATTGGTGTTTTGGGATATCTTCTCGGCAAAGCCAACAAATACCCAGATGTAGATAATAAATTGTTGGTCGAAAAGCTCGAGACTGAGAACATAAAACTCAGGGCTGATCTTGAGGCTTGTAAAAAGCGCGTTGTTAACAAGGAGATGCCCAAACCCAAATCAATTGCTTCGCTCTCTACTACAGCTCCTTCTTTTGATGCCAAGGCAGCCAAAGCTGCATTAGGGAAAAAGGTTGAAAAAGACGACCTGAAAATCGTTGAAGGCATTGGCCCTAAAATTCAGAACCTCTTTCACAACTTTGACATTAAAACCTGGAAAGCTCTTTCGGAAACATCGGCCAATACATGCCAAGAAGTGCTCAATTCGGGAGGCAAACGTTACAGGATACATGACCCTGCCTCATGGCCTATGCAGGCCAAAATGGCCCATGAAGGACATTGGCAGCAATTACATGAATGGCAAGAAAAGCACAGAGCTGGTAAATTTTAACTACAGCATTCCGTTAGCCTCAACCCATTTGAATCTATACTGTTCCTGTGAAAATTGCATCCGCTCTGCAATTCGTTGAAGCCGGTCTGGAAGTTTCATCAGGTAATCCCTGGCCATTTCAGCTTGGTCTGAAAGTCCTTTTATATGGCCTATGGCCCAATATTCGTTCAATTTTTTAAGGATATCAATGTAATCCTGTGCGGTATAAACGCCTAAACGCTGCGCGCAATTGGAAAATTGCTCAAACGCGGCACCTATACTTCCACCTGATTCCCTCAAAAAATGTGCAGGCATCACGATCTTCTTCTTCATCATTTCGGCAAAGGCAATAACCATTCCGTTGGGGTCTTGTTCCAATATGGTCTTTACAAATTCACGGTAGGCCAAATGATGCCGCATTTCATCCCCTGCAATAATATTGCACATTTTTCCTAATAGTAAATTGCTTTTTTTCTTTGCCATCATGCCCACACGTTTATGGGAAATATTGGTAGCCAATTCTTGAAAGGTGGTATACACAAAGTTTTTATAGGGGTCTCTATCCGTACCAATATCAAACCCATCCGAAATTAAATGCTGGGTGGTAATCTCAATTTCGCGCATATTTACCCTGCCGGACAAGTACAAATATTTGTTCAACACGTCGCCATGTCTGTTTTCTTCTGCGGTCCACGCCCGCACCCATTTACTCCAGCCATTTTCGCCGCCACTGTGTTGATCTACACCTTCCACATCCATTAACCAAGATTCATACGTGGGCAGGGCCTCTTCGGTAATGGTATCAGCTACAAGGGTAACCCAAAAATCATAGCCCAACTCCTTGGCCTCTCCCCGTATCTGCTCTATTTGATCATAGAAATCATCACTTTGGGAATCGGGTAAAAAATCGGTGGGTTGCCATATTTTTTCTGTCGGAATCAAAAACGAGTTCATAAACCCTTCTACTTTTGGTTCAATGGCCTGCATTACTTCCAACCGGATATTCTTTATCGACATATAGTGTTTTTTAGTTGTTAATCAAGGTTTTTGAAATCTGGCGTTGGCTATTTTAGTTTCTACCCCGCTCCCCGGGATAAAACGTATGGACGGGATCACTTTGCCAGAATTCTTTGGTCTCCACATCCATCATTGTAAGTCCTCCCATAAAAGCTGCTCCCGTATCCACATTCCATACATTGGCCCCCCGTTGTGGAGGAACCACCTTGTTTTTGGACAAAGGAGTATGGCCGATGAAGACCTCTTTGTAATGGGTCAATCTTTTGGGAAATTTGGGGTCTTCAGGCTTTAAACTAGAATCCAGTGCTGTGGCCAACTCCCACAATGTCCTGTCCCAATAGAAGGATTGCTCAAAATATTCAAAATCTATGCCCTTTAAATTGGTGTACCCGGCATGTAGGTACAATCGGTTGTCCTCAGCAAGATAATGGTTTTTCAAGCTTGCATAAAAATCAAGATGCGAACTCCAATCCTCCCTGTTATCTCTTAAATAAGAATCTCTTGTCGCCGTGCCCCCATGGACCAACCACTGCGGATTTTCTCTTTTGGTCAACAACCAGTCCCTACAAAGTTCATCATGATTGCCCCGAATAAAGGTGCAATTAAACTCTTTTTTCAAATCAATTAAAAAATCAACGGTTTCCACAGCTGTACTCCAAGCATCTACATAATCTCCCAAAAAAACAAGGTGGTCTTTTGGGGTGACATTGGCTTTGGATAAAAGTTGCTTTAATGCTTTTAATCCGGAATGGATATCTCCCACAACCAATGTTCGCATAGAAAAATTTTTTACAAAAATACGGACAAAACAACCGGTTGATAAGAAATTAAACCTAAAGTTTTGCAAACTCCAACAACATGATTCTTCTAAAAGTCTTCATCTTTTTTGGTCAACGAACAATTTTCTATGTACTTTAGATTATTGCATGACGAAAATGAAAAAGGTATTCTGTGTTGGTGAATTATTGATAGATTTTGTTGCTGAAAAGCAAGGAAATGACCTATCCAAGGCTACTGAATTTACCAAAAAGGCAGGTGGTGCACCTGCCAATGTAGCCTGTGCTATATCCAAACTAGGTGGGAGAAGCATTTTTTTGGGATGTGTTGGCGATGACCCTTTTGGGCGTTTTTTGCTGAATGTGCTCAAAACCGAAGGTGTTGACATTTCCATGGCTCAACAGTCCAAGACCTTTACCACTTTGGCCTTTGTTTCTCTTGCAGAGGACGGGGAGCGTGATTTTGTCTTCAGCAGAGGTGCAGACAAGGAGCTTGAGTACGATCCCTCCTTACGAAAAATTCTAAAAGATAATATCTTGCATTTGGGCGCTGCCACGGCATTGTTGGGAGGTTCTTTGGAAAAAACGTATGGAAAGTATCTTTTTGACGGCCTTACCAAAGACATGTTCATCAGTTTTGACCCCAACTTTAGAAGCGACCTTTGGAAAGAGAATGAAGAGCAGTTCATTAAGAAGTGTATGCCCTTTATTGAAAAATCCCATTTGTGCAAGTTCAGTTTGGAAGAGGCACAATTACTTTCGGGAAAGAGCGACATTAATGATGCATGCGATTTTTTTCATAAAATGGGCGCCAAAATCATTACGGTTACCTTGGGCAAAGAGGGGACCCTGTTAAGTGTAAACGGTTCAAAAAAAATTATTCCCAGCATATCGGTGAGCCCCGTGGACACTACAGGTGCAGGTGATGCTTTTATTGGATGTTTGCTCTATCAAATCTCAGACTTTGGCAACTTTCATCCTGTTTTTGAGAATCATGAGCTGCTTGAAAACATGGTGGTCATGGCCAATAAGGCTGGTGCCATAACCACAACCAACTATGGGGCAATCCCGTCCCTACCTACCAAAGACCAGTTGGAAGATTAATATGAACCAAACGGAATTACATCGGTTGGTATCGGCCCAGTTCAAGGCTAAAGATCCCAAAGCCCTTTTTGATTGTCGACTGGCCACCAACCTAAGTCTCATACAGCAATTGTTTTTTTCCTTATACCCAGAAGAACAGTACAAGGACGCTTTTAAAAAATTAACGGACTTACTTCCAAGGCTATTTGCCTCAAGGCCTGATGTGCTAAAAACACAAGACCTTGAACGGTTACAATCAGGCAATTGGTATCAGTCCGAAAAGCTTATGGGGATGCAATTGTATGTGGAGCATTTCAATAAAGACCTAAAAGGGCTACAGCAAAAAATTCCGTATTTAAAAAAACTCGGAGTCAACTTTCTGCATATCATGCCCATCACTACAAGACCGAAAGGAGAAAGTGATGGAGGGTATGCCGTGAACAGCTATCATAAGATTGACAAAAAGTATGGCACCAAAGAAGACCTGTTGAAGCTTACAGCGGAGTTCCGAAAACAAGGCATGTTCTTAATGTTGGATTTTGTGGTAAACCACACCTCCAACGAATTTCCGTGGGCGAAAAAAGCCATGAAAGGGGATAAAAAATATCAGGAATATTACTACACCTTCGAGGATTATACCATTCCAAAGGAATATGAAAAGTCACTCCCCGAAGTATTCCCTGAGACCTCTCCCGGAAATTTTACCTATATCCCCGAAATGAACAAATGGGTCATGACAGTGTTCAATACGTATCAGTGGGATCTCAACTACACCAATCCGGACGTATTTATGGAGATGTTGGCCAATTTGGTTCAACTAGCAAACATGGGGGTAGATGTGGTCCGTTTTGATGCCTTGGCTTTCCTTTGGAAAAAGTTGGGTACCATTTCGCAAAACCTTCCCGAGGCCCACAATCTTATCGCACTTTTTAGGATGTGTCTCCAAGTGGTGGCCCCAGGGGTAATCCTTTTGGCTGAAGCCATTGTGGCTCCCATGGACATCGTAAAATATTTTGGTGAAGGTCAAAAAGAAGGCAACGAATGTGAAATTGCATACAATGCTTCCTTAATGGCGCTTTTATGGAATTCCATTGCCACTAAAAAGACACAGCTGCTCTATAAAAGTTTGGCTCACGTGCCCACAAAACCCAAAGACTGTACATGGATCAATTATATCCGTTGTCATGATGATATTGGTTTGGGATATGAGAATGATTTGATTCACGAATTGGGCTGGAATCCAGAAATGCACCGGAAATTTTTATTGGACTACTACTGTCAACGATTGGATTGGTCCCCGGCCATGGGACAGGTGTTTATGTACAACCCAAAAACAGGGGATGGGCGCATCACCGGAAGTGCCGCATCACTTTTAGGGCTGGAAAAGGGATTGGCCCAAAAAGATCAAGTGCTTATTGAGCAATCCATAGCCAAAATCATCATGTTACATGGGGTCATCTTGGCTTTTGGCGGGATTCCATTGATTTATGCTGGTGACGAAATTGGCACCTTGAACGATTATTCCTTCCTTAAGGACACATCCAAAAAAGATGACCGCAGATGGCTCAACCGACCCCTGCAGGATTGGGACTTGATTGCCAAATTGAAAGATAAAACCCTCCCCCAATCAAAAATCTTTCATACCCTACAAAACTTGATTCAAGTCCGAAAGGAAAATCCGGTTTTTGCCGACCATAATGATGTGCAACTGTACCATACCGGAAATGATCACATCTTGGTTTTTGAAAGAAGCCACAATAAAAAAGGGCTTTTGGTGGTCTGCAATTTTGATGAAAATCCTCAGGTCATTGAAACCAG
>JBNLBG010000008.1:329-88764 GCA_050303195.1 Allomuricauda sp. | reverse complement strand
GACCAATACGGCACCCCAGAAACTTTGGCCAACTGGCTCGACTTGGCGGTGGAAATGTTGTTTTATGTGGAAGAGGATACTTTTTCCAGGGTGGAGTTACAGGAAGTTGCCACAGCATTGAGGAAGGTAGTTAAGGTTTTGCGAGAAGATAGGGCATCTGAATAATTATAGTCTCAATTGTTAAACACATAGGCTTATCAATATTGATACAAATTGAAAAACAAATCCTATAATTATGTAGAGAAAATATTTTCGTGCTTTTCTCCTTAATCCATTGTTTTCGTGACGTATGTTTTCTATATTTTTATTTAATGTTTTAGCAATATAATCCAACTTTTCTTGATTGCTCCATTCAGGTATTGTTGACTCAAAAATACCTTCAGGTGCTTCCTGAACTGGTTTTGGCTCTAAATAAAACAATTTATAAACTCCAAATATATCAAGGCCTAAGGCAATTATGGCAAGTATTTTTGATAATAAGGTAACAATTGCAATCAATTTTTTAGCTCAAACATTATATAGTATAACCCAATTCTTGAAGATTGTTTTCCTCCATGACAATTATCCTCTTTATGGATATTTCACTCCCTCAACTGAAACAGCAAATCCATGACCTCAATTTCTGGGGGCTCGGACATTTCATAGGCTTGCGGTATGCTTTTGGCTAAATCTGATTCCTTATAGGCTTTCAACGCTTCCATGGATTCCCAAATGTAAATGCCACTGTACAATCCCTCACCCCGCTTTACGTAGTATTTTTGCACAAGCCCGGGAAATGCTTTAAACTGGGGCTCGCGTTCTCTGGCCCTGCGAAGCAGTTCATCTTCAGATAGGGGACTTTTTACATTAATGTTCAGTAGTATCACGGGGTTTGAGTTTAAACATCACATCGCATAAACCCATCTTTTAGAGCCTCAATTTTATCATCCCAAGTGGTAATGAACTCTTGGGCCACATGTCCAGTAAATCCGGTATCCAAAATGGCCTTCATAATAGCAGGGTAGTAGAGTTCTTGGGTCTCGTCAATCTCGTGGCGGCCAGGAACACCAGCGGTATGGTAGTGCCCAAAATAGGGGTGGTAGTTTTGTATACTCCGTATAATGTCCCCTTCCTGGATTTGCATGTGGTATATGTCGAACAACAATTTAAAGTTTTCGCTTCCCAAATGTTTGCAAAGCTCCACGCCCCAAAGCGAGTTGTCGCACATATAATCTGGGTGGTTTTGCTGATTAAAAAGCTCCATTTGAATCACAACCCCGTGCTCTTCGGCCAAGGGTATAATTTGGGAAAGTCCATCCACACAGTTTTGCAATCCCACATAATCGTCCATGCCTCGGCGGTTACCGCTAAAGCAAATCAGATTGGTATACCCGAACTCGGCCATTTTAGGGATAACCTCAGTATAGTTTTTGATAAGCTGTTCGTGGTATTTAGGGTCGTTCCAACCCTCCGTCAAGCTAATTTCCGCTCCATTGCACATGGTGCAATGAATATCGTATTTTTTTAAGATGTGCCATCTATCAGGCCCTACTAGATCGATAGCCTTAATGCCCAATTCGTTTAGAGTACTTAAAAACTCTTCAAAGGGAATATCGTTAAAACACCATTCGCACACACTGTGGTTGATGTTGTTCTTCAGTTTAAACTCTTTCTGTACATTCTTGTCCTGGGCAAGGCCAGATACCGATACCAAGCCGGCGGAACCCGCAGCTGCCGTGGCAATAAAATTTCTTCGTTTCATTTTGGGAATAGATTGTTGAGCGAAAGATAGTACATTAGACCTATAAATGAAAATGCAACCTAACAGGAAACAGCTTTTGGAACTGGCCCATTACAAAATGCCCTTTGGCAAATATAAGGGTCGTTATTTGGTGGATTTACCGCTGCCGTATCTGGTCTGGTTTAGGCAAAAAGGCTTTCCCGAAGGGAAATTGGGCAACTACCTGAATACCATGCTCACCATTAAAGATGAGGGCTTGGAGCCGCTCATCAGAAAGCTGCAAAAAGATTTTCCCAGAGAAAGCTCCTGATTTCTGCGTGGCAATTTGTAACTTTACGCCCCGTAATAGAAAGACTAATATGTCACAGACCAAGTACATTTTCGTTACGGGAGGCGTAACTTCATCATTAGGTAAGGGAATTATCGCCGCATCTCTGGCTAAACTACTGCAAGCCAGGGGTTACCGAACCACCATACAAAAACTGGATCCTTACATCAATGTTGATCCCGGAACGCTGAATCCCTATGAACATGGCGAGTGTTATGTGACCGATGATGGTGCCGAAACCGATTTGGATTTGGGCCACTACGAGCGTTTTTTGAATGTTCGCACCTCACAAGACAATAATGTAACGACTGGTAGGATTTACCAAAGCGTCATTGAAAAGGAACGTCGCGGAGAATTTTTGGGGAAAACCGTTCAGGTGGTGCCCCATATCACCAACGAGATTAAGGAGCGCATCCAAAACTTGGGCAAAAGTGGTGAATATGACATTGTTATCACTGAAATAGGGGGTACGGTGGGTGACATTGAGTCATTACCATACATTGAAGCAGTGCGACAATTGCTTTGGGAATTGGGCGAGCACAACGGTATTGTGATACACCTTACTTTGGTTCCATTTTTATCTGCCGCGGGCGAGTTGAAGACCAAACCTACCCAGCACTCTGTAAAAACCTTGATGGAAAGTGGTATCAAGGCTGATATTTTGGTCTGCCGAACCGAACATGAGATTTCTGATGATATTAAGGAAAAGTTGGCTCTCTTTTGCAACGTGAAGAAAGAGGCCGTGATTCAATCCATTGATGCTTCCACCATATATGATGTACCGATTTTAATGCAAGAAGAAGGTCTGGACACCGTGGCCTTGGAAAAATTGGCCTTGCCCAATGATACCGAACCCAACTTGGACCAATGGAAAGAGTTTTTAAAACGACACAAAAATCCAAAGCACAAAGTCACCATCGGCCTAATTGGAAAGTATGTGGAACTTCCGGATTCCTATAAATCCATTCAAGAAGCCTTTATCCATGCCGGAGCGGCCAATGAAGTGGAAGTTGAGGTGCGTTCCATCCATTCCGAGCACCTTACCGCCAAGAATATCGACAAAAAATTAATGGGCTTGGATGGCCTTTTGGTAGCCCCAGGTTTTGGGGAACGCGGCATTGAAGGAAAGGTAAAAGCGGTGCAATATGCCCGTGAAAATGATATTCCGTTTTTGGGCATTTGTTTGGGCATGCAAATGGCTGTGATAGAATTTGCCCGCAATGTTTTGGGCTTGGAAGGGGCCAATTCCACAGAAATGGACAAGGACACCCCCTATCCTGTCATCAGTTTGATGGAAGAACAAAAATCTATCACAGATATGGGCGGTACTATGCGTTTAGGGGCTTGGGATTGTCATTTATCCGATAACAGTCTAGTACACAAAGTGTATGGCACTACGGATATCTCAGAGCGCCATCGTCACCGCTTTGAGTTCAACAATGCTTATAAACAGCAAATGGAAGAAGCTGGGTTGGTACCTACAGGGTTCAATCCCAAGACCGGATTGGTGGAAGTGATTGAGATTCCGTCCCATCCGTGGTTTATTGGCGTACAGTACCATCCTGAGTACAGGAGTACCGTGGCCAATCCGCATCCACTGTTTGTAGGGTTTGTAAAAGCAGTTTTGGTACAGAAACAACAACAAAAGAATGCCAGTTTGGCATAAACTGCGGTTTTGGACATATATTTGCCACCTGAAATACCGATAAAAGATTTCTACTAAATAATTTTCATGGAAGAGAAGAAGCTGGATATCAATTCCATTATTGGATTTGTACTGATTTTTGGGATACTCATCTTTATGTTTTACCAAAATCAGCCTACACCAGAGGAGTTGGAGGCGCAAAAAGCAGAACAAGAACAGGTTGAAGCCGAGGCGGAAAAGGTCGAGGAAGAAGTAGACAACACTCCAATAAACCAATCACAACCCCTTAATTTACAGGATTCCACCGTAGTGGCCAATTACAAAAGCGCCGTTGGGGCATTTGGTTTTACCCAAGCTTCCGAAGGAACTACCAAATTAGAGAATGAAGTGCTCTATTTGGAAGTTTCCAATAAAGGCGGACAGATTGTGGAGGCCAAAATGAAGGATTTTGTCACCCATGATTCTGTTCCAGTCTATTTGGTGAAGGATGGCAATGCCAACTTTGCGCTAAATTTCTCGACCAATGACAATAGGGTCCTCAGTACCGCAGACTTGTATTTTGAGCCATCATTGACCAAAAATGGTGACAATCAAGTGCTTTCACTGAAGGCCAAAGTAGCCAATAACCAGTTTTTGGAGTATCGCTATGAAATGAAACCCAATGAATATTTGGTGGATTTTACCGTGCGTTCCCAAGGGTTGAACGGGATCATCAACAGCACGAGACCCATCGAATTGACTTGGGACCTCAAAGCCATTCGTCAGGACCAGAGCGTGCGCTACGAAAATCGTTATACCCGTTTGACGTACAACCACGAAGGGGACAAAATCAGCAAGCTATCTGAAACTAGTGATTTGGATGAGGAGACCGAAGAAGATGTAAAATGGTTGTCCTACCGCCAGCACTTTTTCAGCTCTATTTTGGCTTCGGATACGCATTTTAAAACAGCCCAAATCAGTTCCAAGAATTTGGTGGAGGAGGAGAGCAAGGACATTTTGTTCACCAAGGCATATCGCACAAAGGCTCCTTTGGAGCTTCAGGGAGGGGAACTTTCCCAGAACATGCACTGGTATTATGGTCCAACCAATGTTAAGGTGTTGGACGATTATAAGGATTTGGGTATTGTGGAGTCTATTCCCTTTGGATGGGGCATCTTCGGATGGATCAACCGTCATGTATTTACGCCTTTCTTCGGATTTTTGAGCTCGTTCCTTCCGTTTGGTATCGCCATAATTGTGATGACCATTGTGGTACGATTGGCATTATCACCTGTAACCTATAAATCCTATCTCTCACAGGCCAAAATGAAGGTATTGAAGCCTGAGATTACCGAAATCAATGAGAAGTACAAGGACAACGCCATGAAAAAACAGCAAGAAACCATGAAGCTGTATAACAAAGCCGGGGTTAGCCCAATGAGTGGGTGTATACCCGCATTGTTGCAGCTGCCTATTTTCTATGCGCTGTTTATGTTTTTCCCGACCTCGTTCTCATTACGACAAAAATCCTTTTTATGGGCAGATGATTTATCTTCATACGATACCATTTTTGAATTGCCTTTCACGGTACCATTTTATGGAGACCACGTGAGTCTTTTCCCCATTTTGGCATCGGTGGCCATCTTCTTTTATATGATGATGACTACAGGGCAGAGTATGCAGATGCAGCAGCAACCCGGCATGCCCAATATGAAGTTCATTATGTACCTATCGCCATTAATGATGTTGTTCTTCTTTAACAACTATGCGAGTGGGTTGAGTTTGTACTACTTTATTTCCAACTTGATTACCATCTTTATCATGTTGGCCATAAAGAATTACATTTTGGATGAGGATAAAATCCATGCCCAAATCCAGGAAAACAAGAAAAAGCCTAAGAAAGAGAACAAGTTCCAGCGTAAAATGCGTGAAATGATGGAACAAGCTGAGGAGCAGAAGAAAATAGGCAAACGATAATAGCATCAAATCAACGTTGCTTTCAAAACAAAAAAACTCCCCCAAGTTCTTTGGGGGAGTTTTCCATTTGTAGGTATAGTTTGGAAAGATTTGGGACTTCAAAGATGCAGCATTGTGGCTGGTAAAAAAATTAATAGTTGTCAAACTGGGGGTTTTTGTATGGTAAAAGGACTCCTTTTGATGTGTCATCGATGAACGGTAATTCCCAATCGATAAAAGGGCTGTAAAAAATACTTTTCAAAGCCTATGGGCCAATACAGTAAGGCAAAGACCAAACTATGGACTACATAGCATCACTGAAGACTATTTTGTATTTTTGTGCCCATAATCAGTAACAATGAAAAAGGTTGTTGTAGGACTTTCTGGAGGAGTGGATTCAAGCGTTACCGCCTATCTTTTAAAGGAGCAGGGGTACGAGGTGATTGGCCTTTTCATGAAAAATTGGGTGGATGACTCTGTTATCATTTCCGAAGAATGCCCTTGGGTTGAGGATAGCAATGATGCCTTGATTGTGGCCGAAAAACTGGGAATTCCGTTTCAAACGGTTGATTTAAGCGCTGAATACAAAGAGCGTATTGTGGATTATATGTTCAGCGAGTATGAAAAAGGACGCACGCCCAACCCAGATGTGCTTTGTAACCGCGAAATAAAATTTGATGTGTTCCTAAAAATCGCCCTGCAATTGGGTGCGGATTATGTCGCCACAGGCCATTATTGTAGAAAAGGAATAATCAAAAATGCGGATGGTACCGAAACGTACCAACTTTTGGCCGGGGTTGACAAAAACAAGGACCAATCCTATTTTCTTTGCCAATTATCACAAGAACAACTTTCTAAAGCTTTGTTTCCCATTGGTGGATTGACCAAGCCTGAAGTTCGGAAGATTGCAGCCGAAAATGATTTGATTACGGCGGACAAAAAAGATTCCCAAGGACTTTGTTTTGTCGGGAAGGTACATCTACCTGAATTTTTACAACAAAAGCTGAGCCCTAAAAAAGGGGTTATTGTGGAAGTGCCCACTGATGCCTCACAATTTTCTGTTACGGTGCCCACTTTTCAGAATAAACGCGAAGAATTGGCTTTCAATGCTGAAAAACCACTGTACTCCCAAACAGATGGAAAAGTGGTTGGTGAACATCAAGGTGCGCATTATTTTACCATTGGTCAACGCAAAGGACTTAATGTAGGTGGAACCAAGGAGCCTTTGTTCGTGATTGATACCGATGTGGAGAAAAACATCATCTACACTGGACAAGGGAAATTACATCCCGGATTGTACCGCCATACCCTTTTTGTGAATGAGGATGAGTTGCATTGGGTTCGCCCCGATTTAGCTTTGAAAGTGGATGAAACCCTTGAGGTCATGGCACGTATTCGATACCGACAACCGTTGCAACCTGCTACGCTCTATAAAATAGAGCATGGGCTTTATGTTGACTTCAAGGAAAAACAATCCGCTATCACTGAAGGGCAGTTTGTGGCCTGGTACATAGATGATGAACTGGTGGGTTCTGGGGTAATTTCGTAGTTGTTATGAATTTCTGTCAGTTTTTTGGAATATATGGAGTTGAATCTCAAAAGCGATTTAAAAATAAAATCTATTCTTATTTTAACATTCGTTCAAATGGAAGAATACCTATTAACGTTTTAAGGGATGTTTCAAATTTAATTGCTTACCAACTTTATAACGATTATAAAGGTTCGTGGGCAAAGTATCCAAAATCAAGGAAACGTTACTCTAAACTTAAGACCGAGGATTTGGAACATCCATATTGGCAAAATGAAATATTAAGCGTTATAAAAAGAAAGTTTCCCGAAGAACATTTGAACTACAGTGCCATTCTACTGGATAAAAATAAAGATGAGGTAATTGAACTCATAAAGAAACAGGAAGAATTTGAAGCTATGTTTTAGCTTTGTAAAATTTATTACTATTTTCTTTTTGTTACTTTTTCAAGTATATTAAACCATAAAGGAAATTGCCTAACTCAAGTGCAAAACAGAATCACTAAACTTTTCGGAACACAATATCCCATCATTCAGGCTGGTATGGTCTGGGCCAGTGGCTGGCGTTTGGCCTCCGCGGTTTCCAATGCGGGTGGACTGGGATTGTTGGGAGCGGGGAGCATGTACCCCGAAGTCCTTCAAGAACATATTGAAAAGTGCAGAAAAGCTACTGACAAACCTTTCGGAGTGAATGTCCCCATGCTCTATCCTGATATTGACCGGTTGATGCAAATCATCGTCGACCAAAAGGTCAAAGTTGTGTTTACTTCCGCTGGAAACCCCAAAACATGGACTCCATTTCTCAAAGAAAAGGGAATTACTGTGGTCCATGTAGTTAGTAGTGTGAAATTTGCATTAAAAGCCCAGGAAGCGGGTGTGGATGCTATTGTGGCCGAAGGCTTTGAAGCAGGTGGGCACAATGGAAGGGATGAAACCACTACTATGGTGTTGATTCCTTCAGTAAAAGAGAAAATCAACATTCCATTGATTGCCGCAGGGGGAATTGCCACGGGAAGAGCCATGTTGGCGGCCATGGTATTGGGTGCCGATGGCGTTCAAGTGGGAAGCAGATTTGTGGCCAGCCCAGAAGCATCCTCCCATAAACTCTTCAAACAATGGGTGGTACGGGCAAAAGAAGGAGATAC
This sequence comes from Allomuricauda sp., assembly GCA_050303195.1. GTDB lineage: Bacteria > Bacteroidota > Bacteroidia > Flavobacteriales > Flavobacteriaceae > Flagellimonas. The sequence continues at coordinate 80,464 of JBNLBG010000008.1, read as the reverse complement.
CCATCTCACCCTTAAGGAATTGGCGCCAGTACGACTCCTCAAGAATAAATTTTATCAAGATGTGCAAGAGGCGTATGCCAATGGAGCCACTGTAGAAGAGTTGAAAGCATTGTTAGGGAGGGCACGGGCCAAAAAAGGCATGTTTGAAGGCGATATGGAGGAAGGTGAACTGGAGATTGGCCAAGTATCTGGTTTAATACATGATATTAAGCCTGCGGCCCAAATAATAGCTGACCTAATGACCGAATTTGCCCTAGCTAAGGATGAAATGCAAGACTATTAGTTGAACGGTAAGGAAAGTTTCTACAACTTTCAATATTTTTACCGCGCATGAGAACACTAATCCCCACGTTGGTACTATCTATGCTCGTATCGTACAGTTATGGGCAAGTAGAGAGAGATAAAGCCCTCCATTTTTTAGGTGGCAGTCTTGTTGGTCTTGCAGGTGCAGGAATAGCCAAACATGCAACCAAAGGAAATCGTATTTGGACCTTTGTTGGTGCAGTTACCGGAAGTGCCATGGCTGGTGTGGCCAAAGAGGCCATAGACGCTGGACAGCCAAATAACTCTTGGGACAATGGTGATCTATTGGCAACCATTCTTGGTGGTGTGACCGTAGGTTTGGTGGTGGATATTTTTTCTAAAAAAGATAGTAGGGGGAGGCTAAGAGGAAAATATTCCAATCTTTACGATATGGATTTTCCATTTGATGATGGTCCGCACATCTATTTGGTAAATGGCGATAATCTTCCGCATTTAACTACTTTGGGACTTTCCAGACAGGTTATAAATCATTATGCCCCAATTAAATAAGTCCTCTTGCCTTTATTTCCAAATATTTGTTGATGGTATTGATGGTTAAATTTTCCGGTTTGGTCAAGATGGTCTGAATACCGTGTTTTCGCAATTCGTTGACAATGAGCCTTTTTTCATAAATGAATTTTTCAGCGATGGTCTGCTCAAATATTTGATGGACTGTATCGGCTTTTTTGTCGGCAAATTCATTCAGTTCGGTATTTTCAAAAAATATGACCACCAACAAGTGCTGTTTGGCCATGGCGGCCAAATAGGGGAGTTGCCGATGTAGGGCATCCAAGGTTTCAAAATTGGTGTACAACAACAACAAACTCCGCTGGTTGAGATTTCGTTTTACATCAATATAGAGCCTACTGAAATCACTTTCAATAAAATTGGTGTCCAGATTATAGAGGGTTTCCAAAATCAAGTTCATTTGGGAACTTCTCCGTTCGGCCACCACCCGATTCTCAATTTTGTTGCTAAAGGAGAACATTCCCGCTTTATCATGTTTTTTAAGGGCAATGTTGCTGATGACCAAAGTGGCATTGACGGCATAATCCAATAGACTCAACCCATTAAAGGGCATTTTCATTACCCTGCCTTTATCTATTACGGAATATATGGGTTGGGATTTCTCGTCCTGGTATTGGTTGACCATGAGCTGCCCTCTTTTGGCCGTGGCCTTCCAGTTGATATTTCGAATATCATCGCCTAAAACATAATCCTTGATTTGTTCAAACTCCATGGTATGGCCAATCCGTCGGATTTTTTTAAGACCGTACTCATGCAGTCGGTTGGTAAAAGCAATCAGGTCATACTTTTGCAATTGAAGAAATGATGGGTAAACAGGCACCTCTTGGGCTTGGTCAAACGAATACTTTTTGGCCAAAAAGCCAATGGGTGAAACCGCAAAAATATTCAAACTTCCAAAGGAATATACGCCTCGTTCCGTAGGTCTCAGTTGATAATCATAAACTTTGCTTCCCCCACTTGAAATTTTGCTGGTGAGGCCAAAATCCCGTTTTTGAAATTGGAATGGAATCTCATCAATTAGCTTCACCATAATGGGAAAAAGGTAGGTGTTGGCCACTTTCAATTGAATAGGATTGTCATCGCCATTGGAAAGTTTGTCCGGTAAGACACGTTTGCCTTCAATCTTTCCTTTGGAAGCGAACAATAGGAGCAAATCAACAATAAAAAACAGCACAAAAACAAAGAATAGCACCCTTATAGCTCCATATAAGAACGGTACCATAAACGAGACCACAAATCCCAAAATTAGGACTGTCATGGCTATGAAAAACCGTTTTTGAAGATATATGGGTCTAAAAAGTCGCTTCACGGATTATCTGGGAATTTCTATACTGTCCACAATTTGATTGACCACTTGTTCCGAGGTCAATCCTTCCATTTCCCGTTCCGGAGTCAACATTATTCGGTGTCCCAAAACGGGACCTGCCACTTTTTTGATGTCATCCGGGGTTATAAAATCCCGACCATTCATAGCGGCCAATGCCTTTGATGCATCCATAATAGCAATGGAAGCCCTAGGTGATGCCCCTAAATAAAGATTGGCATTGGTTCGTGTGTTGTCCACAATGGAGGCGATGTATTTAAGCAGGTTTTTTTCAACAATGATTTCCTTTATGGTCTTTTGATAGTCGGCTATCTGTTGGCCCGAAAATAAGCTATTGACCAGTTCTTCTTCAATTTTGGTTTTCTGCTCGTGCTTGCTTTCCAAAATCTGTATTTCCTCTTCCAAGGAGGGGTAATTCACATTGATTTTGAACAAAAAACGGTCCAATTGGGCTTCGGGCAAACGGTAGGTGCCTTCTTGTTCAATGGGATTTTGGGTGGCAAACACCAGAAAGGGAGGTTCCATGGCATATTCGGTGCCATCCATGGTAATTTGCCGTTCAGCCATGGCCTCAAACAGGGCGGCCTGTGTTTTGGCGGGTGCGCGATTGATCTCATCAATTAAAATGATGTTGGAGAACAAGGGACCCTTCTTGAACTCAAACTCTGAGGTTTTGACATTAAAAACGGATGTTCCCAAAATATCACTGGGCATTAAATCTGGAGTAAATTGGATTCGACTGAAATCCACGTTCATGGTCTTGGCCAATAATTTAGCAGTCACCGTTTTGGCGACTCCGGGCACTCCTTCAATGAGGGAATGTCCGTTGGCCAATATGGACACGATGAGCAATTCGATCATGTCTTGCTGGCCAATGATTACTTTGCCCAATTCTGATTTAATTTGGGAAACGGCCTCTTGTAGTTGGGTCAGGTCAATCCGACTGTTGAACTGTACGTTGTCCTGTTGTTCGTTTACTTCCATATTTTACTGCTTAAATGCGGTTATTCTTTTATTGAGTTCTATACTGTCTTGTTCTGTATGGGTGCTTTTGTTCTTTAGGTTCAGGATATATTCAATCAAATTTTTGGTTTCCCTCACTTCTTTACCTGCCCTGGAGGCCAAAACTTGAATGGTCGCCTCATCGAGTTGGGAGGTGTCAATATGGTACCGATTTCTTAGATACGCCAAAAAATAGTTTAATTTTTTATGGATGAGGTCGGTATAGTCTTTATTTTGATGGTACAGGGATCCAACGGCTTGGGCAAACTCCACCGAAGAATTTTTCAAGGGTTCTATCACGGGAATGATGCGTTGTTCCCGTTTCCCTCGAAAAAGGACAAACAACAAAATGCCCAAAATGCTGAGGTAATAGGCCCATTTTAAAGCATCTTGTGCCAAAACAAAGCGCATCGGCGAATTTATGATGATACGCCCAACTTTTTTGTAATTATCCCAATATACTAGATCGGTATCCTGCAAATAGGAAAATGTGTGCGCCACATAATCCTGGTTTCCCTTCAGCATATAAAAATTGGAATAGGCCTGTGGTGTGCTGTTAATAATAAAATGGCCTTTACCAAACTTGGTCTTTATGAAATTGGGCTTGGTAACCCGTTCTTCCGGCTGCTCTTCCAAAAAGTTTTCCTTGGTATAGGTGATATGCCCCAGAATGGTGGTGTTGGTAGAGTCCACGCTGGTAAAATGGGAATTGAATACCCCGCGTGACAATTTAAATTCTTCTTCCTTGAATGTATTATGGGTTAAATTGAGGATGGCAGTACCTTCCTTTAGGCTGTAATCCGATGCTAGGGTAATGTTCAAAGTATCCAGTAAGGGCCAACCAAAATCTGTAGCAGATATAAAAACGCTGTTTCCTTGGTTCACAAAATCCAGAAGCTGATTGGTTTCCTGCTCGTCCAGCTCAACATATTCATTAATAAAAATATAATTTGATGCAATGGCAGTATCCCGGTCCACTAAAACATCATACACACTTTTTTCAACGGTTTCAATGGAATCATTGGGAAAAATTGTGGGCAATTCGTTGTAAAGCACATAACATCCAAAGGGAATTTTATCGGTTGAAGTGTAAGAAGGCCTCCAATTAATGGGTTTGGGCCTAACAACTTCGGTAATGATGATGCCCACGACCACAGCGGCGAATAGTGCAATAACGAGTTTAGATTTCCGATCCATGGTTATTGCAGGATTAAATTGTTTAATCGGCCAAAATGGGAACTGGTTTTGGAATAGCCGGTTTCATCGATAGGTTGTTCTCCGTACCAAATGTTCTCGTAGAGATAGGAAGCTTTTTTAAACTCGGTTTGGAGGTTTCCCTCTTTTATTTCCAGTTCGTAGTCCACATTGGTTTTATCAAAATGCCATTCAATGATGTTCTTTTGGGAAAGCAGCTTTAATATTTTGAGGAACTGATACCGTACCGCAAGTCGATAGTCCTTGTTTTTTAGGGCATCACTCATCAAGGCATCCAGGTCCAATGATTCAATATGGTGCTCCGAAAAATCAATATCCACGATGGACTTCGCCTTTTTGGAGAAAATGGCATTGAACTTTTCATTGATGAACACCCGCACCAAAAGGTAAATGACCAAGGCACCCATGAGGGCGTAGATGGTATATTCCAGAATGAGCAAAGTTTGGGGTGAGATATCCAAGCCAAAGGTTTCACCAAGGCTGTTCAAAATCCATCGGATAAAACGTGCCAATAGGTTGGCGGATTCACCGGTCTTAACATCATAATTAAAATCCTCGCCCGTGTACTTTTGGCTGAGGTCTTCCTGAATTTCACGTTTGGTCAAGGTGGAGCCCTCATCAATGGGAATTGAAATGGTATCGTTTTGGGCGGAGGATAATGAGGCCCATAACAAAAGAAATATGATTGTAATACGTTGGATCACTGCTCGGATTGTCCTATTTGTTCAATTTTACTTCGTGTGTTGACATTATAAGTCTTCTCATGTAAGGTGTAGAAAAGAATTCCATTGATAAATTGCGAAAGGCATTGGGCATATACCATGAGTATGAGGAATGCACATAGACCAAGGGTATATACAACCGTAGATACAATACCGCCTACATTCACATTGTTTTCTACAACATGAAATGTATAAATACCGATAAGAATTGCAGGAATGATCAAGACGATGAACATGAGCAGTCCGTTAAGCAGCCCAAGAATGAAGTTGACCCCAACTGACTTCCAAAAGTTTTTACTGACCAAGTTCCAGCCTTCCCCAAACGCATCTGTAACACCCTTGTCCTCACTCAACATGCTAAAAAAGGAAACCCCAATCCAAGCCGTCATAAAAAATTGGAGGATGTATTGGGCAAACATGCCCAACAACGGTATAAAGGCGAAAATGATGGATGCGATAAAAAACAACACATAAATGGGGATTAAAAGCAGGATAAACACCAAAGTGCTACCCAACTTGTCTTTGGTAAGGTTCCAGACCTCGGTTTTGTCAAAGTCCATTCCTTTATGTTCATCATATTTGATCATATAGGAGGAGCTAAGACTGAAGTTCAACCCAGCAACCATTAAAAAAATAAGAAAGAAGAGGATTCCCCCGGCAATAACATAGATCCAATAGGTGCCCTCACTGGTTTGCCCCGTATTGATTCCATATAAATTAGAGTTTTCTGAAATCATCCCAACAAATCCGCTGACCAACAAATAACTGGTAATCAAAAGTCCAATGAGAAAAATCCCATTGTAACTGAGAAAAACATTGGTGAACTTTTTAATGTTCTGCTTTAAAAAATCAAAGTAAACGGTTAGAATATCGCCAAAATCGCGGTTGATTCTAAGCTCGAGGTATTTGTCCTTCATAAGATCGGTTTAGTAAGATTGGATAAATAATATAATAATAAATAATAAGGCACAATGACCCACCAATAATTAAAAATGCGAGCCAGTCCGGCATAGTGGCATAGCGGGTGATGAATCCCTCAATAAACCCGGCAATAATGAAAAAAGGAATGGTGCTCACCACAACTTTTAAGCCATCCTTGGCCCCTTTCATAAAAGAAACCCGCCTAGAAAATGTCTTCGGAAATAAAATACTGTTGCCCATGATGAGTCCGGCGCATCCGGCAATAATGATCACCGAAATTTCGATGGTGCCATGCAGCCAGATTTGTCGGTTGGCCTCAAAAAACACCCCTTTGGTATAAAAAAAGGTAATGAATGCGCCCAACATAACCCCATTGCTGAACAAAATATAGACAGTGCCAATACTGGTAATGACCCCAAAAGCAAAGGCCAAGAAGCCCACCCGAATATTGTTGATGGTGATTCCCAAAAATGTCCCCACTTCACTACCACTTTTATAGATGGCAGTGGGTTCTCCTATTTCAATATTATTGAGGGTCTCATTAACATACGCATCTCCCAGGATAAGCCGAACAAAAGAAGAATCGTTAAGGGCAGAGATACTACCTATGGCCGAGGCCACCATAAAAATCAAAAAGGCCATCAATAGTGTTTTATGATATTGTTTGAAAAAGAGTGGAAACTCTCGTGCCCAAAACTCAATGATCCGGTTACCGGATTCTTTTTTGTTGCGGTAAATTTTTTGGTGCGCTTGGGAAGCCAAAGAGTTCAGATACAATAAAGTCTTGCTTTCTGCGTAATACGTCTGTGCGTAGGCCAAATCGTTTGTGAGTTGAATGTAACCATCTACAAGAGCATCAGGGTCGGTGTTGGAACCTAATTCGATTGCTTTTTCAAATGCAATCCATTTTTCCTTATTTTGTTTCACAAAGGCAGCCTCGCGCATAAGTGGAAATTCGTACAGTTAAAATTACGGTTATATGGATAACCTCCAAATCAATACAACGCAAAATGTCAACTTAGATTATAAGATCGTAAGCATTGGTGAGCGTATTGTAGCTTTTTTGATCGATGGATTCATTCTTTATATGTATGCCTACTTGGTGAATCTTATAGGTGATGCCATTGGGTATGTCTATGAAGATGCTTGGACCCAACGCGGGCTGGTGGCCCTGATTTTTCTACCGGCCATGTTTTATTCCCTTTTGATGCACAGCCTCTTTAATGGGCAGACTGTGGGTAAGATGCTGATGAAGATGCGGGTAGTACGATTGGATGGAACTCCAGTGCATTGGAGCAATCTATTGGTGCGATGGATGCTTCGGTTGGTGGATATTTGGATTTTTTTGGGTTCCATTGGTATTTTGAGCATTTTATTTTCCGAAAAAAGACAACGGGTGGGGGATGCAGCAGCGGGAACTGTGGTCATCAGCACCAAGAAGAAGACAAAGGTTTCACATACCATTTTGGAAGAGATCAACGAAGAATATGTGCCCCAGTTCACCAATGTAACACTGTTAACGGATAAGGACGTACGATTGATTAAGGAAACTTTTTATATCGCCAAAAAAAGTGGGGACTTTAAGACTTTGACGGCACTTCGGGTAAAGGTGGAGAGCATCCTTCAGACCAATTCCAAACTCTATGATGTTCCTTTTATTGATACGGTTTTAAAAGATTATAATTACTATACCCAAAAAATGTAGGTATGCTCTATCAAACCATTGACATTTTGGGGACAGTGGCCTTTGCCATTTCCGGCGTTTTGGTGGCCATGGAAAAGCGATTGGATCTGTTCGGAGTGTTCATTATTGCTTTTGTAACGGCCATTGGTGGGGGAACCCTTCGGGACCTTCTCATTGGAAATACACCGGTGGCGTGGATGACGGACATCACCTATATGCTTACCATTTTCATTGCGGTGGTATTTGCAGTCATTTTTGTAAATCAATTAAAGTACTTAAGAAAATCCCTGTTTTTGTTTGATACCATTGGAATCGGACTCTATACCATGGTAGGAATTGAGAAAGGACTGCAGGCGGAATTGTTGCCCGTAGTATGCATTGCATTGGGAACCATGACCGCTTGTTTTGGTGGAGTGATCCGTGATATACTTTGCAACGAAATCCCAGTGATTTTTAGAAAAGAAATTTATGCCACCGCCTGTATTTTAGGGGGCGCCAGTTATTTTCTCTTCACAGGGCTCTCCATGAGGGAAGATTATGCCTACATAGCCTCAATTTTGGTGGTGATCGGATTACGACTTTTGGCCGTCAAATTTGGCATACGCTTACCCAATATCTACAGGAAGAAAGGGAAATAGTCCCTTTCTTAGGTACATTTTTTCTCATGAAATCACCCTGAACCCCTAAATATTAATCATTTGTTAAATGCATTAATCATTCATTAATGTTTTTTGCCTTGTGGTTAGTTGTTTAATAGAATATATTGCTATACTTTGGTGCTCAGGTGCAGAAAAGCACAAAGGCCGTCCTAATCAGGTCGGCCTTTTCAATAAACCAAAATAGCTGACCTCTTCATCATGAAACAATCTTTTAAGAATAAATTATTGTCCATTTCCATTGGATTGGTATACCTGTGGTTTGGGACACTAAAGTTTTTTCCGAATCTTAGTCCAGCGGAAGGCTTGGCCAAGAACACGATCCATATGCTTACTTTTGGACTTATTCCCGATAATGTTTCCATCATACTTTTAGCCCTTTGGGAAGCGGTGGTCGGAGTGTTCTTGATTTTCAATATACTACGCAAGACGGCAGTAGGGCTGGCCTTGGTACACATGCTCTTTACCTTTACACCATTGCTGTTTTTTCCTGGTGACACTTTTAATGAGGGACCACTTTACTTGACTCTTTTGGGGCAATATATCATCAAGAATCTTATCATTATAGCTGCCCTTCTCATGCTTTATGAGTGGAGGCCGGCACCGGCCCAAAATAGGATAACGCAGTATTGGCAATCCAGGGTTTTTCCAAAAGTTCAATCAATCCGCAAAAACTTCCTCAAAAAAATGAACCATTCGTTGCCAAGATCGGTCATTGGCCAGAGGGTTAAATAACATGCCCTCATCTGGTGCATTGGCTTTTGGATTGGTAAATGCATGACCAGTTCCACCAAAGACATCCATTTCCCAAATGGCATTGCGCTCCGTGAGCTCATATCCGAGTGAAACAATATCCTTGGGAAAAGCCAGGGGATCTTCCCAACCCTGCATGACCAAGATTTTAGCCTTGATGTCGCCATCGTGGTCCAGCCCAGAGGGATCTAAAATCCCATGGAAACAAATGGCACCTTTTATGTCCGTGCCGGAACGAGCCAGATCCAATGCACATTTTCCCCCAAAACAAAAACCAATGATTCCCACCTTGTCAGTGTGGGCAAGCTTATGCTGTTTGATGGAATCCAGAGCCAATAGCAATCGGTTGAGCAATTCCTGGCGATCGGCCAACATTTCATTCATTAAGGTTTCTGCCTCGGATACATTCTGGGCCCTTTTTCCCTGTCCGTAGACATCAATGGCAAAAGCTAAATAACCCAGTTTGGCCAGTTCAACGGCCTTGTTTTCCTCAAAATCCGATTGGCCCACCCAGGTGTGGGAAATCAACACCACCGGCCGTTTGCCCTTAAAGCTGTCATCAAAAGCAATTACACCTTCATAGGATTGTTTGTCGTCTGAGCAAACAAATGCTTCGGTTTGTACCATAGTTTATGAGTTGTTTGAAGTTAGTTCCATCTAAATTATGGTATTTTTCATTTGGTTCACAAAACTTCAACATCAAGGATATAAACATTTTTTAGGGGCCAATCCCCATCTCCCACGGGAACCTTATTAATGGCATCCACTACGTCCATGCCTTCAATGACCCGCCCAAAAGGGGTATAGGAGCCATCTAAATGATAGGAACCAGGGTTGGTCACCACAATAAAAAATTCATAGGGAGAGGCCAGTTTGTGCGGGTTGTCCCGTTCACTACTGGGCATTGAAATGGTGCCCCTATGATGCTTATAGCCCTTTTTGGCATCAGGTGGAAGTAGATACCTTCCAATATCACCGCGCTTTCTGGCTGTTTTTCTGTCATCCGAATTGCCGCCCTGAATAATAAAATCCTTCACCACACGATGGAATTGGGTGCTGTCAAAATAGTTCTGCCTGGCCAGATAGATAAAGTTAGCTTTATGATACGGTACATCATCGTAGAGTTGTATGGTAAAACTACCCATGGTGGTAATGATCTTCACCTTATTTTGTTTGAGCGTTTTGGCATAATCAAAAAAGAAATCAATAGCATTTTCTTCAGTCAGAACAAAGGCATCTTCTTTTTCCTCCTCCTTGGAAGTACTTTCTACATCCTTTTGCGGCACAGAATCTATTTTAACAGCAGTTCCTTCTTTTTTAACGATGTTCTTTTTTGGGGACTCTCCACAGGAGACGAAAAAAATTAGTAGTATACTTGTAGTTAATGCGAATGGTCTTAACAACATGAATTTTGACGAGTTTTGTGAAATAGCTTTAAAATTAAAAAATCTCCCTCTTCCAGGAGAAGAATCGCACTATAAAATGTCGCCAACAGAGCGGATACAGTGGTTAAAACAGCATAATATCAAAAAGACCAACCCGAAAAGAGCGGGGGTCATGGTTCTTTTTTATCCTGATGTGTCCATGGAAACCCGACTGCTTCTCATCCTGCGAAAAACGTATGAAGGGGTGCATTCCAACCAAATAGGTTTTCCGGGAGGGAAGGTTGAAAAACAAGATAAGGACCTAATGGATACTGCACTGCGAGAGACGCATGAGGAAGTGGGCGTGCCACCAACCTCAGTACAAGTGATTCGTGAGTTGAGTGAAGTTTATATTCCCCCTAGTAATTTTATGGTTCAACCCTTTATGGGGATTTATCAAAATCCACAACCATTTGTGCCCCAAGAGGACGAGGTGGAACAGGTGGTGGAGGCCTATGTGAGGGATTTTTTGGACGATGCCAATCTCATTGAAGAATTGTTGAGCACATCCTATGCGAAAAATATAAATGTACCCGCTTATAAATTAAATGGTTATACTGTTTGGGGTGCCACAGCCATGATGTTGAGCGAAATCAGGGAGCTTTTACGGCAAGTGCTTTGACCGCTATTTTGTAAATTTGCCAACAACAGTTATCCATGGGCCTATTCAAAACAAATCCTTTCGGTCATATTCTATTCTTAAAACGTTGGCTGATTCGTATTGCTGGAATGATGACACACCAACGCTATAAAGGATTCAACACCCTTGAAATAGAAGGTTCGCAAATTATTCGTGAACTGCCCGAAACCAATGTACTTTTCGTGAGCAACCACCAAACCTATTTTGCGGATGTTGTGGCTATGTTCCATGTGTTCAATGCAAGTTTAAAGGGTAGGGATGACAACATCAAGAACCTAGGGTATCTCTGGAATCCCAAGCTCAATATTTATTATGTGGCCGCTAAGGAAACTATGGGGAAAAGCTTGCTCACCAAGATTTTGGCCTACGCGGGCTCCATCAGTATAGAACGAACGTGGCGTGCTGATGGCCAGAATGTAAACCGGCAGGTGAAGTTCAGTGACATCAGTAATATAGCCAAAGCCTTGGATGATGGTTGGGTAATTACCTTCCCACAGGGCACTACAACTCCGTGGAAGCCCTTGCGCAAAGGAACCGCACACATCATTAAGCGATATAAACCTGTGGTTGTTCCCGTGGTGATTGATGGATTTCGACGCTCTTTTGATAAAAAGGGACTTCGGGTAAAAAAGAAAGGCATTTTGCAATCCATGCAGATCAAAGCTCCCTTGGAGATCGATTACGAAAACGAATCCATTGACGCCATTTTGGAAAAACTGGAATATGCCATTGAGCAACATCCTTCGTTCTTAAAAGTAATCTCTCGGGCAGAATTGGCCGCTTATGAGGAAGAGAACCAGAAAAGAAGGTATAGTTACCGAGGGGATTAAACCTCCAATTTTTTCAGCTCTTTATAGTTCTGTCGCAATCGCTTTAACAGGATTCCGTAGAGCAGTTTATAAAATAGCCAAACAAGCACCAACAAGACAGCAATAAAAAGCACGGTAACCACTATCAATATTACCCAGAACAAGGCGGTGTTACCATCTTGGGCAGCGGCCTCCATTAATTTCTCACCTTCGGGACCGTATACAAAGGCACCATAAATACTGATAAGCATGGATATGGTAAAAATAATCAAGTTGAACCAGACGTACTGGGTTACGATTCTTTTAACAGAGAGAATGGTTTGCATTAATTTTTTGGAAGAGTCGGTAAATGAAATTTTTCGGTAATTGGTATAGAACCTATAAATAAAGTACAGGATTATTCCATAGTTAATAACATTTAAGACCATTAAAATTCGATAAATATGCATGGCCTTGAGCTCTTGCATGGATTCGGCATCACTGAAAAATATGTTCAATGCGGCCCAAAAGACGAACTCTATGATACTGATGTAAAAAATCCATTTCACAATGGAAGATGATTTCTTCCAGATCATCTTGTAGATTTGGTCATAGGTAAGTTTGGGAAGTTCGGCTTCCTTTTTCTGCCAGTCTTTTTTTAAAAGCTCCAGTTCATCCACCATAATCTAAGGATTTAATATGGTTCTTAATTTATTTTTTACCCGATTCATTTTCACCCTAGCGTTGACTTCGGTGATACCAAGGGTTTCTGCTATTTCCGAGTAATCTTTGTCTTCCAGATAGAGAAACACCAATGCTTTGTCAATATCGCCCAACTGCCGTACTGCGTCGTACATCAATTTTAATTGTCGCTCTTCGGTATCGTCATAAGGGTCCGCCTTTATTTTATGGACGACCGAATCGTAATCCTGTGTTTTTACCCTTCTTTTTGATTTTCGGTACAAGGTGATGGCCGTATTCAGGGCCACTCTGTACATCCATGTACTAAACTTGGAGTCTCCTCTAAATTTAGGATAGGCCTTCCACAATTGTATGGTGATTTCTTGAAAGAGGTCATTGTGGGAGTCCTTATCATTGGTATAGAGGCTGCATACCTTGTGAACAATATTCTGATTGTTCTCAAGTTCGGTGACAAAACGATGTTCCAGTTCTTTGTTCAACGGTTGGTAAGTAGTTTGCTTTATTTGTAGCTACAAAATGGTTTTTGTTACAATACCACCACAAAGAAACCTTATTTTCGATAATCCAAGGCTGGTGGTCTATTGCCCAACAAGGGAATGTATTTAAAGTCTTCACCTCTTCGTTCTTCAAGCTCTTCTTTTGCTTTTTTCACGGTTTCAGGATTCTTGAAAACATCTATGGCGGTGAGGGTCAATGTTTTTGCGGCGACCATCATTCCCTTCGTGCCGATGGATGTTCCCCCTGCGGCTACTGCTTGCCAGCTATGCGCTGGTGTACCGGGAACCCAAGTTGCGGTACCCAGACCTGCTGTGGGTACGGTGTAACTCACATCTCCCACATCGGTAGAGCCGTAAGCTCTGGCTTCTTCCTGGTATGGTTGAATATTCTCTGCAGTTTCCATATCCAAGGATTTTGCCCCTAGCGTTTCGGATATTTTTTCGGCAAAAGCTTTTTCTTCGGCGGCATAGGTTACCCCACCGACTTTCGTCAAGTTGTCATACATGATTTTTTGTAAGGTAAGGTTGGGCAACAGTTCATGTGTCCCCCCGATCATTTCATAATCCATGGTGGTTCCTGTACCCAAGGCAGCTCCTTCGGCTGCTTTTACGATACGGTCAAAAATATCAATGACGACATCTCTTTTACCGTGCCTTGCATAGTAGTACACTTCGGCAAAATCTGGAACCACATTCGGAGCCTTTCCACCGTCTGTGATTACATAATGTATTCTGGCGTCTTGTGGGATGTGCTCACGCATCATGTTCACCATCATATCCATGGCCTCAACGCCATCCAGGGCAGAGCGACCTCGTTCGGGTGCACCAGCGGCATGTGCTGAAATCCCATGAAACCGAAATTTTGCCGATTTGTTGGCCAATGCTGCTCCTGCACTGGCTTCATTCTCCGCACCGGGATGCCAGTGTAAAGCTACATCCACATCGTTAAAAACACCTTCACGAACCATATACACTTTACCAGAACCACCCTCCTCAGCAGGACAGCCATAAAAACGAATGGTACCTTGTATTTTGTTGGAAGTTAGCCAATCTTTTACGGCAATGGCAGCAGCCGTTGACGCAGTACCGAAAAGGTGGTGGCCGCAAGCATGTCCGGCAGCCTTATTGGCCGATTTTTTTTCGGGAACAGCTTGTTGGGACAACCCGGGTAGGGCATCATACTCCCCAAGAATGGCTATAACAGGGTATCCTGATCCATATTCGGCTTTAAAAGCAGTGGGAATGCCCGCTATTCCCGTTTCAATGCTGAAACCAGCGTCAGAAAGGGTTTTTTGCAATAGGGCAGAACTCTTTTCTTCTTGATAACCCATTTCGGCAAGCCCCCAAATCTCATGGGCAATGTCGCCATATTTTTGGGTTTTGGCATTCAAATCTTCGAGGACTTTTTCTTCATCTTTTTGAGAAAAAACAGTGGTTGCCGAAAGCATAAGTGCAATACCGATCGGGAGAATTTTTTTCATTCGTATGGAGTTTTTGAGTCAGGTGCTAAAGATAGTAAAAAACCTACCTTAATATGGCAACGCCAACCGCGGAATGCTTAATTTTGCGGGTATGTCTACCATGAATATTCCGCAATCAAGCTACCCAAGGGTAGTGGTCATAGGAGGTGGTTTTGGAGGAATCGCCCTAGCAAAAAAACTCAGTAAAAAAGAAATGCAGGTAGTGCTTTTGGACAAGCACAACTACCACAACTTTCAACCCTTGTTGTATCAAGTTTCAACAGGGGGATTGGAGCCGGATTCCATAGCCTATCCCATTCGGAAAGTGCTCCAGGGTTATCCCAATTTTTTCTTCCGACTGGCTAAAGTAACCAGTGTTGATACCAAGGCGAGGGAGGTAAAGACGAATATTGGTGCGATCAATTACGATTATTTGGTGGTAGCTGCAGGTTCTCAGACCAATTTTTTTGGAAACAAAAATATTGAGACCAAAGGTATGGCCATGAAGACCATTCCTCAGTCGTTGAACCTAAGGAGCTTGATTCTGGAAAATTTTGAACAGGCACTGATCACTGATGATCTTCATGAGCGAGATGCACTGATGAGCTTTGTGATCGTGGGCGGTGGTCCTACCGGGGTGGAGTTGGCCGGGGCCCTGGCTGAAATTAAAAAAGGAATTCTGCCCAAAGATTACCCAGATTTGGATACCCGAAGGGCGCAAATCAATTTGGTGCAAGGAGGAGACCGCATTCTTCCTGCCATGAGTGAAGTGGCTTCTGCCAAAGCCGAAAAATTTTTGGAAGGGTTGGGAGTAAATGTATGGAAAAACATAAGGGTCATGGACTACGACGGCATGCACGTCACTACCGATACAACTACTTCTTTTGATACCGCTACCCTGATTTGGGCTGCAGGAGTACAGGCGGTGGGAATTAAAGGGTTGGATGCCAAGGAATTTCTGTGCAAGGGAAATCGCTTGCGGGTGAACAGATTTCATCAAGTTGAAGGATTCACTGAGATATTCGCTATTGGAGACATGGCCGAAATGGAAACAGAGGCCTTTCCCCATGGACATCCCATGATGGCCCAACCGGCCATTCAACAAGGAAGAAGCCTTGGTGATAATTTGGTTCGCTTGGTGGAAGGAAAACCGATGAAACCTTTTGTCTACAAAGACAAGGGAAGTATGGCCACCGTTGGCCGAAACAAAGCTGTGGTGGACATGAAAAGGGTGAAATTCCAAGGAGTATTTGCTTGGTTTGTGTGGATGTTTGTGCACTTATATTTTTTGATTGGCTTTCGGAATAGGGTAGTGGTGTTTATCAATTGGGTGTATAATTACGTTCGTTTTGATCGAGAGGCCCGTTTGATCATTCGGCCATATAAAAAACAGAATCAAGAGTTGAAAAATCAATTGAAAAAGGGAAGTTGACTCACTTTTGGGAACCCCTAAAATTTTCTAAGGTTAAAGTTTAGCTAACCCTCATTGTGGTTAAAGATTGATATAGTAATTTTTTAAGGAAAAGCACTAATCATGTCTAAACAGATTTTCCATTCAACAATTATTGCGTTGTTAGTTTTTGGGCAAATGGGATATGGACAAATCAATAACGCACCTGCATCGCTCCAAGAAACCCCTTTGACCATTGAAGGATATGATTTTCCAACCTTTGATGGATTGTCCAATTATGCATGGTTTAAGGTTCATCTTGCTTTAATGGAAGGTACTGACTTCAGTATAGGAGGAGAGCATTATCGGAGACTTTTCGCTGACCGATTTGCTATTCCAATTCAGTTAAAGCAATATTTGGACGAGAAAATGTATATCCTCGGAGGATATCAGCGTGAGTGGGATTTAATGAACAACGGGAAAGGACGTCCCAACCCCATACCAAGAGAAGATATATTTTTTGGAGTAGGACATGATGTTCAGCCCAATATGATGATTGAGGCCAAAATGATGATGCCCATGGGCAACCCAAAGTTTTATAGTATAGGCCTTGAAGGTGTAAAAAACAGTCTTAGGTTGGGTACGCGATTAAAATTCTAAAGAATTATCTTCTCGGATGATATTCGTTCAAGACCTTTGCTAAATGACCCCGGTTCACATGCATGTATACTTCGGTGGTGGTAATACTTTCATGCCCCAACATTTGTTGAATGGCCCTAAGGTCAGCGCCATTCTCCAAGAGATGTGTGGCAAACGAATGCCGAAATGTATGCGGACTAATGCTTTTTTTTAGTCCTATTTCTTCCGCCAACCGTTTGATAATGGTAAAAATCATGGCCCGGGTAAGTTGTTTTCCCCTTCGGTTCAAAAACAGAAAGTCCTCGTGCTCCTTTTGAATGGGCAAATGTACCCGTACCTCACTGCGGTAGAGGTTGATGTATTTCTTATTGATGGTACTGATGGGCACAAACCGTTGCTTGTTCCCTTTACCGGTGACTTTTATAAAATCCTCATCAAAATATAGGTCGGAAAGCTTTAAGTTCACCAATTCCGATACCCGAAGTCCACAGCCGTATAAGGTCTCCAAAATGGCACGGTTGCGTTCCCCTTCAGGCCTGGATAGGTCTATGGCCGAAATAAGGTCATTTATTTCATCAACCGAAAGTGTATCGGGCAGTTTTCTGCCAATTTTTGGGGTCTCAATCAAATCCATGGGATTGTCGGAACGATAATCCTCAAAGACCAAATAGTTGAAAAACCCTTTCAAGCCCGAAATAATACGGGCCTGTGACCTGGGATTCACAATTTTGGCCACATCATAAATGAACTGTTGTACAGTTTCCTGACCAATTTGGATTGGGGATTCCGTAATGTTGTGCTCACTGAGATAATTCATCAACTTTTGTAGGTCCAAGCCGTAATTTGAAATGGAATTTGAACTGAGCCCACGCTCAATTTTTAGGTAGGTTTTATAATCCTGCATTGCTTGGTGCCAGTTCATAAATCAAAGATAGCTACATAATTTTTTAAAATTCATTGGTCTATTGGTCAACTGATATGGCTTTTTGGTCAATTTATGAACAAAATGGAAGAACGGTTTGAATACATTCGTCACTTGTTTAAAAGTAGGTTTTTAACAGTTGCAAATACTATATCCATTGAAGACCCGTTTAAATGTTTAGCAAATTTTAACAATTATGAATAAGACATTTTTATTGATGGTGATTGCAATGGTAGCCATTAGTTTTTCATCAATGGCCCAATATGTGGATCGTACCAATTTTAAAGCGGGATTAAATGCAGGTCTTCCTGTAGGAGATGCCGGAGATGTTTCCAGTTTTAGTCTTGGTTTGGATTTGGCCTACCATATTGGGGCCTCCGAACTGTTGGATGTAGGTTTTGCGACTGGGTTTATCAACGCTTTTGGCGACACCACGACCCTTTCAGGGGGTGGAGTTTCCGTTGAAACTGAGTTTGAGGACTTTCAATTTTTGCCAGCTGCGGCCTCCATTCGGTTATACCCAACCTATGAGTTCAAATTTGGGGCTGATGTCGGTTATGCCGTCGGAATAAATGAAGGCAATGATGGAGGGTTCTATTTAAGGCCCCTAATCGGCTACAATATTACCGGAAACACAGAATTGAACGTTTCCTACATCAATATTAGCAATGATGGGAGTTTTTCAATTGCAACGCTGGGCATTTTGTTTTTGTTCTGATATAGACCCTAAAGCTGTGGTAGTTAATAAACAAAGTGGAACTGGAATATCAAATTAAAACTATGAATACATAAAATAAACTGTTCATAACCCCAAATCCTAGAAGCAGTTTTAGATCATGAATATTAACCGATAAATACTTTGAAATGAAAAAATTACTGTTTGTTTTTACACTCGCTCTTCTGTGTTCAGTGTCCCTTAAGGCTCAAACCAGTTACAAGGCTGCCCTTGGACTGGGTGTGGATGCTATTGATAATGCCACCTTTGTTGGTGCTACGGGCAAGTATTTTTTTACCTCCAATCATGTTGGCCAAGCCGATTTAGGTTTTGAGGACAATGCAACCATCATTACCGCATTATATTCCTACCACAAAGGATTTGCACGAGCCGCTGGATTGCGATGGTACGTAGGTGTAGGACCAAGTATCATTCTCTTGGATGGTGGTGAAAATGGTTTTGCGCTGCGCCCTCATGCAGGACTTGACTTTAAGATGAACGGAGTTCCATTTGTCATTAATTTTGACTGGAGGCCTTTCATTGGTCTTAGTGATAGTTGGGGGAATGAGGTAGGAGCCTTTGGCTTAGGATTACAGTTTGCCTTTAATTGATAGAAATGAAATAAATGATAATAAGGGCGGCATATACCGCCCTTTTCTTTTTGTTGTATTTTTGCCCCATGAAACTAATGATCATCAATGGCCCCAATTTAAACCTATTGGGTAAACGGGAACCCGAAGTGTACGGAAACACCACTTTTGAGGACTATTTTAAACAGTTACAGCAGAAATTTCCCCAAATCGAGCTGGAATACTTTCAATCCAATATAGAAGGAGAACTTATTGAGAAAATTCAGGAAGTTGGCTTTGATTATGATGGCATTATCTTGAATGCTGCATCTTACACACATACTTCGATTGGGATTGGAGATGCCGTAAAAGCAGTAACAACTCCAGTGGTTGAAGTGCACATTTCAAATACGCACAAGCGGGAAGAGTTTAGACATGTTTCTTACATATCTTCAGGGGCCAAAGGTGTCATTCTGGGCTTTGGACTGCAGAGCTATGATTTGGCCATCCAAAGTTATTTAGGCTAAGGGACTCAAATATTTCTTATCAGCATAAAATGTCCCGAAGGGCAACAAGGAAGCCACAAAAAGAATACTAAATCTTTTAATGCTCCATTTATGCTCCCAACAAAACACAACGGCCACTGCGACATAAAGAATAAAAAGAATCCCATGGGCATAGCCAACAGCCATATTGGGTTCTGGAATATCGGCCCAATGTTTTAAGGGCATGGTCATCCCAAACAGCAATAAATAGGAAATTCCTTCTAAAATAGCAGCGGCCCTGAAAAGTTTAAGCATACTTGGCTTATAGGTGGATTACTTCATCATAGGCATCGGCAACCGCTTCCATAACAGCTTCGCTCATGGTAGGGTGGGGATGAACAGCTTTTAACACCTCATGCCCCGTGGTTTCCAATTTACGGGCCACTACCGCTTCTGCAATCATATCGGTAACCCCGGCACCGATCATGTGGCAGCCCAACCATTCGCCATATTTGGCATCAAAAATCACCTTAACAAAACCATCGGCGTTTCCTGAAGCTTTTGCTTTTCCACTGGCAGAGAATGGGAACTTGCCCACTTTGATTTCATACCCTTGTTCCTTGGCCTGTTTTTCAGTCAACCCTACGGAAGCCACTTCCGGTGTGCAATAGGTGCACCCGGGAATGTTCCCATAATCCAAGGCTTCAACATGCATTCCAGCTATTTTTTCAACACAGAGAATGCCTTCGGCAGAGGCAACGTGTGCCAAGGCCTGACCTGGAGTAACGTCTCCAATGGCATAATAGCCAGGGATGTTGGTCTGATAGTAATCGTTCACTAATATTTTATCGCGATCCACTGCGATGCCCACATCTTCCAATCCAATATTTTCTATGTTGGTTTTGATGCCCACAGCGGAAAGCACAATATCTGCTTCCAATACTTCTTCTCCCTTGGCAGTTTTAACGGTAGCTTTTACTCCATCTCCAGATGTATTAACATGGGTAACCTCGGCAGAGGTCTTAACTTTTATACCAGACTTTTTGAAGCTACGTTCCAATTGTTTGGACACGTCTTCGTCCTCAACGGGGACAACATTAGGAAGAAACTCCACAACGGTAACCTCAGTACCTATGGAATTATAGAAATAGGCGAATTCAACACCGATGGCACCACTGCCCACAACGATCATTTTCTTGGGTTGCTTTTCAAGGGACATGGCTTCGCGATACCCAATTACTTTTTTACCATCTTGGGGTAAACTTGGCAATTCACGGCTACGAGCTCCAGTAGCAATGATGATATGGTCGGCGGTATACTCAGTAGTATCCCCATTTTCTCCCTGAACCAATACTTTTTTACCGGGCTGTACTTTCCCAAAGCCGTTTAGGACTTCAATCTTGTTTTTTTTCATCAGGAATTGAACGCCTTTGCTCATTCCTTCTGCCACACCACGACTTCTTTTTACAACAGCACCAAAATCATGCTCTACTTTTTTGGCACTTAAACCGTAATCTTCGGCATGTTTTAGATATTCAAAGACCTGAGCGGATTTTAAAAGAGCCTTGGTTGGGATACACCCCCAATTGAGACAAACACCTCCTAAACTTTCCTTTTCAACAATGGCTGTTTTGAATCCAAGTTGTGAGGCCCTGATTGCGGTTACATATCCACCGGGACCACTTCCCAAAACGATTATATCGAACTTGCTCATTTGATCTTGATTTTAGTTGTTCAGATTTGAAGCCTGCTTTTAGTGCGGGCAGGTGCAAAAGTAAGGAATTCAATTCCCAAATCCCAAGTCCAATAAAATCAAAAAATGCCCTTTTTTGTGAAATCAGTTTTTCTACTTGCCAAACATCTTTTTGTTAAAGGCTTCGGAGCCTCCTTTTGGAATGGAAAGTGATTTCCATTGCGGGCCTTTTAGCATCTTTCCAATAAAAACCAACTGTCCAACATGGCTGGAATAGTGAGCCAGTTGCCGATTGATGGCTTCGATTACGGTGTGCTCTTTGTTCCTTATTTTGATTTTGGTATCAAAATTTGATGAATCAATACTATCCAAGGCATCAAACAAGCAACTCCAGCCCTTTTCCCAAGCGGCTATCATGTCATTTTTGGAGGTGTAAGGGGCTTCAAACTCCATTTCACGTTCACGCCACGGCTTTTCGCCATCCTCGGTTAAAAAATGCGTCCATCGGCTCAACATATTTCCCACCAGATGCTTTACAATGATAGCAATGGAATTGTCCGTCTCGGAATAGGTCCAAAGGATATCTTCATCGGTCAATTGGGCAAAGGTTTTATCGCCCATGGTTTTGTAGCGATTGAATTCAAATTTTACGCTGGACAGATAGTTTTCTTGAAAATTCATTCGTTTTCTTCAGGATTAAAGCCAATACTTACTGAGTTGATGCAATAGCGTTGTCCGGTGGTTTCCCTTGGGCCGTCACTGAACACGTGGCCTAAATGGCTACCACAGTTGGCACAGACCGTTTCGGTACGGATCATCCCATGCGTGGTGTCCCTGATATATTCAATGGCACCTTCCACAGCTTGATCAAAAGAGGGCCAGCCACAACCGCTTTCAAACTTGTGTTCACTTTCAAAAAGTTTGGCATTACAAGCCTTACAATGGTAGTCACCATTCTCAAAATGAAGGTTGTATTGTCCGGTAAACGGACGTTCGGTTCCCTTTTTGCGCAATACATAAAATTCTTCTGGGGAGAGGGATTTTTGCCACTCTTCTTCGGTTTTCTGAACGTCGTATTTCTTGGTCATTTCAATGTTGAGTATTAGTTCCCATCAGGGATAAAGTCCAGGGCCACACCATTAATGCAATGACGTTTTCCGGTAGTTTCTCTTGGGCCATCGTTGAACACATGTCCCAAATGACCCCCACAGACCGCGCAATGTTCCTCGGTTCGGGCTACTCCAATTTTGTAATCAGTTTCATAGGCCACGTTGCCCTCGATTTCTTGATCAAAACTCGGCCACCCTGTCCCAGATTTAAACTTGTGCTCACTTCGAAATACAGGTGTTCCGCATCCTGCACAAACATAGGTGCCTTTTTGTTTGTTGTCCAAAAGATCACTGGTAAATGCATTTTCGGTAGCAGCCTTTCTTAGGACATAATATTCCATATCCGTGAGCTCCGCCTTCCATTCCGCATCGGTTTTGGTGACTTTGTAGGCAATTTCTTTTTTGGTTTCCTTTTTCTCTTCTTGTGATGTACCCTTACAACCCACAAAGGCCAAAAGTGTAATTAAAAGCAATTTTTTTCCCATCTCTTCTTCTTTTTATGAAATAGACGTGGTTGTTTGCCTATCCTTTCAAAAATACCAAAAAGAAAAGTCCCAAAGGAAACCTTGTGGGACTTTAAAGGTATTCGATATGGAATATGACTAATTCATATCCAATTTTTGCACCTGATCTTCGGCAATACCCAAAGCTGACATCACATTTTCTATATTGGAGGTGTCCATTTTGGAGGAATTGGCAAAAACACTGGGAACAAACACAATCCTAAAAATTTGGTCATCGGTAAAATCTGTACTCAGGGTTGATAGGTCAAAATTTCCGTCAATAAAGAGTTCCACATCCACAAAAGTATGCTCAAAAACATATTGAATGGTCCCTTCAGGAAGGAAATAATTTTGTGGAATCTGGCTCCACAAATCAGCATCACTACCATCTTCCAAACCTACGGTACCGGCCCATCTGTAGACCAAAACGGCATCGGCCTCAAAAACTTCAAAGTCGGTAACGTCGCTAAAATTAATCAGGGTGCTAAAGAGGTTGGCATCGCCATCATACCCAAAGTTTACACCTTCTACTTCCACTACCTGTCCTTGGATACCGTCAGCACCATCTAAACCGTCCAGCCCATCAAAGCCATCTCTTCCGGGAGGTCCTGCGGGGCCTTCACAGGCAACGGTGAACAATATGAGCAAAGCTCCAATACTAGTATAAAATTTATTCATGATTCTGGATTTTTGATTTGTTTTCATTTTGTCTGTTTTATGGTAAAAATCAAAAAGCATTCCATTTTTTCAAAAGAACTCAATTTTATTTGAAAGGAACGGCTTAAAATCGTATTCTTGGGTAAAGATGTGTTATATTGTAAATACTAAATATAGTTTATGTCCAAGGTAATTACCCACAGTTTGTTTACTGAATTTGATATCAACCTTTTTAAAGCCGGAAAGCATTTTCGACTCTATGATAAATTGGGGTCGCACCTCATTGAAGTTGATGGTGTTACGGGAACTTACTTTGCAGTTTGGGCTCCTTCGGCCAAGTCGGTTTCGGTGATTGGCGATTTTAATTACTGGAATGCTGGGGAACATGAACTCAATGTTCGGTGGGATGCCAGTGGTATTTGGGAAGGTTTTATTCCCGAGGTTGATAAAGGGACCAAATACAAATATAAAATCCATTCGCATAACAATGACATTTGGACCGAAAAGGCAGACCCATTTGCACGGTTTTGCGAGCAACCACCAAACACCGCTTCACTGGTTTGGGATGCTCCATACCACTGGAAGGATACAAAATGGATGGATACACGGGAAGATAAAAATGGATTGGACAAGCCCTATTCGATATATGAAGTGCATCTGGCCTCTTGGAAAAAGAAAAATGGCTGGGAGTCGCTCACCTATATTGAAATGGCAGACCAGTTGGTGGACTACGTGGATAAAATGGGCTTTACCCACGTGGAATTCATGCCAGTAATGGAATATCCGTATGACCCTTCTTGGGGTTATCAGATAACAGGCTATTTTGCACCAACATCCCGTTTTGGAAAACCCGAGGATTTTAAAGTGTTGGTGGACAAATTCCACCAAAAAGGAATAGGCGTGATTCTGGACTGGGTACCGTCCCATTTCCCAGAAGACGCCCACGGCCTTGGTTTTTTTGATGGGTCGCATCTCTACGAGCACCCAGACCGGAGAAGAGGATACCACCCCGATTGGAAAAGTTTGATCTTCAACTACGGAAGAAATGAGGTCCGCGCATTTTTGATCAGCAATGCCATTTTTTGGTTGGATCACTACCATGTGGATGGGCTTCGGGTAGATGCGGTGGCTTCCATGTTATATTTGGATTATTCACGTGAAGATGGCGAGTGGGAGCCCAATATGTATGGGAACAACGAAAATCTGGAAGCTTTGTCCTTTCTTAGGGAGATGAACCAAGAAGTATATGCCAGCTTTAAAGGCGTTCAGACTATTGCTGAGGAATCTACCGCATTCTCAGGGGTTACCAAGCCCGTTCATTTTGGAGGTCTCGGTTTTGGAATGAAATGGATGATGGGCTGGATGCACGATACCTTGGAATTCTTTAAAAAAGAACCGATACATCGCTCTTACGATTTAAATGACATCACCTTTAGCATGACCTATGCATTTACTGAAAATTTTGTGTTACCATTTTCACATGATGAGGTGGTGTATGGTAAACAATCCCTTTTATATCGAATGCCCGGAGATGAATGGCAACGCTTTGCCAACCTGAGACTTTTGTTTGGGTATATGTTCACCCATCCAGGGGGCAATTTGCTTTTTATGGGCGGTGAATTTGGACAATCATCGGAATGGAATTTCCAAGAAAGTCTGAATTGGCAACTGACCCAATACGATTTCCATTCTGGAATTCAAGAAGTTATCAAGGATCTTAACAAGGTGTATAAAACAAATCCGGCATTGTACGAGAAACAGTTCAGTCCCGATGGTTTTCAATGGATTGAGTACAACGATAGGGAGAATACGGTGATAACCTACCTTAGAAAAGGCCAAGACCCTAAAGATGATCTTATAGTGGCCTGTAATTTTACGCCGGTACCCCGCGAAAATTATAGGGTTGGCGTCCCCAAGAACACCCAGTTAAAATTGATTTTCAATAGTGATGATTCCAAATATTCAGGTAGTGGTATGGGCAAGAAAACAATGAAGCCATCAAAAACGGCATGGAATGGATATCCGCAATCGGTCGTTATGACGCTCCCACCTTTGGCAGTGATAGTCTATAAATAATACATCACTATAACGTTGTAGTTAGGTTGTTGTTCAAAACATCTTTTTATTTTGTCGTGCTAAAGTATTTCTTTTGTCAGTCTGAATAACCAGCTATGATTACCAATACAGAAATTGAAAAAATAGGGAACCAGCATCCCAACCATATAGTCGATTTCAAACAGGAAAACGATAAACTATATTTTACCACACAGAACGGCGTTATTTTGCAGGTCACCATATTGAGAGACAGTGCAATTCGTTTTAGATATGCTACGGAATACGTTTTTGAACCCGATTTTTCCTACGCCATCAGTGAAGATGTGAGCCTTGGATACAATGAACTCACCGTGAAGGAAGAAATTCCAGAATATGTCATCACCACTTCCAAGATAAAAATCTATATCAACAAAGCTGACCTTAGGGTCCAGATCGTGGATTTGGAAGATACAATAATCCTAGAAGATGAATTGGGTTTTCATTGGGAGGAAAATTACGATTATGGGGGCAATGTGGTAAAAATGAGCAAAACCTGCCATTCCGGTGAGAGTTATTACGGTATGGGGGACAAAGCTTCGCATACCAATTTAAAAGGCAAGCGGGTGAACAATTGGGTAACAGACTCCTATGCCTACGGAAAGGATCAGGAACCCTTATACAAGTCCATCCCATTTTATGTGGGGCTTAAGGAGGGTATTGCCTATGGTGTCTTTTTTGATAATTCCTTCAGCACCTATTTTGATTTTGCCAACGAGAAAAGAAATGTGACCAGTTTTTGGGCCGATGGTGGAGAGATGAATTATTATTTTTTCTATGGGCCAAAGATGAGCCAAGTAGTGGAAGCCTACACTGATTTGACCGGTGTGCCCGAACTTCCACCACTCTGGGCTTTGGGCTTTCACCAGTCCAAATGGAGTTATTACCCTGAGCGAAAGGTCAAGAAAATAGCCTCAACCTTTAGGAAGCTCAAAATACCCTGTGACGCCATATATTTGGATATCGATTATATGGAGGGTTTTCGATGCTTTACTTGGAACAATCGTTATTTTCCCAATCCCAAAAAAATGGTCGAGGAAATGGAGGAGGACGGGTTCAAGGTCATTACCATGATTGATCCCGGAATAAAAATAGACCGAGATTATTGGGTATATCAACAAGCCATGGACAACGACTTTTTCTGTAAACGGGCCGATGGCCCTCATTTTAAGGGAAAAGTTTGGCCAGGAGAGTGTAAGTTTCCAGACTTTACCAATCCCGAAGTGCGCGAATGGTGGGCCGGACTGTACAAAGAAATGATCGCCGATATGGGAGTACGTGGTGTTTGGAACGACATGAACGAACCGGCCATTATGGAAGTCCCTACCAAGACCGCCAATTTGGATGTGCGTCATGATTACGATGGCCACCGTTGCAGCCACCGGAAGGCACACAATGTTTATGGTATGCAGATGGTGCGTGCCACGTATGAAGGTGTGAAAAAATTCACCTTTCCAAGGAGACCTTTTGTGCTTACCCGTGCCGCGTATTCTGGAACACAGCGGTATTGTGCCACATGGACAGGAGACAATGTGGCAACCTGGGAGCATTTATGGATTGCCAATGTACAGATGCAGCGCATGTGCATGAGTGGATATTCATTTGTTGGTTCCGACATTGGAGGTTTTGCAGAGCAACCCAATGGGGAATTGTTTGCTAGATGGGTGCAACTGGCCATTTTCCACCCATTTTGCAGGGTACACTCCAGTGGCGATCATGGTGATCAAGAACCATGGTCTTTTGGAGATGAGATAACGAATATCGTTAGAAATTATATTGAGTTGCGATATCAACTATTGCCCTACTTATATACGATGTTTTACAAGTATATAAAAGAGGGTACCCCCATGCTTCAGTCGTTGGTTTTTTACGATCAAGAAGATACCCAAACGCATTTCAGGACGGATGAATTCCTGTTTGGGGAACAGATGTTGGTCTGTCCAGTTCAGGAACCCAATGCCCACGGTAGAAGAATGTATTTTCCAAAGGGCAGGTGGTATAGTTATTGGACGGATGAGGTAATCACGGGAGGATTGGAAAAGTGGGTGCCTGCTGAAATCGAAAAAATCCCATTGTTTGTCAAAGAAGGGGCTATGATACCCAAATATCCTGTTCAACAATATGTGGGCGAAAAAGAGATCAAGGAATTACGGATTGATGTTTACTACAAGGAAGGTTTGGAAAATTCCACCGTGTACGAAGATCAACAAGATGGGTATGACTATAAAAAAGGACGTTTCAGCCTACGGAATTTTAGGTTGCGTGGCAAAGAGAACGAATTGATCATACAACAGTTCAAGGATGGTAATTTCATCACTTCGTATGAAAAATTCAAACTTTATTTCCATGGTGTGCCGTTTGATATAGGAATGGTGGAATTGGACAATGAAGAGGTAAACCCAGAAGACATTAAATTGAATGGGGGCAACTCCATTGTGGTAAGCAAGGATTTTACAGAGCTCCATATTTTTGGAAAATAATTTTGTAATTTTCCTAGCACTAAACACTATTAAAAATTAGGTATGAAAAGGTTGATTTTGACGGTTGCAGTATTCTTGGTTGTGGCCGCATGCAAAACAAATCCATTTACGGGAAAAAGCACGCTCAATTTTTATCCCAATAGTCAAATCTTTCCTATGGCATTTGCCCAATATGATGAGTTTTTGGGAGATAATAAAGTGATTACCGGAACATCCGATGCCCAAATGATCACGAGAGTAGGGCAGCGTATAGCTTCGGCTGCAGAGCGTTGGCTCAGTGCCAATGGATATCCTGGGTATTTAAAGGATTACAAATGGGAATACAATCTGGTAGATGACAAAACGGTGAATGCATGGTGTATGCCCGGAGGAAAGATTGTATTCTATACCGGAATACTGCCCATTGCCCAAAATGAAACGGGGATTGCCGTGGTGATGGGGCATGAAGTGGCCCACGCCTTGGCCGATCATGGAGCGCAGCGGATGAGTGCAGGCATGTTACAACAAATAGGTGCAGTTGCCGGAAATGTGGCCATTCAAGATCCTGAAAAAAGAAATATGTTCAACACAGCTTATGGGTTGGGATCTACCGTTGGGGTAATGTTGCCTTTTAGTCGCGGTCATGAGACCGAGGCAGATAGGATAGGATTGCAGATTATGGCCATTGCGGGCTATAATCCGGACGAAGCGGCCAAGCTTTGGCAACGGATGAAAGCCCAATCAGGGGGACAAGCACCACCAGAGTTTTTGAGCACGCACCCGTCCAACGATACCCGCATCAGTAATTTGACAGCTTGGGCACCAGCGGCAAAACAAGAAGCTCGGAAATTTGGAGTAACATCATTCAAATAAATTTGGATTCAACAAAAACCAAAAATGTCATTTTGAGCCAGTAGGGAATCTAGTTTCATTAGAAATAGGTTTCTTTAAAAGTTCAAAATGACATTTTCTTTTTAACCAACCAACATGGCACAAGTACTCGCATTAAAGGGAAGTAAAAAACTATTGAATGCGTGGGCATTTTATGATTGGGCCAACTCGGTCTACAGTCTGGTCATTTCCTCTGCAGTGTTCCCCATTTTCTATGGTGCTCTGTTCCGTGTGGCAGGGATTGAAAAAGTAACCGTGTTTGGGGGTGAAATCGCCAGGGCCCCGTTGATCAGTTACGTAACTTCATTAGCCTTCGTGTTTATCGCCATTGTGACGCCCTTGGTATCCGGTATTGCGGATTATATGGGGAACAAGAAGATTTTCTTGAAATTTTTCTGCTATTTGGGAGCCCTTTCCTGTATTGGTCTGTATTGGTTTTCCTTGGAGAACATCTATTTTGGACTGACGTGCTATTTCTTCGGACTGGTTGGATTTTGGGTCAGCTTTGCAATCAATAATTCCTACTTGCCAGATATTGCCTTTCCCGAACAACAGGATGGCATCAGTGCCAAAGGGTTTTCATTGGGATACGTTGGCAGTGTAATTTTACTGGTGTTCAATTTGGCCATGGTAATGAAGCCCGACGTTTTTGGAATTACAGATAGCGGAGGAGAGGCTGCCGAAATCAAAGCCATGAAGTACTCTTTCATTTCTGTAGGGATTTGGTGGATACTGTTCAGTCAATACACCTTTGCACACCTGCCCAAAGGTTATAAGCGTGAAGGAGAACGAAAAAACATCATCCTAAATGGATTTCGTGAACTCAAAAGTGTTTGGAAACAATTGGAGTCTGAAACCCGATTAAAACAGTATTTGGGTGCTTTTTTTGTTTACAGCATGGCCGTGCAGACCATTATGTTGATCGCTACCTATTTTGGTGAAGAAGAAATTGCGTGGGGGTCTGACACTGAACGTACCACTGGGCTTATCATAAGTATTTTGGTGATTCAGATAGTGGCCATTTTGGGAGCAACAGTAACAGCAAAGGCTTCCGGCAGATATGGAAACATCAAAACATTAATTGTCATCAACTGTATTTGGGTGATGCTATGCGTATATGCCTATTTTTTACAGACTCCGATGGATTTTTATATAGCCGCAAGTTTTGTAGGTCTTGTCATGGGAGGCATCCAGGCCCTATCACGATCCACCTATTCCAAATTTTTGCCTGAGACCACCGATACTACCTCATTCTTTAGCTTTTATGATGTAGCAGAAAAGATTGGAATTATCATCGGTACGTTCCTCTATGGAGCCGTATCCCAACTCACTGGAAGCATGCGGAACAGTACCATCTTTTTAGGACTTTTCTTTTTGGCAGGAATATTTTTACTGGCCCGGGTCAACAACAAAGAATAGTAATAAAAAAGCCCCATATAACCGGGGCTTATTCGTTTTTTGATTGGTGGTGATAAACTCCTTTATCCTTTGGAAATGTCTCCAGACCCAGAGGATTTGCTATTGATTTTCTTTGGATTCCCGCGATAGTGGATGTCTCCGGATCCAGAAACCCGTGCATCTATGGATTGGTTCGCAGTAACCCTGATGTCTGCAGATCCAGAAACCGCTGCGGTAACATGCTCTGCCTCCAGATCATAAGCCTTTATGTCTCCAGATCCTGAGACCTGAACATCAAAAGCCATGGTTCTCCCTGATAAGCTAATATCTCCCGATCCAGATAGAGCGGCCTCTACATCTTGGGCCTCAACCATTAGGCTGATATCTCCAGATCCGGCTATCCGAGCACTAAAACGATTGGATTTTATGGTGGTCTTCCCTACAATGTCCCCTGAACCGGAAAGGGAAACCTCGCTGATGGATTCAACGGGAACCGTAATGTGAATTCCCTTGCCCCAACTGGAAGGTCGAAGATTCACTCCCCTTTCAACTTTTATCACCAAGGTTCCATTTTTCACCTCTGTTTCTACATATTCCAAAAGATTGGATTCACCTTCAAGTGTGATCTCGCCTTCACGTCCATCCACTAGATCAACATCGAACCAACCGGCCAAGGCCACACCATCGTAATCGCCAACTGAACGTTCAATGGTCACAACATTGCCATCCCCTTTTATTCTTTTGCCCCATTGGGCGTTTGTAATGGCCACAGTGCAAATTGCCAAGACCAATGTGATACTTTTTCTCATGATTCTGTTCTTTAATGGTTTTTTGATATGATTTAGTTTTTATAAAATGTGATGCCTCCGTAATCGCTGGTAATATTTATTCTATTCCCGGAGTTTTCTTTTCCGTAATAGCCTCGATAGTATTTTTCATTGGATTTTTCCTTACTGATATTGATTTCAAGATCATCCTTTCCACTAACACCGGCGTATTCGGTTGTAATTTCAAAATCGAAGTAGTATTCTGGGTGGTATCCAATTTTTATTCCGGTATAATCAGTCCTAATATCCACATTTCCAGCATCTGGGGCCAACTCATCAATCCGTAGCGATCCATAATCGCTGGTAATGCTTACGTTGCCGTGTACTTTCCCCAGTTTTATTCCGATGTAATCTCCATTTCCGTTCACGTTTTTAACGTTGTGGGCCTCAAGGGATCCATAATCACTGGAGTATTCCAAATTGCCCATTTCTTCGATCACTGCATTGGTATAATCTGCTTTTATAGTAAGGTCTCCAGCTTTTTCAATGGTAAAACCGGAGTAATCGGCCACAATTTCGGCACTGTTGACATACCCAAAATGGGATCTTGAGGTGTAATCGAACCTGAGTTCATTGTTCCGTCCCCGCAATTCACCAGCGTCAATTTTACCATAATCACAGTTAATCTTGGCATGACCATCAATACGATCCAAGAAAATACTTCCATAATCGTTGCTGAGGTTAACACTGTTCTTTACCGGTAGTTTAATGGTATAGTTTACCTGCACGTTAATGTTTCTGTGTTTGCCCCAGTTCCATCCCCAGCTATTGCCGCGGTCACCAAAAAGGGTTCTGGCAGACACCATACTGGAACTGTTCTCAAAGTCAACATCAATTTCGTTCAAGCGTTCTTGTACCCGATCTTCATCATTGCCAGTGGCCTTGATGTGAACCTCAATTTCTACCCTGTTTTCATTCCAGGAGGTAATGTTGAGGTTCCCATAGCTGTTGTTCACCTTGAACAAGGCATCCGAGTTTACATTGAACTCCCGCTTTATGGTTTTCTCTTTGGTGTATTTGCCATCCATACCATCGGTATGCGCGCTCAGAGTAAGGGGAATGAGCGTTAAGGCCAAAAAGACAGTTTTATATAGTAATGTTTTCATCATTGTAAGATTTTAAATTTTTAATATTCTCTACTTGGCTCAAAACATCTTTTAAAAGATCAATACGGGTTTGGAAATTGAAGATCATGGCGTTCAGGATAATTTTACTGTCACCACCATTGATTAGATCTTGCTCCAAGCTTTTATAATCTTTTTCCAACTTTTTCAATTGCAACAGTGTGTCATCCACCAATTTTGCTGTTTCAGGGGATTTTTCATTCTTCAACAGTGTCACCTGTTCTTCAATAAGATTTGCAAAGTAGAACTCAGTTTGGGACACTTCAGGGGAAATCTGCACAACTTTTTGCTCAAGACTTTGGCCTGTGCCAAAAGCTTGAAAGGCCAGTATTCCAATAATGGCAATAGATGCAGCAATGGACAGGGGTTTCCACCAGTTGTTCTTTTTCCTGTTGATGGAAACAGTGCCATGGGCTTGGTCCAGCTTCTCCAAGAAGCGGTCTTGGTGCCCGCTTTGTGGCTCTTCAAGGTCAAACTGTCCCTGAAGCCTGTTAAACAACTGATTTAATTTATCTTCCTTCATAATCAAATTCTTAAGGTCAATTTTTTTCTAAGGCTTTCTTTGGCCCTGGAAATTGTAGTTCTGCAATTGGCATAACTAATGTTCATTATTTCACTTATTTCTTCGTAATCGTACCCTTCAATTAAATGTAAGGTCAAAGAAACTCTGTAGTTGTCTTTTAAACTTTTCATGGTTTCCATCACTTTTTGAGCCTTTAGTTCAGCAAAACCATCTGCATTCAAATCAACCGCATCATTATCTTCGACCTTGTACATTACTTCATCCAAGTCCACAGCCCTTATTTTTTGCTGTTTTTTGTAATGATGGATACTGTTATTGATTACAATTCGCTTCAACCATGCTCCAAAGGCAACCTCCCCTTTAAATGTGTGCAGTTTCGTAAACGCGTTCAAGAACGATTCCTGCATTACATCTTCCGCTTCGGCGGAGTCTTTTACAATTCGGAAAGCAGTGTTGTACATAGCTTTGTAATAGCGATTGTAAATCTCCAATTGTGCACTTTGCTTCCCCTGCATGCACGATTTCAGCAGCGTATCAATATGTTCATTTTGGTGGCTCAAAAAATGATTGATTTGTCTTATAGAGGGGTGAATTTATCAATTGTTACACTTTTTTCTTAAAATTTCAATTTTAATGGCACAGGAATTGCCTATTTAGGGGTGTAGATAAGCCTATTATTTCCTACAAATATTGATTATGAGGGAGTTGTGACGGCTTTTTGGTTTAATATTAAGAGGTAAATTTTGTTGTTTCTGACAAAATGACCGATATGACGATATGAAAGAGATGAAAATATCAAGTTTTGACAATATAGATTTTCAGGGTCTGGATGAGGATGCGGAACTGATACCGTTGCTTACGCCGGAAGATGAAGAGCAAATGAACAAAGAGAGCCTGCCACAGGTTCTGCCAATTCTGCCTTTGCGGAATACGGTGTTGTTTCCAGGGGTGGTGATACCCATTACCGCCGGAAGGGATAAGTCCATCAACCTGATCAAGGATGCCAATAATGGTACAAAGACCATTGGTGTGGTTTCCCAAAAGGATGAAGAGACGGAGAACCCTGGCGTGGATGACATCAATACCTTGGGTACCGTAGCTCGAATTTTGCGGGTGCTTCAAATGCCAGATGGGAATACTACGGTAATCATTCAGGGGAAAAAGCGTTTTCAGATTGAAAGCATCGTTTCCGAAAAACCGTATTTAACAGCTACGGTAAAGGAAGCACAAGAAGTGCGTCCCGATGAAACCAGTGAGGAATTTGAGGCCATTATCGATTCCATTAAGGAGTTGGCTTTTAAAATTATCAAGGACAACCCCAATATTCCCAGTGAGGCCACTTTTGCCATCAAGAACATTCAGAGTAATTCGTTCTTGATCAATTTTGTGTCCTCTAACCTTAATCTAAGTGTAGCCGAAAAACAGCAATTGTTGGAAATTCCAAATTTGCAGGAACGCGCATTGACCACCTTGCGGTACATGAACATGGAACTGCAACGATTGGAGCTGAAGAATGACATCCAGTCCAAAGTGCGCAGCGACATGGACCAACAACAACGCGAATATTTCTTGCACCAGCAGATGAAGACCATCCAGGAAGAGTTGGGTGGCTTGTCTTATGAGCAGGAAGTGGATGAAATGAGTGAGCGGGCCAAAAAGAAGAAATGGAGCAAAAAGGTGAAGGAACATTTTGAGCGTGAGCTTGGGAAAATGCAGCGCATGAATCCCCAAGTGGCGGAATATTCCATTCAACGGAACTATTTGGACCTAATTTTGGATTTGCCATGGGAGGAATACTCAAAGGACAAATTTGACCTAAAACGTGCCCAACAGATTTTAGATCGAGACCATTACGGTCTAGAAGATGTAAAACGTAGGATTATTGAATATTTGGCTGTTTTAAAGCTTCGAAACGACATGAAATCGCCAATTCTCTGTCTCTACGGCCCTCCCGGGGTTGGTAAAACCTCCTTGGGGAAATCAGTGGCCGAAGCCTTGGGCAGGGAATATGTGCGCATGTCCTTGGGGGGATTGCGTGATGAAGCTGAAATTCGAGGCCATCGAAAAACCTATATTGGCGCTATGCCCGGACGGATTATCCAGAGCTTGAAAAAGGCGGGGACATCGAATCCCGTTTTTATCTTGGATGAAATTGATAAATTGTCCAATAGCCATCAAGGAGACCCATCTTCTGCAATGTTGGAGGTTTTGGACCCCGAGCAGAACAGCGAGTTTCATGACAATTTCTTGGAAATGGGCTATGATTTGTCCAAAGTAATGTTCATTGCTACCGCCAATAATTTAGCGACCATTCAACCTGCACTACGCGACCGGATGGAAATTATCAATGTTACGGGCTATACCATTGAGGAGAAAGTGGAGATTGCCAAACGGCACCTGCTTCCCAAACAATTAAAGGAACACGGCCTTTCCGATAAAGATTTAAAAATTGGCAAACGTCAATTGGAGAAGATAGTGGAAGGGTACACCCGTGAATCTGGAGTGCGTGGCTTGGAGAAACAAATTGCCAAAGTGGTTCGATTTGCCGCCAAGTCCATTGCCATGGAAGAGGAGTACAATAACAAAGTCACCAATGAGGATATAGAAAAAATTCTGGGTCCAGCCCGATTGGAGCGTGACAAGTATGAGCACAATGAAGTGGCCGGGGTAGTCACGGGACTGGCATGGACTAGTGTTGGAGGCGATATTCTGTTTATTGAATCCATTCTTTCCAAAGGAAAAGGAACCCTGAACATTACGGGGAATCTCGGGAAAGTGATGAAGGAATCCGCTACCATTGCCATGGAATATATCAAATCCAATGCGGATACCTTTGGTATCAATCCTGATGTGTTTGATAAATACAATGTGCATATTCACGTTCCCGAAGGTGCAACGCCCAAAGACGGTCCCAGTGCAGGAATCACCATGTTGACCTCTTTGGTGTCCCTTTTCACACAGCGTAAGGTGAAGAAAAGTTTGGCCATGACCGGGGAGATTACACTTCGGGGCAAAGTATTGCCGGTTGGAGGTATCAAAGAGAAGATTTTGGCCGCTAAACGGGCCCGAATCAAGGAAATTATTCTGTGCGGGGACAACAGAAAGGATATCGAGGAAATCAAGGAGGAATATTTAAAAGGGTTAACGTTCCACTATGTGACCGATATGAGCGAGGTGATTGACATCGCCATCACTGACAGAAAAGTGAAAAACGCCAAGACCTTATAGAATTTTTGATAAAATCCGCTAAGAATTGTCCCCTTGAGGGGACTTTAGGGGTGTTATTCCTATTTTTAACCAATGGGAAAAATTACAATCGCCGTTGACGGCTATTCTTCAACCGGAAAAAGCACCATTGCCAAACGTTTGGCCGCTGCATTGGGCTATATTTATGTAGATACAGGTGCCATGTACCGCGCCGTTACCCTTTATGCTTTGAATCATGGATTTATTGGGATACAGGATGATATTCCTGGGTTGGTAAAGCAATTGCCAAAAATCAAACTCAAGTTTGTGCCAAACAAAGAAACGGGTCGTTCTGAAATGTACCTGAACGGTAAAAATGTGGAACAAGAAATTCGGACAATGCGAGTTTCCCACCAAGTGAGCAAGGTCGCTGCCATTGGCGAAGTACGGAGCAAATTGGTGGAAATGCAACAACAAATGGGCAAGGACAAGGGTATTGTTATGGATGGCCGGGATATTGGTACCGTAGTTTTCCCCGATGCAGAACTGAAATTGTTTATGACGGCTTCCCCAGAAATTAGGGCCACCCGACGCTATAAAGAATTGTTGGACAAAGGCGAGAAGGTCACTTTTGTCGAAGTACTGAAAAATGTGCAGGAACGGGACCGTATCGACTCCACCCGAAGCATTTCACCGTTAAAAAAAGCCAAGGATGCCCTAGAGTTTGACAACAGTGATATGGGGCTGGAAGAACAGTTTGAGCGCATCCATGAATTTGCGAAGAGAGTGATTGCGAAGGAGGGGTGAGAGGAGAGTGGTTTTTGGAATCACGTTAAAAGATATGAATCGGTTTTAATGATTTATATCGACCGATACGTGAAGTTAGCAATTTTAGCGAAAACTATCCAGATGCATTTGACCAATAAGGCTTTTGACTTTGTGAAATACGACCGTGTTCCTAGAAGCAAAAAAAGGCGCCCTTGGGCGCTTTTTATTTCATACTGTCAGTTCGAGCGCAGTTGAGAACTCATCCACATCTCGACTGCGCTCGATGTGACAAGCCTTTCTACAAATTCGGAATCACCAACACCTGATCGGGATGGATAAGGTCTGGATTCTTTAAAATATTGGTATTCGCTTCAAAGATTTGTTTGTACTTCATGGGATCACCATAATAATGCTTGGCAATCTTGCTCAAGGACTCCCCACTTTTCACGGTATGTCGGGCGTAAACGGATTCGTCGGCCACGGTAATGTTCGCTTTTATATCGCTTGGACTTTGTCCTCCAATCTCCTTGATTTTATCCCACAATAGGTTTTTCTCATACTGGGTGGCAGCTTCGCCTTTTATCTTCAATATGCCACCTTCTTCTTGAACGTCTCCGTTTTTTATGGCTAATTTTTCACCAAGATCTAATACGGGTTGATACTTTGCTTTTACACTCATAATTCAGATTTTATAGTTAACAATTAGGACTTTCAAGATAACTATTACGGCAATATTCTACTATTAAATTATTGTAATACTTTTTTGGACCCAAACCTTTCTGGCAGATACTTTGTGAATCAAGAATTTAATTGTATTTTTGCACTCCTTTTTTAGCAAAGCAGTAAGAGGAAAAAAGGAACTGAAAATCAAATGTAAAAACCACTTTCACGGTAATTGCCCAGCTCTTATAAAACGTGGAATACAAATTTTTAGGTCAGCATATGGCTGAAGAAAAAACAAACGTTGCAGAGGTTGAAGAAACCACTGCGGCACCAGAAGTAAAAAAAGAAGAGACCCAACCCCAACAAGACCCACAGGAGTATCTTGAAAATTTTGATTGGGAAAAGTATGAAGAAGGAATTGAGCGCGTCGATGACAAAAAGCTCAAGGAATTCGAAACGCTTGTAGAGGAAAATTTTGTGGACACTGCCGATGAGGAAGTTGTGGAAGGAACAGTGGTTCACATGACCGATCGTGAGGCGATCATTGACATCAACGCAAAGTCTGAAGGTGTTATTTCGCTGAACGAGTTCCGTTACAACCCTGATCTTAAGGTGGGTGACAAAGTTGAGGTGCTTATCGATATCCGTGAAGACAAGACCGGTCAATTGGTATTGTCCCATAGAAAAGCTAGGACCATCAAAGCTTGGGAGCGTGTGAACAATGCTCATGACAAAGAAGAGATCGTTACCGGTTTCGTGAAATGCAGAACCAAAGGTGGTATGATCGTTGACGTTTTTGGAATTGAAGCGTTCTTGCCCGGTTCCCAAATCGATGTGAAACCTATCCGTGACTACGATCAGTATGTAGGTAAGACCATGGAGTTCAAGGTGGTGAAGATCAACCACGAGTTCAAAAACGTAGTGGTATCGCACAAAGCGTTGATCGAGGCCGATATCGAAGAGCAGAAAAAAGAAATCATTGGTCAATTGGAAAAAGGCCAAGTATTGGAAGGTATTGTCAAGAACATTACATCGTACGGTGTATTTATCGACCTTGGCGGTGTGGACGGATTGGTTCACATTACCGACCTTTCTTGGAGCCGTATCAACCACCCCAACGAAGTTGTTGAGTTGGATCAGAAATTGAATGTGGTTATCCTTGACTTTGATGACAATAAATCAAGAATCCAATTAGGTCTTAAACAATTGGAGAAACATCCATGGGATGCTCTAGGTGATGAGATCAAAGTTGGTGATAAAGTAAAAGGTAAAGTTGTTGTGATCGCAGATTACGGTGCCTTTATCGAAGTTGCTGAAGGTGTTGAAGGTTTGATCCACGTTTCAGAAATGTCTTGGTCTACGCACTTGCGTTCCGCCCAGGATTTCGTAAATGTTGGTGATGAGGTTGAAGCGGTTGTTTTGACCTTGGATAGGGAAGATCGCAAGATGTCTTTGGGCATCAAGCAATTGACTCCAGACCCATGGACTGATATCACTTCTAAATATCCTGTTGGATCCAGACACAAAGGAATCGTTAGAAACTTTACCAACTTCGGTGTTTTTGTGGAGTTGGAAGAAGGTATCGACGGTTTGATCTATATCTCTGACCTTTCTTGGACCAAGAAAATCAAACATCCATCTGAGTTTGTTGCCGTTGGTGACACCTTGGAAGTTGAGGTATTGGAATTGGATGTTGAAGGCCGTAAGTTGAGTTTGGGTCACAAGCAGACCACTGAGAATCCTTGGGATAAATATTCCGAAGAGTTCGCTGAAGGAACTGTTCACAAAGCAGCTATTGCTGAAGTGGTTGACAAGGGAGCTACCATTAACTTCAATGAGGATATTGTGGGATTCGTTCCTTCAAGACACATGGATAAAGAAGATGGTAAAAAACTTGTTAAAGGAGAAGAGGCAGAATTTAAGATCATCGAGTTCAATAAAGATTTCAAACGAGTTGTGGCAAGCCATACCGCAATCTTTAGAGAGCAAGAAGAGCGAAATGTAAAAGCTGCCAAGAAAAGGTCGTCTGCTTCAGATGAAGCTGCACCTACCCTTGGTGATGCCAATTCACAACTTCAAGCATTGAAGGATAAAATGGAGGCTGATTCCAAGAAAAAGTAATCAGATTTTCCCAATAATACCAAAAGCCCCACTGGAAACAGTCGGGGCTTTTTTTATGCCTTTTGCATTCTAAAGAATTGCTTACTTTTGCATTCAACAGAGTCGGTTGCACAGCATATGAGTCAAAGAGTACTGCTTACTTCAAAAGAAATCAACATCATACTGCACCGGTTGGCTTGTCAACTGTTGGAAAACCATTTAGATTTTTCGGATACGGCCCTTATTGGCATTCAGCCACGAGGCATTTTTTTGGCAGAACGATTAGCTAAAATTCTCAAAGAAGAATATAGAGTAAAAGATGTACCCCTTGGATTCTTGGATATAACATTTTTTAGGGACGATTTTGGAAGAGGGGAAATCTTAAAGGCCAATTCTACTAAGATGAACTTTTTGGTGGAAGATAAAAAAGTGGTCTTTATTGATGATGTACTCTATACCGGAAGAAGTATTCGTGCGGCCCTAACAGCAATCCAGTCTTTTGGGCGGCCCAAAAGCATTGAATTATTAACGCTGATTGACCGACGTTTCAGTAGACATCTACCCATTCAACCCAATTACAGGGGCAGGCAGGTGGATGCCATAAATGAAGAAAAAGTAAAGGTGATGTGGGCAGAAAATGATGGGGAAGACATTGTATATTTAGTAAGTAAATAAGTTGAAATGAGTGAATTGAGTGTAAACCACTTACTGGGAATAAAGTATCTGAACAAAAAGGATATCGCACTCATTTTTGAAACTGCCGACCATTTTAAGGAGGTCATCAACCGATCTATTAAAAAGGTGCCCACGCTCCGTGATATTACCATCGCCAACATCTTTTTTGAAAATAGTACCCGTACCCGATTGTCCTTTGAATTGGCTGAAAAACGACTTTCGGCCGATGTGGTCAATTTCTCCGCGGCATCATCTTCGGTGAAAAAAGGGGAGACCCTCATTGATACTGTGAACAATATCCTCTCCATGAAAGTGGATATGGTGGTCATGCGCCATCCCAATCCTGGAGCCGGTATTTTCCTTTCAAAACATGTAAAGGCATCGATAGTCAATGCAGGAGATGGAGCCCATGAACATCCTACACAAGCTTTATTGGATTCCTATTCCATTCGAGAGCGGTTTGGGGATGTTGGTGGAAAAAATGTGGTCATTGTGGGCGATATTCTACACTCCAGAGTGGCGTTATCCAATATCTTTGCCCTTAAATTGCAAGGGGCCAGCGTGAAGGTTTGTGGACCGAGGACCCTAATTCCAAAGCATATTGAATCACTTGGGGTTTCTGTTGAGACGAACCTAAAGAAAGCTTTGGAGTGGTGTGATGTGGCCAATATGCTTCGCATTCAAAATGAGCGGATGGACATCAGTTATTTTCCGTCCACACGAGAGTATACCCAACAATTTGGGGTGAACAAACAGCTGCTGGACAGTTTAGACAAACAAATTGTGATCATGCACCCGGGCCCGATCAATAGGGGTGTGGAAATCACAAGTGATGTTGCGGACTCAGACCAATCCATAATCCTGCATCAAGTGGAGAATGGTGTGGCTATCCGTATGGCAGTATTATATTTATTGGCTTCAAAAATCAAGTAATATGATTTTCGACAAAGAAGGCACAACCACAATTGTTTTTCAGGAGAAGACCTCGCTTTCCACCTTCATGGAAAATTTGAGCAACGCTTATCCCAAAATCAAGCACGACAATATTATTGTTAATCTTTTTTCTTTCAAAAAGCTCACGGAGGGCGATATCTTGGAGTTTTTGGATATATCCAATACCCATAAAGGAGCTGGACAGTCCTTTGTTTTGGTCACCGATAAAGTTTCTTACGATGAAGTTCCAGATGAAATCAGTGTAGTGCCCACCATTCAAGAGGCCAAAGATCTTATCGAGATGGAAGAAATAGAACGCGATCTTGGAATTTAGACATCAGACATCAGACATCAGACATCAGACATCAGATATCAGATATCAGAAATCAGAAATCAGATATCGGAATTCTGAGTTCTGTCCTCTGGCCTTTGACCTTTGACCATCGACAATATCCAAGAATCTAACAATCCAACTCCCTATTTTCCAATTTCAATTAGTAACTTTCCGTTTTTAATTTTCCATAATTTGTGAAACTCACAATACTAGGTTGTTATTCAGCAACGCCAAGAACGTTTACCAATCCAACCTCCCAAGTACTGGAGACCAAGAATCATCTTTTTTTGATTGATTGCGGTGAGGGTACCCAAGTACAGTTGCGAAAGTATAAGGTCAAGTTTTCCAGAATCAAGCACATATTTATTTCCCATTTGCACGGTGACCATTTTTTTGGATTGCCTGGACTGGTTTCCACGTTTCGACTCTTGGGTCGTGAGACCGAACTACATATTTATGGTCCAAAAGGCATAAAAGAAGCCATCACCCTCCTTTTAAAATTAGGGGATAGCTGGACCGATTATCCCCTTGTCTTTCATGAATTGGAGTCCAAGAAATCTGAACTTTTGTTTGAGGACGATAAGGTCAGTGTACATACCGTGCCATTAGATCATAGGGTGTATGCCAATGGATTTTTGTTTCAGGAAAAGCCTGCCCCACGAACTTTAAATATTGAAATGGCGAGAAAATATGGAATAGATAGGAGTCAGTTCAATAACATTAAAAAGGGCGCTGATGGCATTTCCAAAAGTGGGGAAGTCATTGCCAACACAAAAATTACCCTCGACCCGCCAAAGCCCAAAAGTTATGCGTTTTGCAGTGATACGGTGTATAAGGAATCCATTGTTCCGATTATTAAAGATGTGGATGCGCTGTATCATGAATCCACTTTTTTGGAGACTGAGCAACATCTCTGTGCCAAAACAAAGCATTCCACGGCAAAACAGGCAGCTCAAATTGCCCAAAAGGCAAATGCTTCCAAACTCATTCTAGGCCATTATTCTACCCGTTACAAATCTTTGGAACTTTTTAAGGATGAGGCTTTACAAGAATTCTCCAATGTGGAATTGGCAGATGATGGCAAAGTTTTTGCAATTTAAATACCCACATCTTATATCCAATCATCCAAGAATCAAAATTTGCTCCTCGTCCCGACACGAATTTCACAAATGACCACGAATTTTATGGGATCCAATCATTGAGATCCCATCATCCCAACCCGAAGGATAACTTTTCCATTCACCATGCTTTGCTGCCATTTGAATTTTCCCGAAATTCACATCATGCAAAAAAATTTGGGCGACTATAGGAAATCCTACGAAAAAAGTAGCTTAACGGAAGATTCCATCAAAGAAAATCCGCTTGAGCAATTTCAAAAGTGGTTCTATGAAGTGGAAGCAACGGATGGTGTGGATGAAACCAATGCTATGACCATTTCCACCATCGGCTTGGATGGATTTCCGAAAAATAGGGTGGTCCTACTCAAAAAGTATACCCATGAAGGGTTTATTTTTTACACCAACTACAACAGCGAGAAGGGACGTGCCATTGCAGAGAACCCTGCGGTTTGTCTCTCTTTTTTTTGGCCTCACTTGGAACGACAGGTCATTATTAAAGGTACAGCTGAGAAAATAGCTGAAAACCTTTCGGATGGTTATTTTGAGTCAAGACCGGTAGGAAGCCAATTGGGTGCTGTGGTTTCCAACCAAAGTGAGGTCATAGAATCACGTGAAGTTTTGGAAAAGGAACTGCGAGCTTTGGAAAAACAATATGAAGGCAAGTCCGTTGAAAGACCTAAACACTGGGGAGGATATTTGGTGCGACCTATTTCCATTGAATTTTGGCAAGGACGCCCCAATAGATTGCATGACCGAATCAGATATACCCTTCAAAAGGACTACGACTGGAAAATAGAACGTTTGGCACCCTAATTCAACACAAATGAAACAATTAATACTGATGCGACACGGAAAATCCTCTTGGGATTATGAGGTGTCAGATAAGGATAGACCTTTAAAAGAAAGAGGTATACGAGATGCCCATTTGGTGGCGAAAGCGTTCAATGCCATGGCGCCTAGCATAGATTTTGCTTGTTCGAGCCCTGCTAATCGCGCTTTGCATACGAGTATGATTTTCTTGCGAAATTTAGGATTTGATCTTAATCATTTCAAGGTGGACAAACACCTCTATGACTTTTCTGGAGATAGTGTAAATGGTTTTGTAAAACAACTGGACAATGAATGGGAAACCGTGGCCATTTTTGGACACAATTATGCCTTCACATCGCTTGCAAATACTTGGGGAGATGAGTATATTGAGAACCTTCCCACAGCTGGGCTGGTCCACATCACATTTAGTGTGGACGATTGGTCCAAAATTTCAAAGGGAACTACTAAAAAAACAATCTTTCCTAAAGACTTAAAACAGTAAATGGTCAAGACAAAGAACGAGTATATCAATAGGGAAATCAGCTGGTTACATTTTAATGCGCGTGTGCTGCAGGAATGCGACGACCCCAATGTACCGCTGATTGACCGTCTTCGGTTTCTGGGAATTTTCAGTAACAACTTGGATGAGTTTTTTAAGGTAAGATATGCTACGGTAAAGCGTATTGTAGACGCTGGAAAAACAGGTAAAAGTGTTTTGGGCGGGGAACGTGCCAAAGACCTACTGGAAGAAATTACCAAAATTGTGATTGCGCAGCAGGCTAGGAGCCTTGAAATTTTCAAAGGAATTGAAAAAGAGCTCAGCGCCGAGAACATTTTCATCATCAATGAAAAACAGGTCAGTGAAAGTCAGGCTGAGTTTATTAGAGATTATTTCTTCACCAAGGTCAACCAAGAGTTGATGACCATCATCTTGAACGACCTTACAGAGTTTCCCTTGCTAAAGGATACTGCGGCCTATTTGGCGGTAAAGATTGTAATGAAAAACGGTTCTGGGAATGGCAGGCACAACCGATATGCCCTCATAGAAATCCCAAAAGGAATAGATCGTTTTGTGGTGCTGCCCAAAGAAGGGGATAAAAACTATATCATCATTCTGGATGATTTAATTCGCTTCTGTTTGGATAGTGTCTTCACTATGTTTGAGTTTGAATCCATTTCGGCACATATGATCAAGATTACCCGAGATGCCGAACTCGACATTGACAATGATCTCAGCAAGAGTTTTATCGAGAAAATATCCACTAGTGTCGAGCATCGAAAGATCAGTGATCCCGTTCGCTTTGTGTACGATAAGAAAATCGATAAGGACACGCTTCAGTTCTTAAAAGAGAAAATGGACATTATGGGAACGGATAGCGTTATTCCTGGAGGACGGTACCATAATAGAAGGGATTATATGGGCTTTCCCAGCTTGGGAAGGTATGATCTTATGTATGAAAAAATAGATCCATTGCCCGTAAAGGGCCTCAGTATGAAGGGGAGTCTTTTGGAAATGATCGCCCATAAGGACTATATGATCTATGCACCATACCATACCTTTAGTTATGTTACCAAGTTTTTGAGGGAGGCTGCCTTGGATCCCAAAGTGAGGGCCATACATATTACCGTATATCGATTGGCAAGTGATAGTCAAATTGCATCGGCATTGATCAATGCGGCAAAAAATGGAAAACAGGTCACAGTACAGATAGAATTACAGGCCCGTTTTGATGAACAGGCCAATATTGAATATGCCAACCAGTTGCAAGCTGAGGGCATC
Organism: Allomuricauda sp.; assembly: GCA_050303195.1. GTDB lineage: Bacteria > Bacteroidota > Bacteroidia > Flavobacteriales > Flavobacteriaceae > Flagellimonas. The sequence continues at coordinate 35,483 of JBNLBG010000008.1, read as the reverse complement.
CGATTGATTTTCGGTGTTTCTGGACTAAAGGTGCACAGTAAAATTTGTATGATTGAAAGAGAAGAAGCCGAAGGCATGAAACGCTACGGTTTTATCAGTACCGGCAACTTCAATGAATCCACTGCTAAAATCTATACGGATTATACTTTGTTTACGGCCCATGAGGGGATTTTAAAGGACATGAGCAAGGTGTTTGCCTTTTTTGAAACCAATTATAAGATCAATAAATACAAGCACCTTATTGTATCACCCCACTACACCAAATCTACCTTTATAAAACTAATTGATAATGAGATTGCCTATGCCAAAGTAGGTAAAGAGGCCTATATCAAAATAAAGATGAACAGCCTTACATCCTACAAAATGGTGGACAAATTGTACGAAGCCAGTAGGGCAGGGGTTAAGATACAAATGATCATACGGGGTATTTGCTGCCTTATCCCAGGGGTTGAAGGCATGAGTGAGAATATTGAGGCCATAAGCGTGGTGGATAAATTCTTGGAGCATCCCCGCTTATTCATTTTTGGGAATGGTGGTGCCCCCAAGATTTACATTTCGTCAGCAGATTGGATGACCCGTAATCTTGATTTTAGGGTAGAAGTGGGCTGTCCCATTTACGACCCCGATATTAGGCAAGAATTATTGGATACCTTCGAAATTTCATGGAAGGATAACCTTAAAGCCAGGATTTTTTCTGATAAACAGGACAATGCTTATAGAAAAAAAGAAGAGAACGAACCTGAGCTTCGGTCCCAATTTGAAATGTACTACTATTATCAAAGAAAACTAAAATCTTAATACCTCCAAACTTGGTTATACGAAAATTTGCTGCCATTGATATTGGATCTAACGCAATAAGGCTGTTGATTAATAACGTAATTGAACATGAAGATAAGCCAACGGCATTCAAAAAAAGTGAATTGGTCCGGGTGCCCGTGCGCTTGGGCGAAGATTCATTTTTAAGGGGTGAAATCTCAGAAAGAAATCTTGGACGGCTCATAAAAACCATGCGTTCGTTTGACCTGTTGATGCAAGTGTACGGGGTGGAAAAATATATGGCTTGTGCCACTTCAGCACTCCGAGAGGCTAAAAATGGCCAAGAAGTCATTGAAAAGGTCCAAAAAGAGTCCAGTGTCCAAATCCAGATTATTGATGGGAAACAGGAGGCTTCGATAATCGCTTCCACGGATTTAAAGGATCTTATTAAGAGTGATCGATTCTATCTCTACGTTGATGTTGGGGGAGGAAGCACAGAATTTACCATTTTTGACAAAGGAAATCCCGTCATGTCCCGATCATTTGAGATAGGAACTGTTCGGATTCTCAATGATTTGGTGAAGGATACGGTTTGGGATGAGATCAAACAATGGATTACTTCCAATATGAATGTGGAAAATAAGGTTGAGATCATTGGTTCAGGGGGAAACATCAACAAACTGCATAAAATGTCAGGCAGAAAAATAGGGCAGTCGTTGTCCTATATCTGGTTGAATGCCCAATACCATTTTTTGAACAGTATGGATTATGAAGACCGGATATCGGAACTGGGGCTTAACCAAGATAGGGCCGATGTGATCATTCCCGCTACCAAGATTTTTCTGAATGCGGCCAAATGGAGCAAGGCGAAGAAAATCCATGTGCCCAAAATTGGTCTGGCCGATGGAATGATCAAGACCTTGTACTACCAATAAATTAACCGTGCATGGTTTCCTTTTTGCCTAAGTCTTTCATTAAACGGGCTTCGTACTCCAAAAGGTCTTGCCATTTTTTGTCCACTTCTTCCTTATTACCATATTTACGGGCAAATTTTAGGAACATGGTATAATGGTTGGCTTCACTGGCCATAAGATTATGATAGAACTCGGAGAGTTCATCATCTTGAATTTCTTCGGAAAGTAATCGAAATCGCTCGCAACTTCGCGCCTCAATCAAGGCGGCATACAAAAGTTTGTGTACCAAATGGGTTTCGCGACTTCCCCCTTTTGGAAAAAATTTCATCAATTCTAAAACATATTCATCTTTGCGCTCGCGACCCAAGACCCAACCGCGCTTTAAAATCTTATCATGCACCATATTAAAGTGTCCCATTTCTTCACGAGCCAAAGCCGTCATTTCTTTCACTAATTCCGATTTTTCTGGGAAACCAATGATCAGGGATATGGCCGTACTGGCCGCTTTTTGCTCGCAATACGCATGATCCGTAAGAATTTCTTCAATATTTTTCTCAACAATGTTCACCCATCGTGGGTCCGTCGGTAGCTTTAGCCCTAGCATGTCTGTACGTTTGTGTTCTGTGGTGCAAAGATAGGAGTATTGCGGAAAGCAGTTTAAAAATCAAGATCAAACTCTTTTCGTAAAAGGTCTATGGCCGGGTTTTTCTCCTTTAATTTCTCATATTTCTCCTGTGGAGTAAAGGCAAACTTTTTGGCAACCTCTTCGTTCACCGTTATGAACAGACTAATGGAATAGTTGTTCAGTTTTTGTTTGAGATGGTCTATCATCAAACTTTGTTCCCGTTCCACTTCTTTTTTCATGGTGCTATTGGGCAACTCAATCCAAATGGTATTCTCGTTTTTTAGTTTGGGCACATCGGTTTGGAGATTACTGGCCAGAATTTTTCGTCCTTTCTGTTCAAGAATATGGACAAAATCATCCCAATGCTGTTGCATATCGGCCTCTGTAAAAGGTTCACTGGGCAGCTCTTCATGGGGTACATCGGGTGCCTTGGTCTGCTCGTGGGCTTTTTTGGCCTTGATACTTGAAAGTGATAGCCCAGAAACCCGTTTTTCGGGAGTCTTAATCTGTATTTTTTTGGTGGGCTGATAACTTTCCTTTGGTTCTTGGACTACAGCTTCTTGGGGTTCAGCAACTACAACAGACTCTTCTTTGCTATTTTCTTCAAGCTGTTTTGGAACAGTGCCATTTGTTTTAGAGGCCACGGCCACCGTTTCTTTTTTAGGTGGATTGGAAGTAAAAAAAGAAGCGGGGATTAAGAAATTAGCGTTTTTTTTTTCTCCATCAAAAGTGATGGATGCCAATTTCATTAAGGTGAGTTCTACCAGCAAGCGTTGATTTTTACTGGTTTTGTATTGAAGGTCACAATCATTGGCCACGTCAATGGCTTTCAACAAAAATTCTTTTGATGTTTTTTTGGTCTGCTCTTGGTAGTGTTTTTGCACATCTTCACCTACTTCCAAAAGCGGCAGGGTTTCAGGATGTTGACAAACCATCAAATCCCTAAAATGAGACGCCAATCCCGTGATAAAATGGTGTCCGTCAAAACCAAGGGATAAGGTTTTGTTGAAAAGCACCAAAAGCTCAGGAATCTTGTTTTCTAAGATAAGGTCTGTTGCCGTAAAATAGGTGTCGTAGTCCAGCACGTTCAGGTTATCCGTTACGGCTTTTCGAGTTAATTGCTTTCCTGAAAAACTTACCACACGATCAAAAATGGAAAGTGCATCACGCATGGCGCCATCCGCTTTTTGGGCAATAATGTGAAGGGCACTTTCTTCCGCTTCCACCCCCTGTTGTTCGGCAATATATTTTAGATAATTTGCTGCATCCTTTACCGTAATCCGTTTAAAATCGAAGATTTGACAGCGGGATAGGATGGTAGGGATAATCTTGTGTTTCTCCGTGGTTGCCAATATAAAAATGGCATGCTTTGGAGGTTCTTCCAAGGTCTTTAAAAAGGCATTGAATGCTGATTGGGACAACATGTGCACCTCGTCAATGATATAGACCTTGTATTTGCCCACCTGAGGCGGAATGCGAACCTGGTCAATAAGACTTCGGATGTCATCCACGGAGTTATTGGAAGCTGCATCCAACTCAAAAATGTTGAAGGCAAAATCCTCATCTTCCCGTTCGGTACCATCTTGGTTGATTTTTTTGGCCAAAATCCGAGCGCAAGTGGTCTTGCCCACACCTCTTGGACCACAGAACAACAAGGCCTGCGCCAAATGGTTGTTGTCAATGGCATTCAGAAGGGTATTGGTAATAGATTCCTGGCCCACGACATCTTTAAAGGTCTGGGGACGGTATTTCCTCGCTGATACTACAAAAGGTTCCAAAATTGTGGGAAAAGATTGTATTACTACAAATATAAAAATAGGAATGTGCAAAGCGACTTGTCAGTAACCAAGATCACCTTTTTTTATTAACAATTGCTTTACCTTTGCGGCCAGCAGGCCACCTTATCGTCCCGATAGCTATCGGGAAGGAAAGTCCGGACACCGTAGTGCAGCATAGCGGGTAACGCCCGTCCGCCGAAAGGCGAGGACCAGTGCAACAGAAAGGATGTACAGTTCGGCTGTAGTGAAATCATGTAAACTCTATGCGGTGAAACGCCATGTAAACCAGCGTTAAGGGTTGCACGCCCAAGCTGGAGGGTAGGCGGTTAGAGCTTTTGGGCAACCAAGGGCCTAGATAAATGATAAGGCTCGACAGAATCCGGCTTATGGCCTGCTTTTTTATTCAAAAAAACTGAAAATACTGCCTCCGTATTTTCGGCTCTCCACAAAATGGGGATGTTGGGATAAATCTGTCTGATCAGAATGCTCCACTACCAATAAGCCATCCTCTTTCAATACTTCATTTTGAAAAACAAGGTCGGCAATGGTTAAAAATTGTGCTGTGTCAAAATCGTATGGTGGGTCGGCGAAAATAAGGTTGAACTTTTCGGGGGTTCGTTTCAAAAATTTATACACATCAGATTTAACTGTTGTTATTTGAAAATCGAGTTCCTTAGCTGTTTTGGAAATAAATTGAACGCAACCCGAATGGGCGTCCACAGCGGTAATTTCCTCCGTGCCCCTTGAGGCAAACTCAAAACTGATGTTGCCCGTGCCCGAAAAAAGGTCCAATACTTTGAGCTCATCCAGATAAAATCGATTGTTGAGAATATTGAAGAGCCCTTCTTTGGCCAAATCTGTGGTAGGGCGAACCGGAAGCTTTTTTGGGGCAATAAGTCTTTTGCCCTTATATTTTCCCGAAATAATCCGCATTATAAGGCACTCAGTATAGAGAAATCAATGGCGTCGTTCCCCAATTCGTCAAGGGGAAAAGATGGGGTATGGGGCACAAAAACGGAAACCTGTTTTACGTATTCGTAGCACAAATTGTAAAAAGGGTCTCCTTCCTCAATGGTGCCAAACAACTTAAGTTGGATTTTTTCGGGATTCATCTGCAACTGTTCAAAGCTGAAAAGTAGATAATACAAAAAATCCTCTTTGGTCTTGAACTCAAACTGATTGTAGAAGATGAGTTTTTTCTCAGCTACCACCATCATTTCCATTTCCTTTTCAGAAACCTGGACGTAGCAAATCGGTTCTGAAGAAATTCTTGCCTGGTTCAATAATGTATTGATCAGGACAGTACCGCTGTGTTTGAACTCAAATTCACCGAAAATATCAAAAATATAGTTGTTGATATTTGTATACGGCACATAGACATTTACAATTTCCTGATTGGGAATTTCATCAAAGGCAATAAGATCAGTTGCCATGATCTTGGCATTGAACTTAAGGTAGTTGGGCAGTTCCTCTGTATTGAAAAGAGGTTTTGGCACCAAACCGAACATATTGTTCTTGTGGATGACCACTACTTCGGAAAAATCACTTCCAATATCATTTTTCTGGTTGATGATTGTCTTCAACTCCTTGAGCATGAGATAAGGAGTGGACGGCGTTTTGAAGCTGACTTTCTCAAAAGCCAGGATTTTATTGGAAATGGTGTCCAGTACACAAAAAGAAAGTCCATTCAAGCCGACTTGAATGGACAATTTTCTAAAAGTATTATTTTCTTTGGACTGTACTATCCTAGTTGTTTTTTCGATCATAGATGGGAGGCCAGTTACCATTTGTACTTACATCGGTAAGGGAACCTACTTTTATTTCGGTACCGTTGACTTCCTCTACACTTTGATGGGCGTTTTCCCTGGCCAACAAATCTGCAGGTTGGTCATATAGCACAACATTCTTTTTTACTTTGGCTTCAAATACAGGGGCTTTATATCCGCTTTTGTCAATGATGTCCGCTTTCATTTCAAACTTTTCATCATTTTGACCGAAAGGAACGTTCATCATGGATTTGTAGCTATCATCGGCTCCAAATAGAGAATCCTTCACTTTTACCTGTCCAAGGGTATCTATGATGACGGTATCTTGTTGAAGCTCAATTTGATATACTTTATCATATCGCATGAAAGAGGAATCCCTTTGTGTTGTAATGGTATAACTTCCGGTATCGATGAACTGTATCAAACTATTGAAGTTGTCGGCATATTTGCCATTTACAGTTTTGTAGGCTTCTTGGGCATCCCTAATATCTTTAAGTTTAGCGATAACCTCAGAAAATCTTTCTTTTCTAACTTTGTTGAATTCGATAGGGGCATTAATGGATTTGTAAATTTTGTAGCCCAGAAAAATGCTTAAAAGTGCAAAAGCAATTACAAGGACAGGCTTTACTTTTTGAGGTAAAAACTTGTCAATCAGGAATACAAGGCCTATGGTCAGAAGGCATATTAATACTACAATAAGGATTAAGTTTAACATATCTGCTATTGTCTTTCTAAGTTAATTTAGCGGTTACAGACAAATCTACAATTTTTTTTTAATCACGAAACTTTTTGCTTTAAAAAACCATGCTATCTTTAGAAGCCCATGGACAAGCCTTCAGCATCTAATTTTTTATCGATTTTAACCCAAAAATTTCCTCATGTTCCAACTATAAAACAGGATTTGGCCTTGGAGAAACTATCCCATTTTGTGGTAAATGGGAAAAAGGACGAGGTTTTTCTTTTAAAAGGCTTTGCCGGAACAGGCAAAACCACCATTGTGGCCACTATGGTGAGCAGCCTTTGGAAAATTCGAATGAATTCTGTTCTTATGGCCCCCACGGGAAGGGCGGCCAAGGTAATGTCGGTCTATTCCGGGAACAAGGCCTTTACCATTCATAAGAAAATCTATTTTCCAAAGAAGCAGTCAGGGGGAGGAGTCCAATTTGTTCTGGCGCCAAATAAACATAGGAACACAATTTTTATTGTGGACGAAGCTTCCATGATTCCCGACACCCCGGCAGATTCCAAACTTTTTGAAAACGGATCCTTGTTGGACGATCTTATGTTTTATGTGCATTCCGGTCATAATTGCAAATTGATTTTGATAGGTGACACGGCACAATTGCCACCCGTTAAACTTGAACTGAGTCCAGCACTTGAGGAAGACCGACTTTCTTTGAACTATAATAAGGAAGTGCAATATTTGGAATTGGACGAAGTGATGCGCCAGACTGATGATTCGGGGATTCTGTATAACGCCACCAATCTTAGGGAACAATTGCAATCCCAATTTTTTGATGGTTTTAAGTTTGAGTTGGGACCGTTCAAGGACATTGTCCGACTCATTGATGGTACCGAGATACAGGAAGCCATAGATTCATCCTATAGTGAAAATGGGAAGGAAGAAACTGTCATCATTGTGCGATCCAACAAACGGGCCAATCTCTACAATCAAAATATTAGGGAACGGATTCTGTTTTTGGATAATGATATTGCGGTAGGGGACTATATGATGGTGGTGAAGAACAACTATTTTTGGCTAAAGCCCAATTCAGAGGCCGGTTTTATTGCCAATGGGGATATTATTGAGGTCCTGGAACTTTTTGCCATTAAGGAACTCTACGGATTTACATTTGCTGAGGTAAAGGTGAAAATGGTGGATTATCTCAATCAAAAACCTTTTGAAACCGTACTTTTATTGGATACTATAAATGCTCAGACACCATCACTCTCCTATGAAGATGGCAATAAACTGTATCAGGAAGTAATGACGGATTATTCCCATGAAAAATCAAAATATAAAAAGTTTCTCGGGGTCAAGAACAACAAATACTTTAATGCCCTACAGGTCAAGTTTTCTTATGCCATTACCTGTCATAAATCGCAAGGAGGCCAATGGGATACCGTCTTTGTGGAACAACCGTATTTGCCCAATGGGGTTGACAGGGATTATTTGAGATGGCTCTATACGGCCGTTACCCGAGCCAAGCGACAGCTCTTTTTAATAGGTTTTAAAGATGATTTTTTTCTTGACTAGGAATACCCTATTTTAGTCAGGATCATGAATATGACACCAGATACCATTATTAGTATTTTTCTAGGCATTGGTTTGGCCGCTTCGGTTGGGTTTAGAGTCTTTTTGCCCTTGTTTGCCTTAAGTTTGGCAGCTTATTTGGGTGCCTGGGAACTCAATGATAATTGGCAATGGATTGGAAGCCTAGCTGCTTTGATAACCTTGGGAGTGGCTACCATCATTGAGATTTTTGCCTATTTCATTCCTTGGGTGGACAATGCTTTGGACAGTATTGCCATTCCCTTGGCAGGAATTGCCGGTACAGCTGTTATGGTATCCACAGTGGCCGATTTAGACCCAGTGGTTACTTGGTCCTTGGCCATAATTGCAGGTGGCGGAACAGCCACGGCCATAAAGGGAGCCAATGCCGCAGGCCGAATGACCTCAACGGTAACCACCGGAGGTGTAGCCAATCCTATTGTGTCCACTATCGAAACAGGGACAGCTGTGGCTGTATCTACCGCATCAATTTTGGTGCCCCCCATTGCAGCAATTTTGGTGATTATAATTTTGATTTTCATTTTTACGATTTACAGAAAGCTACGCCCCAAAACCAAATAATAACATCAATCCATAGATAAGTGAGAATAATTTCCATGATTCCGGCTCGATACCAAGCCTCAAGATTTCCTGCCAAACTCATGCAGGATCTTTGTGGAAAGCCGGTCATTGTCAGAACCTATGAAGCAGCAGTTAAAACAGGCCTGTTTGATGCCGTTTACGTAGTAACGGACAGTCCCATTATCTCCCAGGTCATATCAGAAATTGGAGGCGAGGTGATCATGAGCAAAAATGAACACCAAAGTGGAAGTGATCGAATAGCCGAAGCTGTGGAGGACATGGATGTTGATATTGTCATCAACGTGCAGGGCGATGAACCTTTTATTGATGGCGAAAGTTTGGGAAAAATCATTGAAGTTTTCAAAAATGATCAAAAGAAAGAAATAGATTTGGCCTCATTAATGACACCCATAACCGATTGGGATGAAATTTCCAACCCCAATACGGTAAAGGTCATAGTGGACAACCAAAATTGTGCCCTCTATTTTTCCCGTTCCCCCATACCCTATCCCCGTGATAAGGAAGTTGAAGCTACCTATTACAAGCATAAGGGCATTTATGCCTTCAGAAAAAGAGCGTTGATGGATTTTCAAAGATTACCCATGTTGCCCTTGGAGGCCAAGGAAAAAATTGAGGCCATTCGGTTTTTGGAATATGGAAAGAAAATAAAAATGGTGGAAACCCATATCACTGGGATTGAAATTGACACCCCTGAAGATTTGGAACGAGCTGTAAAAGCATGGAAGTAGACTTTAGCAACATAAAAGTGATTGGTTTTGATGCCGATGACACCCTTTGGGTGAACGAAACTTATTTTAGGGAGACTGAGGAACGGTTCGCAGATTTGTTGGAGGGATATGAGACCAAAAACAAAGTGGACCAGGAATTGTTCAAAAAAGAAATGGACAACCTTGAAATTTATGGATACGGCATAAAAGGTTTTATGTTATCCATGATAGAATCTGCTTTGGAGCTGTCCAACAATAGGATTCCCCAAGAAACCATTTTTGAGATATTGAAATTGGGAAAAGATATGATTTCTCACCCTGTGGAATTGTTGGATGGTGTGGAAGAAGTGCTATCCAAATTGGTGGACAAGTATCGATTGATTGTACTCACCAAAGGAGATCTTTTAGACCAAGAACGAAAATTGGAGAAGTCCGGACTCTCCAAATATTTCCATCATGTGGAAGTGCTCAGTGATAAAAAAGAAATCAATTACAGCAACCTTTTGGAGCACCTGAATATCAACGTGGAAGAGTTTTTAATGATAGGCAATTCCCTTAAGTCAGATGTATTACCTATCTTGAAAATTGGTGCCAAGGCTGTACATGTTCCCTTTCATACCACATGGGTCCATGAAATGGTTTCGGAAACAGAGCAGACGAATAACCACCTAAAACTGAACAGCCTCAAGGACATTTTAAAATATTTGAATAAACATTGAAGACCGAAAGCAACTTGAAAAGAGAAGAAATAAAATCACACCAGAAGACCGTGTATCGTAATTTTCCTATGGTACCCCGTGTAGTTTTTGGGCAGGGAAGTTTTTCACAATTGGGCGAAATTTTATTGTCCAAACGTAAAAATGCTGATGCACCTTTTATTTTTTTGATTGATGACTACTTTGAGACCAAGAATTTGGTTGCCCAAATTCCATTGATGTTCAATGACAAGATAATTTTTGTCTCCGCAGAAGAAGAACCCAAGACAGGCCAAGTGGATGCCTTGGTAAAGTTAATCCAGGAAGAATATGAAGAGCGTCCATCGGGAATTATTGGCATAGGTGGCGGAACCCTTTTGGATTTGGCCAAGGCCGTTGCCATATTATTGAACAACAATGGTTTAGCGGAGAATTACCAAGGATGGGACCTAGTAAGCAGACCAGCGTTGTACCATGTGGGAATCCCTACCATAAGTGGAACAGGCGCAGAAGTATCCAGAACAACAGTTTTACTGGGGCCGGAGAAAAAACTTGGAATTAATTCAGACTTTACTACCTACGATCAAGTGCTGTTGGATCCTGATCTGACCAAGACCGTTCCCAAGGAGCAATGGTTCTATACAGGTATGGATTGTTACATTCACTGCATTGAGTCCCTCACAGGAACCTATTTGAATGCCTTTAGCCAGAGTTATGGGGAAAAAGCTTTGGAACTTTGCAAGGATGTATTTCTGGAGGATATTCCAGCGAGTGAATCCAGGGATAAACTAATGATGGCCTCATGGCATGGAGGGATGAGCATAGCATACTCCCAAGTGGGCATTGCCCACGCTATGAGCTATGGATTGTCCTATCTGTTGGGCATTAAGCACGGGATTGGAAATTGTATGGTTTTCCAACATTTGGAAGAGTTTTATCCTGAAGGAGTAGCGCTCTTTAAAAAAATGGTGGAAAAACATGATATCAAATTGCCTAAAGGGGTTTGTGCCAATCTTACCCAAAACGATTTTGATGTTATGGTGAACGTTGCATTGGGATTGGATGCCCTTTGGGAAAATGCGCTAGGGAACGAATGGAAAACCATTATGACCCCAGAACGGCTTCAGGCTTTGTACCAAAAAATTTGATGATTTTCCAACCTTTTTGGCTGGAAAGTTTTACTGCTTTGAGAAATGCACACACTGGCCAAGTTTATATATTTTAGGGTTCTGGGTTGGAAACTGAACGGAACCTTTCCCAATCTGGAAAAATGTGTGGTCATTGTGGTGCCTCATACCCATTGGATTGATTTTTTTCTGGGATTATTGGTCCGGAAAGTGGTCAACCAAAAAATCAACTATATTGGCAAAAAAGGCCTTTTCAAACCACCATTCGGATGGTTTTTTCGGTGGACAGGGGGGGCACCCGTAGACCGTCATAAAAACTCAAATACTGTGGACAGTGTTGTGCAAATATTTAACCAAAGAAAAGTGTTCCGATTTGCTTTGGCTCCTGAGGGCACCCGAAAAAAAGTAGATGAGTTGCGAACCGGTTTTTACCATATTGCCAAAAAAGCCAAAGTACCTATTGTCATGGTTGCTTTTGATTTTGGGAAAAAGGAAGTGAAAATCGCCAATCCGTTCCACCCAACCGATAATCAAGTAAGTGATTTTGAGAAAATCCGGGCCTTTTATGCAGGGGTGAAGGGCAAGGTGTCCGAATACAGTTTCTAGGCTTTTACTTGTTTATTCCTGCATAGTGTGGTACACGTTCTGTACGTCATCATCCTCTTCAATTTTTTCCAAAAGCTTTTCCACATCCGCCATCTCTTCTTCGGAAAGTTCCTTGGTCACCTGGGGAATTCGGTCAAAACCTGAGGATAGAATTTCAATTTCACGCGATTCCAATTCTTTTTGGATGGCACCAAAGCTTTCAAAAGGCGCGTAAATGTGAATACCTTCTTCATCCGTGAATACTTCTTCGGCACCAAAATCAATCATCTCCAGTTCCAGTTCTTCCGGGTCGATGCCTTCACCATTGACGGTGAAGTTGCAGGTGTGGTCAAACATGAATTCCACCGAACCTGAAGTACCTAAACTACCATTGCATTTGTTAAAATAGCTCCGGATGTTGGCCACGGTACGGGTATTATTGTCCGTAGCGGTCTCGATTAAAATAGCAATTCCGTGCGGTGCATATCCTTCAAAAAGCACTTCTTTGTAGTCCCCAAGACTTTTGTCCGATGCCCTTTTTATGGCCCGCTCAATATTGTCCTTGGGCATGTTCACCGCCTTGGCATTCTGAATTACCGCACGAAGTTTGGAATTGGCATCCGGGTCAGGGCCACCTTCTTTGACAGCCATTACAATGTCCTTTCCAATTCTAGTGAATGCTTTGGACATGGCCGCCCAACGCTTCAGTTTTCGTGTCTTTCTAAATTCAAATGCTCTTCCCATACAGATTATTGATTATGGCCGAGGGCAAATTTAGCAAAAAAAGCACCGCTGTCAAGTAGGTGGGAAATATCAGTGGTTGATGATGCTCTCAATAGTTTGGGCCAAGTCAATGTCCTTTTGGGTAACGCCTCCGGCGTCATGGGTATTCAATCTGATAGTGAGGTTATTGTATACATTTTCCCAATTGGGATGATGGTTCTGCTGCTCACATTCAAACGCAATACGGGTCATCGCGGAAAAGGCGTCCTTAAAATCTTTGAATTGGAATGATTTTTCAATCACATCGTCTTTCAAAGACCATCCCGACAGGTTTTTTAGGGATATTTCAATTTTATCCCTGCTCAATTTTTCCATATCTATGTTTTACTTAAAGTTAGCCAAATCAATATGAAAAAGCGAAGAAGTAACCGTTTAATATTAATCTACAGGAATATGGTGCTCAATAATTTCCTGACAGCTTATCCTTAAGTTTTTTGGTAATTGGTTATCCTTGGGAAGTGCAGCTAAATACCGATCCTCATTGGTGGTAAAAACCCGTTTGAATATCGGTTTGTGGCTTCCGCCCATACGTTGCACAATCTCTTTAATGAATTCTTCATGGTGAATAAGGTCTGTGCTCCCCAAATGAAAGATACCTGTTTTGTCCCGGTTGATAAGGTAATGGATCTGTTGGGTGAGTCTGTCATCATTGGTAACGTTGATGATGAGGTTGGGAAACACCTCAATAGGTTCCTTGTTCTCCAGATGGGCCTTTATTTCCTTGACTCTTGGAGATGTGTTGCCAAAAACCATGGGTACCCGAAGAACGGCCGTTTTACCATGAGGCATACGCATCATCATGTTTTCAATCTTGATTTTGAGTCGACCATAGACACTCTCAGATAGTGTTTTGTCGAACTCGTAAGAAGGAAATTTGCTGTAGGCATCAAAAACATTGGCCGAGGAGATGAAATAGAGTTTGGCATGGCTCTTCATCAAATATTCCATCAGGTGGTGATGTGCCTGTATTTGGGCAGGGAAATTTCCTCTCAATGAAGAAATAATGACATCGGGGTTTACTTTTTGAAGTATCCGAAAAATATCATCTTCCTCCAGATCATACCTGAAAAATTGCTTGTTATTGGAAAAACTTCGGTTGGAATAATAGGTTCCATAAGTGTCAAAATAGGAGCAAAGTTCCTTGTATATGGCGTTTCCCACAAATCCACTCGCGCCCAATATCAATATCTTCTTTTTCTCCAAATGCTCTTATGGGGTTTTATAAAATGGCAATTTTACGATTTTGGCTGGAACTTTATTGATGCGGATTTGAATATAAACAGTGGTATCCAATTTGGCATTTTCGGTGGTAACATAACCCAAACCTATCCCTTTGGACAAGGAAGGGGACATAGTTCCAGAGGTTACTTTTCCAATTTCATTTCCATTGGCATCCAAAATGGAATATCCATTTCGGGGGATACCACGCTCTTCCATTTGAAAAGCGACCAATTTTCGTTTGGGGCCTTCTTCTTTTTCCTTGGCTAGGGCATCGCTGTTCACAAAATCCTTGGTGAACTTGGTGATCCACCCCAACCCTGCCTCAAAAGGGGAGGTGGTGTCATCAATATCATTGCCATAAAGGCAATAGCCCATTTCCAAGCGGAGGGTGTCTCTAGCTGCGAGTCCTATTGGTTTAATGCCAAAATCTGCCCCGGCTTCCATCACCTTGTCCCAAACCTGTTGCACTTCATCATTCTTGCAATAAATTTCAAAACCACCTGAACCTGTATACCCAGTAGCGGAAATAATCACATGGTCGATTCCTGCAAAATCACCCACCACAAAATTGTAGAATTTGATAGCAGAAAGGTCAACAGAAGTCAAGGACTGCATGGCCTCAACAGCCTTTGGTCCCTGAATGGCCAGTAATGAGTAATTGTCCGAAATATTCCGCATAATCGCTCCAATAGCCTCATTGTATTTTGAGATATGATCCCAATCTTTTTGAATATTGGAGGCATTCACCACTAAAAGATAGGTTTCATCTTTAACACGGTAAACAATCAAATCGTCCACAATACCACCCGTTTCGTTAGGCATACAGCTGTATTGTGCCTTTCCCACAGTCAATTTTGAAGCATCATTGGAGCTCACCTTTTGAATGAGGTCCAACGCCTTGGGTCCCTCAATCAAAAATTCACCCATGTGTGAAACATCAAAAACCCCAACACTTTTTCGTACGGTTTCGTGCTCAATGTTCACCCCTTCATAGGAAACAGGCATATTATAGCCCGCAAAGGGAACCATTTTTGCACCCAATGCAACGTGGGTATCGGTCAACGCAGTCGTTTTCATTCCTTTTTGTTTATGGGGTAAATTTATTGAATTCGTAGAAGACAAGGCTTTATCCAAGCCAATGTTTTGAACAAATCCCTGTTAAATTCAAACCAAAAAATGCTAATTGCCCAGTAGATAGGATTTTAGCGCATCGTAAGTTGAAATCTTGTTGGATTTTTTCTGTTTCCCCATCACTTTTTGAATTTGGGCTGGAATTTCCGGACTCAACCCAAGGGTTTCTTCAACCACATCCAAGAACTTCACTGGATGTGCCGTTTCCAAGAAAATACCATAGGTATTGGGATTGTTTTTTTGATATTCCTTCAATCCCAAATAGCCCACAGCGCCATGCGGGTCCATTACATAGCCCGTTTGCGCATATATCTCTTTCATGGCAACCCTTGTAGCATCATCCGTAAATGAGTAAGAAGAGAGATTTTCTTGCAAAGTGGACAGGTTATCTTGGTACAGGTGTCTGATGCGGACAAAATTACTGGGGTCACCCACATCCATGGCATTGGAAATGGTCGCAATGGAAGGTTTGGGATTATAAATACCTTGCCGCATGAATTTGGGTACCACGTCATTGACATTGGTGGATGCCACAAAATGCTTTACCGGCATACCCAATTTTTGGGCGACCATACCTGCACAAATGTTTCCAAAGTTTCCTGAAGGGACGGAAAATACAATCTCCTTTCCTTTGGATTTAGCCTGTTTGTAGGCAAACAAAAAGTAGAACAATTGCGGTAACCAACGAGCAACATTGATGCTGTTGGCTGAGGTCAATTTTCGGTGATCAGTGATTTCAATATCCAAAAAGGCGGTTTTTACCATGCGTTGGCAATCATCAAAAGTGCCATCAACCTCCATGGCCACAATATTTTGACCCAATGTGGTCAACTGCTTTTCCTGGATGTCACTGACTTTGCCACTTGGGTACAGAATCACCACTTTTACGCCATCGACTCCTAAAAAACCATTGGCCACGGCACCGCCGGTATCGCCAGAAGTGGCGACCAAAACCGTGACATCCTCTTTTTCGTCTTGTGAAAAATACCCCAAGCAATTGGCCATAAATCGAGCTCCCACATCCTTAAAGGCCATGGTGGGGCCATGAAAAAGTTCCAAAGTGGCGATATTTTCTTCGATTTCAACTAAGGGAAAATCAAAATCCAAGGTGTTTTCCAATATTTCTTTCAAAACATCATCAGGAATATCCTCGCTCACAAATTGTCGTATAGCCTGAAATGCAATTTCAAGGTTGGACAGGTCTTCTATCGAATCAAAAAAATCAGAAGGAAGAGCTGTAATGCTTTCAGGAAAATACAGGCCTTTGTCAGGTGCAATTCCGGCAATTACGGCTTCCTTGAACGATGTTTCTGGGATGGGATGGTTTAAGCTGTAAAATTTCATTGGATTAAGCGATTTTTTTGACGCCTTGTGTGTTTACTTTTGAGATATGGATGTCAAAAGGAACACCGATATTTTTATAGGTTTCTTGCATGGAAGCGGCCACTTTTTTAGCCATGGCCTCCCCCTTGCTCAAAGCAAAAATGGAAGGCCCTGAACCGGATATGCCACAACCCAAAGCTCCTGCCTCCATGGCATTGGCCTTGATTTGGTCAAAAGCAGGAATCAAAATAGAACGGATGGGCTCCACAATATGATCATGCAAGGAGCGGCCAATGAGGTCATAATCGCTTTGATACAACCCGGCGATAAGTCCCCCCAAATTGCCCCATTGTTGTATACCCTGTGCGAGGGAAATGGTGGTTCTAAGGATTTTTCTTGAATCCGAGGTTTTGATTTCTATCTGCGGATGAATCACCGTGGCATATAATTCTGCGGGTGTTGGGATGGGAATGATATCCAAGGGCTCGTAGCTCCGCACAAAAGTGAATCCCCCATAAATGGCGGGGGCCACATTATCGGCATGGGCCACATCACAGGCCAGTTTTTCACCCTGCATGGCAAATTGCACCAATTGCAATTTGGAAAACGGACTGCCTAATAATTCGTTCATCGCCCAAACAGCTCCTGCGGAACTTGCGGCACTGCTTCCAATTCCACTACCTGGTTTTATGCGTTTATCAATTTCAATCTCGAAGCCACCCCCGTAATCACTTTTGGCCAACAAGGCCAATCCGGCTACGCCAGAAACATTATTTTCAGTTTCCAGAGGCAGGTCTTGACCTAAAATTTTGGTGATACGAATGGTGTTTTCAGGAATTTTTCTGACTGTCATTTCATCACCAACCGAATCCAAAGCCAGTCCAAGGACATCAAATCCACAAGAAACATTGGCAATGGTGGCAGGGCAAAAAATCTTGATTTCTTCCATGATCAGAAATTTCCAATTCGTACGATATCCGCAAAGATACCCGAAGCAGTGACATCTGCACCGGCACCGGCCCCTTTTATGATCATCGGTTGGTTGGGGTAGCGTTCGGTATAGAACAAAACAATGTTATCGCTTCCTTCCAGATTGTAAAAATCATGACCTTTTGGGATTTTTTGCAATCCTACTTTGGCCTTTCCGTCTTCAAATTGAGCCACGTATTTGAGTTTGCTATCAGCATCGGCGGCTTCTTTGTACATTTTTTGGAAGTCGTTCTCGTACTTTTTCAAGGACTCAAAAAAGGCCTCGTTGGAATCAGTTTCCAGACTTTCTTTGGGCAAAAAGGCTTCATTGGTAATATCCTCGATATCCAATTGATGGCCACTTTCCCTGGCTAAAATCAAGATTTTCCGCATGACATCTACACCACTCAAATCGATGGTTGGGTCAGGTTCCGTGTAGCCCTGTTCCTGGGCTTGTTTTACCACATCGTGAAAAGTCACGGAGTCGTTGAAGGTATTGAATACAAAATTGAGACTCCCGGAAAGTACGGCTTGAATCTTTTTGACCTTATCTCCAGAAGCAATTAAATGCTTTAAGGTGTCGATAATGGGCAATCCTGCACCTACATTGGTCTCGAACAAGAAAGGCGAGTTGTATTGCTTGGCCAATTGTTTAAGTTCCTTGTAATAGCTATAGTCCGATGAACAAGCAATCTTGTTGCAGGTCACCACCGAAATGCTGTTTTTAAGGTAGTTGGGATAACTCTCCGATACATCAGCACTGGCCGTATTGTCCACAAAAACGCTGTTGCGGTAGTTGAGGGACTTGATTTGGTCAAAAAAGGCTTGTTTGTCCGCTTTTTCACCACTGGCCAACACTGTTTCCCAATCTTTTAGTGAAATGCCATTTTCATCAAAGGCCATGGTTCTGGAATTACTGATTCCAATAACCCTAACATTCAATTTTAATTCTTCCTTGAGGTATTTTTTCTGTTGGCGAATCTGTTCCAAGAATTTGGAACCTACATTCCCCACACCCATCACAAAAAGGTTGAGCTGTTTGATGTTCTCCTCAAAAAAGGTTTCATGCAAGGAGTTGAGCGCCTTTTTTACATCTTCTTTTTTAATGACTGCAGAAATGTTTCGCTCCGAAGCCCCTTGTGCAATGGCTCGGATGTTTACATTGTTCTTCCCGAGGGTACTGAACATTTTTCCACTCAATCCTTGGTGACTTTTCATATTGTCGCCAACCAAGGCCACAATGGTGAGGTCTTTTTCAACGATTACCGGTTTTATTTTTTTGGTGGAAATTTCATATTCAAAAGTCTCATTCACGGCTTCAGCGGCAGCGTCCACATCTTCATCCGCAATACCCACGCAAATGGAATGCTCGGATGAGGCCTGTGTGATGAGCACAATGCTGATATTTTTTAATGAAAGTGTTTCAAAAAATCGTTTTGAAATCCCGGGGATACCAATCATGCCCGGACCTTCCAAAGACAATAGGCTAATGTTGCCCACATGGCTGATACCGCGAACGGTTTTACCGTTTCCGTTGGTGTTTTTGGTAATCAGTGTGCCTGGGTTTTCCGGGTCGAATGTATTTTTAATGGCAATGGGAATTCCTTTGCCCAAAACCGGCTGAATGGTTGGCGGGTACAAAACTTTCGCCCCAAAATGGGAAAGTTCCATGGCTTCCTCATAGCTTATGTGGGAAACACATTTGGCCTGTTTCACCAATCTTGGATTGGCGGTGTACATACCGCTTACGTCGGTCCATATTTCCAAAACATCGGCTTCCACAGCACCGGCAACAATAGCTGCTGTATAATCGGAACCTCCTCTGCCCAAGGTTGTGGAATCTCCAGATGTACTGGAAGATACAAAACCCGGTAAAACGGTAATTTGATGCTTGTTTTCTTTGAAAAAGGCTTTGCAGTTTTGATTGGTCTGCTCAAAATTAACATTGGCTTTCCCATAATTACTGTCGGTAATAATCAACTCGCGGCTATCTTTATAAATGGCATCAAGACCTTCAACCTTAAAAAATTCACTGATGATGAAGGAGGACAACAGTTCCCCATAGCTCACAATTTTATCGGACAGTTTCGGGGTCAATTCCCCGATCAAAAAGGAGCCTTCCAAAAGGGTTTCCAGGACATTCAGGTCGCTTTTCACCTTGCTCAAGGCAGAACTCTGGTTCTGAACCGGAATTAATTCCCTAATGGCATTGATATGTTTGTCCTCAATGGTTTTTAAGGATTCCTTGTAGGAGGTATCTTGTTTTGCAGCCAGTGCTGAAGTGTTCAGAAGAAGGTCGGTAACTCCACCAAAGGCTGATACCACAACGGCTGCTTTTTCTTTGTCCAATTGTTGAACTATGGACTTGACTTTATTGATATTCTCTGGATTGGCCACTGATGTGCCACCAAATTTTAAGACTTTCATAATGAAATTGTGTTGTACGAAATAGTGAAAAATGAATTAAAGAACGGACGGAATATATATAGCAGACTTACCCCAAAGGGGTGGTAGTAATCAAAGTGAAGATAGATGAAAAAGATTCCATCTGAAGAAGATTAATATCCGTTTGTTTAACTTGCATTGTTCTATTATGAGGAGATAAAAGTAGTACTTTTGGTTACTTCATCAAATCCTACAACGTAATTTTTGCGAAATCCATACAAATAATCAAATTTTTGTGTTGAATGAAAATTTTTTCCGCCCAACAAATCTATGATGCTGACAAATTCACAATAGAAAAACAGCAAATAACCAGTGATGCTCTCATGGAAAGGGCTGCCACTAAGCTTTTTGAGTGGATTCATGCCCGATTACGGGGCACTACGGTACAGATAAAGTTGTTCTGTGGTATTGGAAACAATGGAGGGGACGGTATGGTTTTGGCCAGGCTTCTTCAGGAACATGGCTACACTCTTCAAGTCTATGTTGTGAATTACAGCGAAAAACGCTCCAAGGATTTTTTACTGAATATGGAGCGATTGAAAGAAAACAAGGTTTGGCCGGATTTTCTTAATGAGGACAGCGATCTACCGGAAATTTCACCTAACGATATTGTGGTGGATGCCATTTTTGGGATAGGGCTCAACCGTGCCCCAGATGATTGGGTGGGCAATTTGATACAACATATTAATACTTCCCAAGCGTTTGTATTGGCGGTGGATGTCCCCTCGGGATTGCCCATGAATAGAAGCCCTTGGAACCCGTCTTATGTAATTGAAGCGAGTTATGTACTGAGTTTTCAAGTGCCCAAGTTGGTCTTTTTTCTTCCGGAGACTGGGGTTTATATCAATCAGTGGGAGCTGTTGGATATTGGTTTGGATGCTGAGTTTTTGGCAACCAGCGAGACCGATTTTGAGCTCATCGGCAAACCAGAGATACTTCCCTTGTACAAACCCAGACTTAAGTTTTCGCATAAAGGAACCTACGGACATTCTATGATCATTGGGGGGAGCTATGGTAAAATTGGAGCGGTACAGTTGGCAAGCAATGCCTGTTTGTCGACAGGTAGCGGATTGGTCACTGCCTATGTTCCCAAGTGTGGATGTCAATCACTACAAACAGCGGTGCCGGAGATAATGGTTTTGACTGACGTAGATGAAAAGAACATCACCAATATAGACCTTCCTTTTGTGCCTGATGTGATTGGGATTGGTATGGGAACTGGCACGGAAGAAAAAACGGCCAAAGCCTTTGGTTCCCTTTTGAAAAAAATGAAGGTGCCCTTGGTCATTGATGCTGATGGGCTCAATATCCTTTCCAAAACCCCAAAAATGTTGAAGGACATTCCCGAAAATTCCATTTTGACGCCGCACCCAAAAGAACTGGAAAGACTTATTGGAAAATGGCAAAATGACTTCGACAAATTGGAAAAGGCCAAGACCTTTTCTCTGGAACATAAAGTGGTGTTGGTCATAAAAGGGGCTCATACCATTGTTCTTTACAGGGGCAAAGGATATGTGAACACCACAGGCAATCCGGGAATGGCAACAGCGGGTAGCGGAGATGTACTTACCGGAATGATTACAGGGTTGATGGCTCAAGGGTATTCACCAGTGCATGCCGCCATTTTTGGTGTTTACCTACATGGGTTTGCAGGTGATATTTGTGCTTCACAAAAGGGTTATGAAGCTGTTAAAGCATCAGAAATAGTTAAAAATATTGGACGGGCCTATGTGGAAATCCTTAGCCCACCAGAAGTTGAGGATAGGGAAAAGGTGTAAACTCTATTTTTTATTTTTACCCGTTTTGACCCTTTTTTTGACCCAGGCCAATGCGTTTTCAAACTCAATAAAGAATTCCATGTTCTTTTTGTAGAACAATTTCTCAATCTTGAAGTTATGCATGTCTATTTCCTTTTTGGAAACAATGGCAAACGCTTTTAGGTTGTCCAAACCACGAAGATAGTTGTAGATGGTGGGATCTACGGCATAGGAATTCTTGCGAAGGCTGATATAGCCAAAATTCCTGTTTCTAAAATGTATTTCTGAAATTCCGATCATTTGATAGGCGCGCTCAAGCGTAACTGTTGCACCTTCATCAATAGTAGCGACCATGTAGTCATCAAAAACCTGTATGGTTCCAATATCCAGATGATACTCGCGTACCACGATGGTCTTCTTCGTAGAAGATATTCTCATTCCCCAAATAGTTATAGTGTCTCGGAACGAAAGTATGGCGAACAAGAAGGGGGCAGAAAAATATTAGATTAAAAGCAATATTATCGTTTGTATTACATTTTGGCGTATAAAAAAAGCTGACATAGGTCAGCCTTCTTGATTGTGTTTTGCGGTTTTACTTTTCGGCCTCGGGTGATTTTTCGGTTTTCTTTATTTTGATGGTGAGTTCCTCTTTTTTCTCATCCAGATCCATAAAGATGCTGTCACCTTCTTCCAGTTTGGAATTCACAATTTCTTCCGCAAGAGCATCCTCAATATATTTTTGGATGGCTCTTTTTAGAGGTCGTGCCCCATACGCTTTGTCGAAACCTTTTTCAGCAATATAATCCTTAGCCTTATCGGAGAGGCTGAGGTCATAACCTATCTCCTTGATACGCTTGTACAGCTTGTTCAATTCAATATCAATGATTTTGTGGATGTCCTCTCTTTCCAGAGGGTTAAAGACAATCACATCATCAATACGGTTCAAAAACTCAGGAGCAAACGCTTTTTTAAGGGCGCTTTCAATGACGCTTTTCTGATGTGTATCGGCCTGGGCCTTTTTGGCTGCTGTACCAAAACCAATGCCCTGTCCAAAATCCTTCAATTGACGCGCTCCAATATTGGAGGTCATGATGATAATGGTATTTCTGAAATCAATCTTTCTTCCAAGACTATCGGTAAGGAAACCATCATCCAATACCTGAAGCAGCATGTTGAAGACGTCGGGGTGTGCCTTTTCAACCTCATCCAAAAGGATTACGGAATAGGGCTTACGGCGGACCTTCTCGGTCAACTGTCCTCCTTCTTCATAGCCCACATATCCCGGAGGTGCCCCGACCAATCTGGAAATGGCGAATTTTTCCATGTACTCACTCATGTCTATTCGGATAAGGGCGTCTTCGGAATCAAAAAGTTCCTTAGCCAAAATCTTGGCCAATTGCGTTTTTCCAACTCCAGTCTGTCCTAAGAAAATGAAAGAACCAATGGGCTTATTGGGATCTTTTAATCCCGCCCGGTTTCTTTGGATGGCCTTGGCCACTTTGGCCACGGCTTCATCCTGACCAATGACAAATCCTTTGATCAATTGGGGCAATTCTGCCAATTTGTTGCTTTCGGTCTGTGCAATTTTATTGACGGGAATACCGCTCATCATGGAAACCACATCGGCCACATTGTCCTCTGTAACGGTTTCCCGGTGCAGCCTGCTTTCCTCTTCCCAACGTTCTTGGGCGGATGCCAAATCTTTCTCAAGACGTTTTTCATCATCCCGAAGCTTGGCAGCCTCCTCATACTTTTGCTTTTTGACCACGCTGTTTTTCAACTCACGTACATCTTCTAACTGACTTTCCAACTCCAAAATCTGTTTGGGAACGTCCATATTAACAATGTGAACTCGTGAACCGGCTTCATCAAGGGCATCAATGGCCTTGTCCGGTAAAAAACGGTCTGTCATATAGCGATTGGTCAACTTTACACAGGCCAAAATGGCTTCATCGGTATAGTTAACATTGTGGTGATCTTCGTACTTGCCTTTGATGTTCATCAAAATTTCGATGGTTTCCTCAACGGTGGTAGGTTCCACCATCACCTTTTGGAAACGACGCTCAAGGGCACCATCTTTTTCAATATATTGTCTGTACTCATCAAGCGTAGTGGCGCCAATACATTGAATCTCACCTCGGGCCAACGCAGGTTTAAACATGTTTGATGCATCCAAACTACCTGTGGCACCACCTGCTCCAACAATGGTGTGAATCTCATCGATGAACAGAATGATGTCATCATTTTTTTCCAATTCGTTCATGACCGCTTTCATGCGTTCCTCAAACTGACCGCGGTATTTGGTGCCGGCCACCAATGAGGCCAAATCCAAAGTAACCACCCGCTTGTTGTAGAGGATGCGGGAAACTTTTTTGTTGATGATGCGCAGTGCCAAACCTTCGGCAATGGCACTTTTACCCACACCGGGCTCACCAATGAGCAGTGGATTGTTTTTCTTTCTCCTGCTCAATATTTGCGAAACACGCTCAATTTCCTTTTCGCGTCCTACAACGGGGTCCAGTTTATTCTCTTCGGCCAATCGGGTAAGGTCACGTCCAAAATTGTCCAAAACGGGTGTTTTGGATTTTTTGGTGCCTTTTTGGCCAGAGCTTGAACCGAATGTACTTTCCTTGGCATCTCCTGCATCATCCGGATCGCTGGGAAAGGATTCCGCCTGTGGAGAATCTATATAGTCATCATCGCTTGTGATCATGGATTTAAACTGTTCTTTGACGTTATCATAATCCACTTTTAACTTGTGCAACAATTTGGTTGTGGGATCATTCTCGTTCCTGAGGATGCACAACAGCAGGTGCGCCGTATTGATGGAAGAACTTTGGAAAAGCTTTGCTTCCAAAAAAGTGGTCTTCAACGCACGCTCGGCCTGCCGGGTGAGGTGAAGGTTTTTCTTATCCTTTTGCATGGTTCCCGTGTTCGGATTTGCAGGGCTAAGGATTTCCACCTTTCTACGGAGATGGTCCAAATCCACATCGAGGGCATCCAAAATGTTTATGGCCTTGCCATTTCCATCTCTTAAAAGACCAAGCATAAGGTGTTCCGTACCAATGAAATCATGCCCTAACCTTAAGGCTTCTTCCTTGCTGTATGCTATCACGTCTTTTACTCTGGGGGAAAAATTATCATCCATACCTTTCTTTTTCAGCAATTAAAATTAATAAAAGTATTGTTACAGTGGTCAAATACCGTACCCTTATTCGATAAACTAGTATTATTTGTCGAAATAAAGGACACTTTCTGGGTGGTTTAACATTGCTTTATTACAATATGGGGAGGAAGGTGAAAAATGTTGATAATTTTTTTAATAAAGTAGACCCCAACTGTTTTGAAGGGGCTTATTTTCTGTATATTGCCATGATATTTTAACCACTAAAAAACAATAAGATTTTAGCATGGCGGAAGGAGAAAAGTTAATTCCTATCAACATAGAGGATGAGATGAAATCTGCCTACATTGATTATTCAATGTCGGTCATTGTGTCACGTGCCCTGCCAGATGTTCGTGATGGACTTAAACCAGTTCACCGAAGAGTTCTTTTTGGAATGCACGAACTTGGGGTAAGATCTAACAGTTCACACAAGAAATCTGCCCGTATCGTTGGGGAGGTATTGGGTAAGTATCACCCGCATGGTGATACGTCAGTTTATGATACCATGGTGCGTATGGCCCAGGAATGGAGCCTTAGGTATATGCTTATTGATGGACAGGGAAACTTTGGTTCCGTTGATGGAGATAGTCCAGCGGCCATGCGTTATACCGAGGCCAAAATGCGCAAGATTGCTGATGAAATGTTGGCCGATATCGATAAGGATACAGTTGACCATCAGCTCAATTTTGATGATTCCCTGCAAGAACCTACTGTTCTTCCTACACGGGTTCCCAATCTTTTGGTGAACGGGGCTTCGGGTATTGCCGTGGGGATGGCCACCAATATGCCACCGCACAACCTATCCGAAGTAGTGGATGGAACCATTGCCTATATAGACAACCATGATATTGAAATAGATGAGCTGATTACCCACATCAAGGCTCCCGATTTCCCCACTGGTGGAATCATTTATGGGTATGATGGGGTAAAAGAGGCTTTTCATACCGGGAGAGGCCGCGTGGTAATGCGTGCAAAGGCTTCCTTTGAAGAAGTACAGGGAAGGGAATGCATCATTGTTACCGAGATTCCGTATCAGGTTAACAAGGCGGATATGATCAAAAAGACGGCCGACCTTGTCAACGAAAAGAAAATAGAGGGGATTGCTTCCCTAAGGGATGAATCCGATAGAAATGGGATGCGTATTGTGTACATCCTTAAGCGTGATGCCATTCCTAACATTGTGTTGAACACATTGTATAAGTATACGGCACTTCAGTCTTCGTTTAGTGTCAACAATATTGCCTTGGTCAAAGGCAGACCAAAATTGTTGAACCTTAAGGAAATCATTCATCACTTTGTGGAACACAGGCATGAGGTGGTGGTTCGTAGAACCAAATATGAATTGAAGAAGGCTGAGGATCGTGCACATATCCTTGAAGGGTTGATCATTGCTTCAGACAATATTGATGAGGTAATTGCCATTATTAGGGCATCCTCCAATGTGGAAGAAGCCCGCACCAATTTAATGGAGCGTTTCAAGTTGACCGAGGTTCAGGCCAAGGCCATTGTGGAAATGCGCTTGCGTCAACTTACCGGTCTAGAACAAGACAAATTGCGTGAGGAGCATGCTGAACTTTTGAAGACCATCGAGGATTTAAAAGATATTCTTGACAAGAAAGAGCGCAGAATGCAAATCATCAAAGATGAGCTTCTTGAGGTTAAGGAGAAGTACGGTGATGATAGAAGGTCCGAAATCAACTATGCAGGTGGTGACTTGAGCATTGAGGATATGATCCCAGATGAGCAAGTGGTCATTACCATTTCCCATGCAGGTTACATTAAAAGAACACCCTTATCTGAATATAAGACCCAAAATAGGGGAGGTGTGGGACAAAAGGCCTCCTCAACCCGTAATGAGGATTTCTTGGAGCACCTTTTTGTGGGCACCAACCATCAATATATGTTGTTCTTCACCCAAAACGGAAAGTGTTTCTGGATGCGGGTGTATGAAATTCCAGAAGGAAGCAGGACTTCCAAGGGAAGAGCTATCCAAAACCTGATCAACATTGAAATGGAGGATAAGGTAAAAGCCTTTATCTGTACCCAAGACCTCAAGGATGAGGATTATGTGAACAGTCACTATGTGATTATGGCCACCAAAAAGGGAACAGTGAAGAAAACCTCCTTGGAGCAATATTCCCGTCCACGCCAAAATGGAATCAATGCCATTACCATTAAAGATGGTGACGAGCTTTTGGAAGCCAAATTGACCACAGGTACCAGTCAGATTTTCTTGGGATTGAAATCAGGAAAAGCCATCCGTTTTGAAGAAAGCAAGACCCGACCTATGGGTAGAAATGCCTCAGGGGTTCGTGGAATTACATTGGCCAATGATAAGGATGAGGTAATCGGAATGGTCTCCGTGCACAATTTTGAGGATGACATCTTGGTCGTTTCCGAAAATGGGTATGGTAAAAGATCCAACTTGGAGGATTATCGCGTAACTAATAGGGGAGGAAAAGGAGTTAAGACCATTTCCATCACCGATAAAACCGGTGAACTTGTTGCTATTAAGAATGTAACAGATACCGATGACCTTATGATCATCAATAAATCAGGTATTGCCATTCGCATGAGTGTAGAGGATCTTCGTGTCATGGGAAGGGCCACGCAGGGGGTTCGTCTTATCAATTTAAGAGATGGCGACTCTATAGCCGCTGTGGCCAAGGTTATGAAAGAAGATGACTCCCTTGACGATACCAATGTCCTTGATATTGAGGTTAATGACTAGGATGGCATGGCAATTGCAAGGTACAATCAAAATAAGTAATAATCGATAAACACTAAATAATTACATTTTAACATGAAAACTAAAGTTTTAATACTGCTGGCTATAGGAATTTCAACGATGGGTTTTTCCCAGAAGAGTGAAATTAAGGATGCAGAAAAAGCTCTAAAAGATGGTGATGCCGCAGCTGCAAAAACGGCTTTGGAGGCAGCATCATCCACTATTGATGCGGCTGATGAAAAATTGCAGGCCCAATATTATGCCGTTTTAGGCAATGTGTATTCAGATTTGGCAGCCAAAGGAGATGCCACCTCATTCCAACCTGCTATTGATGCTTACAACAAAGTTATTTCCATTGAAGAAGCAAGCGGAAAGGAAAAATATACTACCGTAGCACAGCAAAAACTGTCACAAATGACAGCCGACTTGGTGAATGCAGCGGTTGAGGACAACAACAACCAGAAATTCTCTGAAGCTGCTGAAAAATTGTACTTAAGCTACAAACTAAGCCCAGCAGATACCATTTATCTGTATTATGCCGCCAGTAGTGCCGTTAATGGGCAAGACTACGAAAATGCATTGAAGTACTACAATGAACTTAAAGACCTTAATTTTGATGGTAGCGGCGTTACCTACACTGCAGTAAATGTGGAGACTGGTGAGGTTGAAACCATGGACAAGAACACTAGGGACTTGTATGTGAAAGCAGGAACCCATAAGGATCCCAAGGAAGAAAAAAGCCCTTCAAAAAAACCGGAAATAATCAAAAACGTTGCCTTGATTTATCAGCAATTGGGTGATTCGGATAAGGCACTCGAAGCTTACGCAGAAGCGCGAGAGGCCAATCCAGAAGATGTAAATCTCGTTTTGGGAGAAGCGAATTTGCACTATTCCCTTGGTGACAAAGACAAGTTCAAGGAACTGATGGGTAAAGCTTCTGAAATGGCTCCAGACAATGCTGATTTGTTGTACAACATTGGAGTTATCAATATGGAGCAAGGAAATTTGCAAGATGCAAGAGATGCCTATAAAAAAACTTTGGCGATTGACCCTGGCTACATTAATGCTCTTTTGAACCTTTCCACAACGTACGTAAACGAAGGTAACGGACTTATCGATGAAATGAACGAGCTTGGTAATTCCAAGGCGGATATAGCCAAATATGATGAGTTAAAGGCAAAAAAGGACAGCTTGTTCAGGGAAGGTGCAAAAGTGTTGGAAGATGCTGTTAAAACCAATCCTGATAACCAAAGTATCCTGACCCAGTTGAAAAATATCTATGGAGCTTTAGGTGATACCGAAAACTTCATGAGGGTTAAAAAACTTTTGGGAGAATAGTTCTTTTCCAAAGAAAACTTAAAAAGGGCCGCAATTTTGCGGCCCTTTTTCTTTTAAAGTACTTTTTTGATGACCCTGAGCTTGTGGGTATACAACTTCTCATGTGCATTGAAGATACCCGTATGGTCCAAACGGTCTATACGTACATGGCCGTGAACATGTATAATGTAATTGTCCTTTAATATAATGCCTACATGGTCAATAACGCCCTCGTTATCATCAAAAAAGGCTAGGTCTCCCGGTTCACTCTCTTCAATAAAACTGAGAGGTTCTCCCTGTTTGGATTGCCCCTCTGCATCCCGTTCCAACCTGTAGCCATTGATTTTGTATACCATTTGGGTGAATCCAGGGCAGTCTATTCCAAAAGGAGTCTTTCCGCCTTTTAAATAGGGTGCGTTCAAATACAGGAAGGCCGTGTCAACCAGCTCTGACTTTGAACTTTTACCTTCCATGACCGTTCCTTCGAAAGAGTGGTTCAGTAATTTGGTAGAGGAAATCATGGAACCCAACAAAATGGGAAGCAACAGGCCATTATTGGCACAGATATGGGAAATCACATCGGAAGAAATCTTCTTTTTTCCATTGACCAATTCATCATAATCAACTTCAGTGATAAAAGTGAATTGATGATTTGAAATCCATCCCTCGCACTGATCATGGGCCGCACGAATCCTACTCCATTTTTTTCTACTTTCCACTACTTTGAAATGTTCTCCGTACAAAAGTTGGGAAACCATTTCAGTACAATCGTCGGGCTGAACCCTAATGGGAACAATGCTCAAATGGCAGATTCCATATTGCATTTATTGGCTGAATTGGATAACTAAATTCTTTCTAAGATAATTGCCGAAGCGCCACCACCACCGTTGCAGATGCCTGCAGCTCCCAATTTGGCATTGTTCTGCTTTAAAATGTTGAGCAGGGTAATGGTAATTCTGGCCCCAGAGCATCCTAATGGATGACCTAAGGAAACCGCTCCTCCGTTCACATTCACATTGGCATCTGTAAGCCCCAAGAGCTTTAAGTTGGCCAATCCTACCACGGCAAAGGCCTCGTTGATTTCAAAATAATCCACATCGGAAATGGAAACGCCTGCTCTATCCAAAGCCTTGGGTAAAGCCTTGGCCGGTGCCGTGGTGAACCATTCTGGTTCTTGTGCTGCATCAGCATACGCTTTAATAAAGGCCAATGGCTCCAAGCCCAGTTCTTTGGCTTTTTCTTCGCTCATAAGTACCACAGCAGCTGCTCCATCATTTATGGTGGAAGCATTCGCAGCGGTAACCGTACCATCTTTAGTGAATGCGGGGCGCAATGCCGGGATTTTTTCCAGCTTTACGTTTTTGTATTCTTCATCTTCGTTCACAATGATGGGTTCGCCCCTACGTTGGGGAACTTCCACAGGAACCACCTCATCCTTGAACCTGCCATTTTTCCATGCATCTGCAGATCTTTGATAGGATTGTATGGCATAGGCGTCTTGCTCTTCTCGGCTAAATTTATGTTCGGTGGCGCATGCATCGGCACAAACTCCCATGGCGTTTTGGTCATACGCATCAACCAATCCATCTTTCTGCATACCATCAACCAAAGTTGCTGGACCAAACTTTACGCCGTTCCGCATATAGGCATAATGAGGAATAAGGCTCATATTTTCCATACCTCCGGCCACTACAATTGAATTTTCACCTAAAGCAATGGATTGGGCCCCTTGTGTAATGGCTTTCATTCCCGAAGCACAAACCTTGTTCACCGTTGTGCAGGGCACCGTATTCGGGATGCCGGCATAAATGGCCGCTTGGCGTGCGGGAGCTTGTCCTGTGCCGGCCTGTACCACATTTCCCATTAAAACTTCTTCTACCAATTCTGGGTTGAGGCCTATTTTTTCCAATGCTCCCTTAATGGCAATAGAACCCAATTTAGGGGCAGGTACAGTGGACAAAGCACCCATAAAACTCCCTATTGGGGTGCGAGCAGCGGATACAATAACTACTTTATTCATATGTGCATTTTTATTGATGCGAAAATACTAAAATTAAATGCAAAAGGTCCAGAAACACCAAGTGGCCTACTTCTTATTTATATTTTCTATTTTTGATGTGAACAGCACACGGAATGGGAAAGACTTTAGACAATGTATATAAGCATCAATCACTTGCCTACAAGTATTTTCTATATCTTATTTCTGTAGGGCTCATCGTATTCTTTTTTCCAAAGGGAGGGAAGTTCAAGTACGAATTTCAAAAGGGAAAACCATGGCAATATGAGAATCTCTATGCTCCCATCGATTTCTCGATCAAAAAGACACAGGATGAGATAGCCCAAGAACAGCTTTCCCTTCGCAATAAAAAAACGGATTATTACACTTTTGACGCTTCAGTGGTGACCGCCATCAAAAATGATGTGGAGCAGGAACTTAATGTATTGTCCGAATCAAATTCATTCTCAAGGCAAGAACAAAGAACACTGTTGAACAATGCAGATGAGGTAATTGACAGTATCTACAAGCTTGGTGTCTTTCAAGAGTTACCATCATCAAACGCCATTGTATTGGTAAGGAACAACGAGGCCATTCCGTTGGACCCCAATAATTTTATGGATGTGCAAGAAGCTAAGGAACAAATCGGAAGGATGTTGTCCAACAGTAGTTTTAAAGGAATTTCAAGGCTGGGAAATATCATCCAACGCAACATTGTGCCCAATCTTTCTTTTGATGTGGCCCTTACGGAAAAAGCATTGGAAGAAGAACTATCCAAAATTTCGTATACCCGCGGCGAAGTTTCCGAAGGAAGATTGATTATCACAAAAGGAGAGGTAGTTGAGTCCGAAAACTTTAAAATCCTCAGCTCATTAAAGGATGAGTATGAATCCGAACTGTGGCGTGGCAATAATTACTACTTTATTATTTTGGGCTACACCATTTTGGTTGCACTGGTATTGATCATGTTGTTCTTGTTCTTAAAACGATATCGGAACGAAATATTTAAGAACAACAACAAGGTTACCTTTATCTTTTTCAATATCCTTTTGATGGTCTTGGCCACCACCTTAACGGTCAAGCACTACGAAAGTTATGTGTATGTGGTGCCCCTTTGTATTCTTCCCCTTGTATTGAAAAACTTTTTCGATGCCCGATTGGGGCTGTTTGTGCATGTTTTGACCGTGTTGATTCTTGGGTTTGTGGTACCCAATAGCTTCGAGTACATTTTTCTGCAGATCATTGCTGGTATAGTTACCATTTTAACAGCATCTGAACTTTATAAAAGAGCCAATCTCTTTATATCGGTAGGGCAGATAACCTTAATTTATATTATTGGCTATTTTGCCTTTCATGCCATCCATGAAGGTAATCTTGAAAATATAGAGTGGATATTGTTTGGGGTTTTTGTGTTAAATGGACTTTTGACCCTTTTTGCCCAACCCCTGATCTATATGTTTGAGAAGATTTTTGGATTAGTGTCGGATGTATCATTATTGGAGCTTTCAGATACCAATTCCAAGTTGTTAAAGGAACTTTCAGATAAGGCACCGGGAACCTTTCATCATTCCTTGCAAGTGGCAAATCTGGCCGAAGCTGCAGCCAATGAGATTGGAGCCAATGCCATGTTGGTTAGGGTTGGGGCTTTGTATCATGATATCGGCAAAATGGAAAAACCAACCTACTTCACTGAAAATCAAATCACCAATGTAAACCCTCATGATGATCTTCCGCCACGGGAAAGTGCAAAAATCATTGTGGATCACGTCATCAAGGGTATTGAAATTGCCCGTAAGAACAATATTCCAGACCGGGTGATAGATTTTATACGGACACACCACGGGACTACTTTGGTATACTATTTTTTTAAGAAACAACAAGAACTGGAAACAGATGTTGACCCTGCTAATTTTAGATACCCGGGACCTATTCCATTTTCCAAAGAGACGGCAATTTTGATGATGTCTGATGCGGTAGAAGCGGCATCCAAAAGCTTGAAAAACCCCACTTTTACCATTATCGATGAATTTGTGGATAAAATTGTGAAGGGCCAGATGCAGGCCGATCAGTTTTTGAATGCCAACATCACATTGAAGGAAATTGAGATGGTGAAAAAGGTATTAAAACAAAAATTGACCAATATTTACCATTTGCGTGTAGAGTACCCCGAATAGCTGGTACAGTTATTGAGGCTTAATTGTTGAAAATCAACTATATATTTCTTAGTTGAAACCACTTTTTTATCTTTAGGGAGCCCCCCACCCTTGTAAACTGACTAAAAGCAGCACATTATGTTCAAAAATTCTTTTACCCTATCGGTTCTTACTCTTTTTTTATTTTACCAATCAGCGCTTAGATCACAAAATAATGGCCCATTTACATACGAATTGGAACAGGCCTTTAGGGAAGAAGTTGCTGTTCCCGAACAAAAAAGCGATAGGGAATTTTTGCGAACTTGGCAGGAACACATTGTTCTTCATTTGGACAAGAATAATTTGGACAAGAATGAACCCTTATTTTTCAAAGCCTATATTTTGACTGGACCCGAAAAAGTACGGGCGACCTTAAGCAAGGTGTTGCGTATGGAATTACTGAATGGAAGTGGATATGTGGTCTCCACCAGATATTATCGCATTACAGATGGCATGGCACAGGGAGCCTTTCTGGTGCCCAAAAGAATGGATGAAGGAAAGTATACTTTGCAGGTCTATACCCAGTGGATGCGAAATTATGGTAAGGATAGCTACTATAGGACAGAATTGATCTATGGCGAGAAAAATGGGGAGAGCATTAATGATGAAGGTGAAAGTGATGCGCTATCCGTTAGTTTTTATCCCGAAGGGGGGAAGCTTGTAGAAAATCTTGACAATTTACTTCTGATAAAAACAATAGACCAAAACGGAAATAGTATTCATGTTGAAGGAGAGTTGGTCGATTCCAATGGTACAGTGGTTAATTCTGTAAAACCCTACGGAGAGGGGATTGCTTCAGTAAAATTCATCCCCAGGCCAGGTGAGATATATACCTTCCGTACCAAGAGCGGACAATCTTTTGCATTACCCAATATAGATTCAGAAGGTTACCTCATCAATTTAAATGCATTGAACCCTGAAAATTTGACCCTTAAGGTACAGGCGTCACCACAACTTGTGGGTTCCACCGTTTGGCTGAACGGGGTTATGGATGGCATGGAGTATTTTAGGAATAGACTGGACATCAAGGATAGGGAAACGGTAATAGAAATCCCAAAAAAAGATATTCCATCAGGAATTTTGGAGGTTCAACTGAGCGGTCTGGAGGAAACCATTTTTGCTACAAGACCAGTTGCCATAGAATCCAAAAAATTAAATATTTCGATTACGTCCAATGAGGGTGGCGATGGTGTTGGAAATGGCTATACCATTAGTGTAACGGACTTGGCTGGAAGACCCGTTGAAACAGATTTGAGCTTTAGCATATCCAAGATGGCCAGTATGGATGTGGAAAATCCCATTATAACAGGAAAGAATTTGGATGCAGGCTCATCCAAGCGTATTGGAAAGTTGGATAGGGCCAATCTTTTTAAAAAGGATTTGGAAGTACTAACTTCTTTGGGCGGCATTGATAAAATCCGGCCTACAAACTTGCCGGAGTCCATTATATATCCTTTTCAAAGTGGCCTTCATCTGTATGGCCATGTCTATAATCTCAACAATGAACTGTTGACCAATACTAGCATACAGATTTATGGTGCCTCAAATGACGATATCTATGTGAAGGAGGTCGAAACCGATGCCACAGGAATGCTAAAGCTGGAGGACCTACAATTTGATGGGGAAACAGAGTTAGTATTCAGGACTGAGGGAGATGATACAAAATCCCGTTTGGTAAAATTCATTCCCTTAGAAGAGACATTGGGAAAGGTTGATAAAGGTTCATTAAAAAAAGAAGACGAAGTTCCCAAGATCAGGAAAGGAGCTATTGTTCAATCCACCCAATGGGAGCCCATAGACCAAGACCGTTTAGTGGTGTTGGATGAGGTGTCGGTTTCGGAGAAAAAACTGAAAAATAGAAAATCGACGCCATCTGTTTATGGTATTGAGCCGAGCAGAGTGGTATATCAGGATTTTAAAAGACCAAAATCCATTCCGCAGCTATTTTTGGGAATCCCTGGTGTGCAAGTTCGTGGATTGGGAGGACTGTACCCTAGTGTGATTTTGCCAAGAGCAGCGGGTGCAGGGCCAGTATTGTGGGTAGTGGATGGAATGCCTTTGGCTCAGCCCGGTAATAAGGGATATTCATCTGGATTTAGGGAGCCTAGTCAATTATTTGAAATAATGTCCATAGTAAGTCATGTAGATATAGAGCGTATTGAAATTCTATTTGGTGCACAGGCATCAATTTATGGTTCTAGGGCAAATGGGGGCGCCATTCTAATTTATACCCGCTCCGGGGCTCTTTTAGATTCTGTAAAGCGAAAAGAGGCATATATAAAATTTCAAGGATATTCA
>JBNLBG010000008.1:0-319 GCA_050303195.1 Allomuricauda sp. | reverse complement strand
GATATTCAGACTCCCCAACGTTTGAAAGCTATATGGAAAGCGTGGACAAAAAATCCAAAAAATTCAGGGAAGGGATAAAAACCCTGCATTGGAGCCCAAACCTGACGACCAATGCAAACGGGGAGGCTTTTGTAAACATTGGACTGTCGGAGAAAAACACATCCATTTTAATGCTTGAAGCAAAAGCAGTAACCAAAAAAGGCATGACAGGGGAATTACGGATGTATACAGGCTCTGAATAATGTGTGATATTTTTGTTCATTTATTTGATAATGGGGGAACTTAACTTTTTAGTTCAACGATTTTTAAAAAACCTCAC
>JBNLBG010000007.1:0-95058 GCA_050303195.1 Allomuricauda sp. | reverse complement strand
CAGCGGACATTGGACTCATTTTCATAGCTTATAACCTCAAGAGGATAATGAACATTATGGGCAAAAGTGCCTTTAAGTGGAAACGCCGGACATAGTATACCACCTTCGCCGGATAGAATTGAGCACCCTCAAGACTAACGCAAAAGCCTGATTTTAAAATCACTAAATCCAAAAATTAGGTGGCTCTCATTTTCCGTTTTTGGTGGTCTCAACCATCCGGCTCATCCATCCCAGTACCCTTCCTTTACAATTTTAGCCCTCTATATAGACTTAAAAATGAGTTTACACCTCCTTTTGGGCTATAAATATGTAATTTATAGCTCATTTTTTTGTTATTTTTGAGCTATAAAACTTAATCTTTTAGCTCATGACAGCTTTTAAATGGAACTGGCAACAAAAAGACTGGCCCAATTTCAGGTATGATGAGGCAGTTTTGGAGGACCTGGAATATCAGTTTGTCCAAACTAGTGGGGTAGCTCTAGGTTCCATTAAACATATTGATGAGGAAGACAAAAATGAGCTTTTAATTGAAGTTCTGTCGGATGAGGCCCTAACTACTTCGGCAATTGAAGGGGAATATCTTGACCGTGGGAGTATTCAGGAATCCATCAAAAAAAACCTGGGACTTGAAACGGAAAGAAAGAAACTTCCCCAAGCTGAATATGGAATATCTGAAGTGATGGTCAATCTATATCGAACATATGCAGTACCATTAACCCATGAACAACTTTTTGTGTGGCATCAGATGCTCACCAATGGTAGAAGGGATTTAATGGATATTGGAAGATATCGCACCCATGAAGACCCCATGCAGGTCGTTTCAGGACGCCTCGACAAACAGACAGTCCATTATGAGGCCCCTCCCTCATCACAAATGACAAATGAAATGGAAGCCTATGTTCGTTGGTTCAACGAAACCCACACGACAAATAAATCCAAAACACTTCCATTGGCCAAGTCAGGATTGGCACATTATTATTTTTTGGCTATCCACCCCTTTGAAGACGGAAATGGGCGTATTGCTAGAGGGCTTTCCGAAAAATCCATTTCTATGGATTTGGGAAGACCAGCACTTATATCCCTATCACAGACCATCGAGGCAAACAAAAAAGAATATTATTCTTCCATAGAAGCTCATAATTTCAAATTAGACCTTACTGAATTCCTACTATACTTTGGGGAAACTGTACTTGCAGCACAACAACACACCATCAAAACCATTGACTTTTTGATTCAAAAAGCCAGGTTCTTTGATAAATATTCCACATTGATGAACGAGCGTCAGCTAAAAGTAGTCCAACGTATGTTCAAAGCAGGGTATAAGGGCTTTACAGGGGGGCTCAGTGCGGATAATTATATCCGGATTGCCCAAACATCTGCATCTACTGCCACAAGGGACCTAAAGGATCTGGTCGACAAACTGGTACTCCTCAAAACAGGTGAACTCAAAAGCACACGATATTCGCTTAACTTGACATTTTAAGATTAACAGAAAAATTGAAAAGTAAGTGAGAACTTATGGGCTATAATAGAGCAATAAAAATCCATTTCAATAACTGCACAAATGAATATGTTTTTCGAATCTATAAATCCACAATTCGAAAATATTGAAACCTGGAGCCTTTAAAGTATTAAAATCCGTCATTTTTAATGTTAAAAAGGTAAAATTTGTTAAAAGGCGAGCAATTCGGTGCCCCATGATTTTGAGCCTTTCGGAGGCCCTGAAAAATGGGGAATTTTGATGAAAAGTTCGAGTCCCGTCCACCGACCGATTGGATAGCGTTAAAAAATTCTCAAAATAGTGTAAATGATAAATCTACAGGCTTTTTAATTTTATCTATCTCCACGATATTTTTCCCTATAACTCACCTTCGCAATATGGTATATTTTCATTGCAGTTCAATACCCGACCGCTGTATCATCACCCCGTTTGTCAGCCCCGCCCTCAAGTTTGCCATCTTCCAGGACTCGGATGGCGTCTACCTTTCCGATGATCCGGGTCCGGCCCTCGTTGATATTGTAGCCTTTTGACTTTAGGGTTTCTATGGTCTCCAAAGGAAAGCCTTCGGGTTCAAACACAATTACATCGGGCATCCACTGGTGGTGAAACCGCGGAGCGTTCACGGCATCCTGCATGCTAAGGTTGAACTCGTGGACATTGAGAATGGTTTGGGCCACGGCCGTGATGATCGTGGAACCTCCAGGGGTGCCAACGACCATATAAAGCTGGCCGTCTTTTTCCACTATGGTCGGTGACATACTGCTCAACATTCTTTTCTCGGGAGCAATACTATTGGCCTCCGAACCGGGAAGACCGAACATATTGGGGACACCAGGCTTGGAACTGAAATCATCCATTTCATTGTTCAAGAAAAAGCCCAAGGCATCAATATAAAGTTTGGAACCGTATCCACCGTTCAGGGTCGTGGTGGCACTGATGGCATTGCCCTCCGCATCGACAATGGAGTAATGGGTGGTCTCGCTGCTTTCCACAATTTCTATGGTTCCATGGCCTACGTCTGAGGACGGGGTAGCCCTATCAAAAGTGAAATCCGCCATTCTTCCCTGTAGATAGCCAACGTCCATTAGCCCCTTATAGGGAATGTCCACGAAATCTGGATCCCCAAGATAATGGTTCCGGTCCACATAGGCCCTCCTTGAGGCTTCGGTGAACAATTGGATAGCCTTTACCGAATTGTGACCATAGCTTGCCATATCATAAGGCGCTATCATGGTAAAGATTTGATCCATGGTCATACCGCCGCTGCTGGGGGGACCCATCGAGATAATCTTGATGTCCTTATAGTCGAATATAATTGGCGTTCTCCACTTAGCCTCATACCTGCTGAGATCCTCCTCCGTGATCACACCTCCCTTTGCCTGTACATAGGCCGCTATTTTTTGGGCTACCTCCCCTTTGTAGAATCCATCACGTCCCTCGTTCATGATCTTTTCCAAGGTGGTGGCCAATGCCGGATATTTGATGGTATCCCCAGCTTTGTAAAGGGTCGCGAATTTAGTGCTGTCACTATTCGCCTCGATAAAGCGTTTTCGGGTACCCTCCAATCTTTTGGCCTGTTTTTCGGTGACCACGACCCCCTTTCTGGCCAAGGCAATGATGGGTTGCATGATTTTGCTGAGGGGCAGTTTCCCAAATTTTTTATGGACTTCCATGACCCCGGCCACCGTACCTGGGACCCCGACGGCCGTTCCCCCGGAAGTGCTCAGCCCAGGAATCACATTGCCCAAGGAATCGAGATACATGTCCCTGTGGGCGGCCATTGGAGCTTTTTCCCTGTAATCGATACTTCCGACTTCACCATTGCTTTTACGATAGACCATAAAGCCCCCACCTCCGAGATTCCCTGCAAAGGGATAGGCCACCGCTAGGGAAAGTTCGGTGGCCACCATGGCGTCGAAAACGTTCCCACCTTTTTTCATGATCTCCACGCCTATCTCGGAAGCTTCCTTGCGTGCCGAGACGACCATGGCGTTTTCCGTGACCAAACCTGTCGGCTCGGCAGGTAATTCACGGGTACAGTGGGTAAGGGATAGCAGTAAGGGAAGAAGGTATAGAATTTTTTTCATCGGGTTGTTTTTAGGGTACTTAAAATTGCTTTTTTGGGTTCCAGGTTTTGATAGATGGCCGTATTAAGGCATGTCCTTGATACGCTCCAACATGATCTCCATAAGTTCTTCGGCACCTTTCACGGCCTTTTCCTTTAAAAAATCCCTTGGGGTATTGTCCCCGACCTCAAAGACCAAGGCCTCGGCACCATGTTTGACAAAGAAATAGTTCCTCGATACCGTGGTCGGTACCAAATCCCCATTGGGCTTGATATTGGGGTCATATCCCTCGATGCGCTCCTTTAGGCCATCCAGCCAAGTGGAAACCAAATTGGGCATGTTCCCATGGAGTTCCGGATCCACTGTATAGTAAATATCATCCCAAGTGGAGTGGAAATCTATGCCGAAATAGAACTTCCCTTGGGTCTTTTCGACAAGGCCTTCCATAAAATCCTTTACCGCAGAGGTCTCCGGTTGGTTAAAATTGGCCCAATCCCGGTTGAGGTCTATTCCTCCGGTATTATGTCTCCAAAATCCATTGTCTACCCCGTCAGGGTTCATCAAGGGTACGACATAGACGGCAAATTTCTTTCGGAACTTTTTGGCCAATTTGGTGTCCGCGGAAAGGGTCTCCACAAAGGATTTCATGGTCAGATACCCGGTTACCTCGGGGGGGTGCTGTCTTGAAATGATCATGATCATATTTTTGGAGGCCGTATTGCCAATGCTGAGCAAATTGAAGTTCCGGCCCTCACGGCTCTTTCCAATGGTGCTCTTGGTCACGAACTTTTTCTTGGAAATACTGTCCATCCAAGCATTTACACGGCCCGAATTTTCCAATTCTTGCCCTGCCACCCATAAGGTATCGGGGCCCACTTCCAATCGCATTTTGACCTTTTCAGGCAAAGAGCCCGGGCCGAAGGCCTTATCACCTTTCCCGATCTCCTCATAACGAAGGGAATCCAATGTGGTCCAGTTCACTCCGTCATGGCTGAGCTTTGGATAGTACCTGTGTTTGTTGTTCGCTTGATAGGTCAGCCATACATCAATGGTCTTGGGACGCTTTCCCCAAACCTTGAACGCATACCAGGGACTTGTATTGATGGGAGTGTTCTCCGAAGTGATCAACAGGGTATAGGTACTGTCATTGTTCCGGACCATACCGTTCAGCCTCGCACCGTCGAACTCATTGGAAAAGGTAATACCCTGATCCGGAAAAGGAAATTGCCCCTTCCATTGCTTTTGGACCGGTCTGGAATCTGTTGGTACGGCGTTCACAGGTGGTTGGCCCTGGAACCGTTGTTCTTGGCCAAATAGGTCCATAATGGGCAATAGGCTTAGGAGTACAATGATTTTTTTCATAATGGGTTTTTAAGCTAGTTGTTTTTGCAATTCGATTTTCTTGAAATAAGAGGCGGTGGCCGCATTGATGCGTGGTGCCAACAATATCGCCGAAACCATGGTTGGGATCGACATTAGTGCAAAGCTGATATCTATGATGCCCACGACGCCGGCCAAGGAGGAAACCGATCCAAGGAATATGCCCAGGATATACACATAGTTATAGGCGTTCCGATATTTTGATCCCAAAAGGAATACCACACATTTTGATCCGTAATAGGAATAGGTGAACAAAGAGGTCAGCGCGAATATGGCCACGATAAAGAGCAACAATGGGGCCCCTATTCCCGGCATGGCGGAAACGAAGGCATCCAAGGTAATGGACACACCACTGAGATCCGAGCGCTGCCAACTTCCCGTGACCAAAATGGCAATGGCGGTCAAGGTACATACCACTATGGTGTCGATAAAAGGTCCCAACATGGCTACCAGCCCTTCCTTGATCGGTTCGGTGTTCCTTGAGGCACCATGTGCCAAAGGGGCCGTGCCGATACCCGCCTCATTGGAGAAGGCGGCCCTTCGTACGCCCATGACGATGATTCCACCCAGACTTCCCCCCAATACAGCGTCACCGGTCATGGCATCCCTAAATACGTCCATAAGGACGGGAATGATCTCGCTGTGGTTGAGCACCAAAATATAGCTGACCGATAAAAAATACAAGGTGATCATAAAAGGGACCAGTCTACTGGCCAGATTGGCTATTCTCCTGATGCCCCCAAATATGACCAGCCCCACCAAAATACTGATCACGATTCCTACCACCGTAAGGGCTGGACCATCCGATGGTCCCATGGCCGAGGGGGGCATCACTTCCACGATGACCTGGGTCAACTGGTTTGCCGTAAAAATGGGTAGCGATCCGAATATTCCTGCTATCGAAAAGAAAATGGCCAAAGGTTTCCATTTTTTGCCAAGACCTTTGACGATGACATACATGGGGCCTCCCTGAGATTCTCCGGAATCATCGGAACCCCTGTACATGACCGCAAGGGAACAGGTGTAATATTTGGTTGCCATTCCGATCAGCGCACTGATCCACATCCAAAAAAGCGCACCCGGGCCTCCCATGGTAATGGCAATGGCCACTCCTGAAATATTGCCCATGCCCAAGGTGGAGGACAAAGCAGTCGTCAATGCCTTGAAAGCACTGATCTGGCCAACATTTGTGGCTGTTTCGTACTTTCCCCTGATGACCTGTAGGGCATGCCAGAAATGCTTGAACGGCAATAACCTGGAGTACACCAAAAGGTACAGTCCGCCCCCTACCAATAGTAGTAATAGGGGAAGTCCCCAAATCCAGTCACTGATCCCGGTTATCGCTTCTTCAATGCTCCTCATCCAGCTATTCGTTTTGCCCGAATTTGGCGGAATAGCGTTCGTAGTCCAATTGCTGCGGTCCTTCCAGATCAATCTGCTTTCCAACAATAAAAGCCGCGGTCAACGCATTGGTCTGTACATCCAACGCATCCCCCTTGGATACGAACAGACTGGCCACCTTGCCCACGGCAATGGATCCCAACCTATCCTCAATTCCCAGAATTTTTGCAGGATGCAATGTAATGGTCTTCAGGGCTTCTTCCTTATTCATCCCAAATGCCACCGATGTCCCCGCATAAAAGGGAAGATTGATGGAGTTGGACAATGATCCCACATGGCACATGGATACCTCGATGCCCATCCGTTGCAATTGCGCGGGCAAACCATAAAAGGCATCATAGTCCATATCATCGTTTCTGGGAAGGTTATAGGTAGGGGGTACAATGACCGGAATTTGGTTCTCCTTGAGAAAATCAACAACTTCCAGGGAACCTTCTGAGGCCACTACCGAGACATGGTCAAT
The DNA here is from genome assembly GCA_050303195.1 of Allomuricauda sp. Classification (GTDB taxonomy): domain Bacteria; phylum Bacteroidota; class Bacteroidia; order Flavobacteriales; family Flavobacteriaceae; genus Flagellimonas. The sequence goes on along the minus strand of JBNLBG010000007.1, from coordinate 88,247 downwards.
GCCAAAGGACTTGGCAAAGGCGATGCTCTCTATGATTTCCTTGGGTTCATTCGCATGGATGACAAGTACCCTTTCTTTTTGGAACAGATCTGTTAAGGCCTCCAACTTCAAATTGGTTTGGGCTGTGGGCATTTGTTCGTATTGTTTGGCATCAGAGAACAATTTTTGCAATTCACCGATGATCTTTTCGTAAGAAGTATTGGGTCGGAGCATCCTGCTGTTCGTCTCGGCATCATAATAACTTGATAGGGCAGAGGGCCAATCCAGGTGTATGGCCACAGCCCTTTTGAATACGGCATCCTCCCAGTTCCAACCATCCAAGGACATCACCGATGAGGTACCTGGAATGATGCCGTTGGAGCGGATCGATTCAATGTACAATATACCATTGAACCGCAACGGGGGGATAAAGGTGGAGGTCATGTCGAAAGCATATACTGTTTGTAAGTTGGGAAGGTATTCCCCTTCCTCAACGGTATCGTTGGTGTGGGGGACGCCACTGATCTCATTGATGCCGATCACGGAATTCAAAAGGATAAAACCTGGATATACCTGTTGTCCCGTTATGTCGATGATTTTATAATCGGGACCATTGGTGTCCCGATCGGAGGCTTTGCCCAAAAAGGTGATGGTTCCCTTGTCAAATCCCACGGCGGTGTCCTCCAGTACCCGTCCATCCCCGGTATGGACTGTCCCTCCTACCAGAAGAATGGGGGTTTCCTGCTCCTTGGCCACCATGGGAAGAATCTGGGCGTCCAATCCCTCCAAAAGGCTTGAAAGGATAAGGATTATGGTCAATATCGAATAATATGTCTTGTTTTTCATGTTCTTGGTTATTTAGTTCTGCATTTCCAAGGATTCGCAATGGAATTCTACCCGTTCCAAGGATATTCTGGTCGATACGTTTTCGGTGCCTTCCAACCCCTCCATTTTTTTGAGGAGCCTGGCACGCTCTTTTGAATTCTCCCTGCGCAGTTCCCCATCCTTGGCCAGATCAAAATAAATGGCCCCTTCAATGATGGTCTTTTCAGGTTTTGAATAAAGCGATAGGGGATCTCCCGTCCAAAGCACGACATCCGCGGATTTGCCCACTTTGATGCTTCCCATGGTATCGTCCAGGTGCAAAAGCCTTGCCGGGTTCAAAGTGACCATTTTAAGGGCCTCTTCCGGTGTGAGTCCCCCATATCTGACCATTTTTGCGGCCTCATGGTTCAAGTGTCGCATCGTTTCACCGCTATCGGAGTTCAGAGCCGTAACCACACCTTCACGGTCCATGATGGGAGCATTGTACGGGGTCCCGTTCCTGGCCTCCCATTTATAGTTCCACCGATCGGAAAATGTGCTGCCCCCGACTCCATGTTCCTTCATACGATCCGCGATTCGATAGCCCTCCAAGGCATGGGTGAACGTGTTCAGGGCAAAGCCAAACCGTTCCGCCACCTCCATCAACATCAACATTTCCTTATCTTGATAGGAGTGGGCCGTGATGAACCGTTTCTTTTCCAAGATTTCCAACATGGTCTCATGAAGTATGTTTTTACGGGGTTCCACAGCGGTCCTTTTTTCTTTTGTGCCCAAGCTTCGGTAGGTATCCCATTCCTTTTTGTAATCCAAGGCCTCGGTAAAGGCATTGGTGTAGAACTGTTCCACGCCCATCAGGGATCTTGGAAATCGTATGGATACGTTGTTTTTTGACCGTTTGACGTTCTCTCCAAGGGCAAATTTGATAAAGGGATCGGCATCCTTGATCAACAAGCCATTGGCATACTCCCCCCATTTGAATTTTACAAGGGCGGACTGTCCTCCAATGGGATCCGAAGATCCATGTAGGAGCTGGGCCGCAACAACACCCCCGGCCAAAGCCCTATATATGCCGGGGTCATCCGGGTCGACCACGTCCTGCATCCGGACCATTCCCGAATTGGGTGCCATTTCATTGATTCCTCCCAAGGCGATATGGGAATGCTCATCAATGATCCCAGGTGTCAGGTGCTTGCCCGTACCGTCCAAAACCAAGGCCTCTTTGGCACTGAGATTGGTCCCGATTTTAGCAATTCTTCCATTTTCAAGGAGAACATCCGTGTTCATGAGGATTCCCTGATCTTCGTTCGTCCAAACGGTGGCATTGGTAATTAAAATGGATCGGGATTCAATCTTTTCCGGACTGCCAAAGGCCAAAAATGGATAGAATACCTCTCCTAGATCGGCAGGACCTTTGTCCTGAACCTTTTTTTGTTCCAAGGTACCCTTTCCCTTTTTTTTCATCCGGGCCGTCCAAGGTTGGTTTTCCCCAAAGTTCAGGGTACCGGTACCGGTTAGCATGGTCATCCCATTTTCTTGCTTGGTCCAACCCTTCAGATTGTATTGGCCTCCCTTAACGGTGAATTTTAGAACGGGAAGATCCCCGTCCATTTTGAATTCCACCTTTTCCTTTGACCCATCGGACAGTGTCAATTCAGCTTGGTACTTAAGGCCTTTCCCGCTAATGGCCAATACGGCTTTAAAAGTACCTACGGACAGATCGTATTCCCCAAGGATGCCTTCTGAAATGGGATTGCTGACCACATAGGGTTTCCCTTCGATCCAGTTGTCCATTATTTGGATACCCTCTTCAAAAAGGTCCCCATCCGTAACGATAAAATTGGCCCTTTTTCCTGTTTCCAAAGTACCCAGATCTTGGTCAACACCAAGCCATTTGGCCGGAACCGTGGTCAAAGAGGAAAGCGCAGCGGTTTTACTAAGGCCGTAGGTCACTGATTTTCTCAGATTTTTTAAGAAGTCAGGAAGATTTTCCGGCGGGAAGGAGGTTATGGCAAAGGGAATACTGTTTTGCTCCAAGGATGCCGGGTTCGTTGGGGCCAGTTCCCAATGCTTAAGATCGGCCAAGGTGATTTTCTTGGTGATGTGGGGATCGCTCACGTCATAGGCCTTGGGAAAGTCGATCGGAATGATCATCGGAGCTTTCATATCCTTGACCTCCATGATTCGTTGATATTCGTCGCCACCTCCCTTTATGATGAACTCGAACCCGAATTCATCCGCTATTTTATCGGCCCGCAAAGCGGTCAACCAACCATCGGCTTCCATAATTTTGGGTAAGCTCCCATTGGCCAACATGGCATCCAACGACAGGTCCGAAAAAGGTCTGTCAGGTTGTGCCCCATACCACTTGGCGTCGTAAAAGGTCTGGCGTAAAAGGGCAATGGTCCCCATTGGGGAGATGGGATAGTCCTGGGTCGAGGTACCCTTGTCAAAGGAATAATGGTCGGCCACATTGGATTTGATGACCAAATTGTTCTCCGTGTCCTCGCCTAGGGCCACAAGTGCAGCGGTTCCCCGAGCAATCCCATCCCTTCTAATAGACGCCACCGCACCAAATCCTTGGGCCCTCCATTTGGCCGCAAGCTTTTTGTCCACGGTAAAGCTTTCGGAACTGTTGTTTTGCGATTTTATGGCCTCGTTGGCATTGTATGGGCCTTTGGTATTGGACTGTACCTGCTCCCTGCTGAGAACTGGATTTCTGAAAGGGGGACGTTTTACCTCCGGTTGCCCATATTCCCCGAACATATCAATGAAAGAGGGATAGATATAACGTCCGCTGAGATCGATTTCCAAATACCCTTTGGGTACCTGGTTCCCCGCTTGTACCGAAACGACCTTACCGTCTTGGACGACCAACATCGCATTCTCCACAACTTGTCCTGGGGCTGTGACGATGGTCGCATGGGTTAGGGCCACCCTGTCCGGGCGCGTGTCCAGGACATCGTTTTTTGGAAAGGTCTCCTGGGCGAAGGAACCTCCCATGTAAAATAGAATGCCCAAGTAGGAGAGGTATTTAAAGGTTTTTTTCATCTTCATTGTTGGTGATTTAATGATTTATTTGGTTTTAGATTTCGAACCATCGGTCCAGGCCCACGTTCTGATTGGATTCGGACTTGTGGTAAAAGGTATTGGTCATGGGATCGTAATCATATGCCTTGGCCATTTCTTGACCATGCTCCGCTATTTCCCGAAGTCCATCCAGGATAAGGTCCAGTTCCCCATCCGTCATGGTGGGATGGAGGGATAGACGGACCCAACCAGGTTTGTCCTTGAGGTTTCCGTGCTCGATCAGGTCGGTAATGTGCTTGGAGCGTTCCTTGGTGACCTCCAGTAACATATGTCCGTAAGTCCCTGCGCAGGAACAACCTCCGCGGACCTGGATCCCAAAATGGTCGTTCAACAACCGAACCACCAAATTGTAATGGAGATGTTCCACATAAAAGGAAAATACCCCCAAACGGTACCTGACCTCCTGTGCAAATACATGCACCCCCTTGATTTTGGGAAGCTGCTCAAAACACTTTCTGGTGAGTTCGTTCTCGCGTTGCCGAATCTGTTCCAGACCCATTTTCTCCTTCAACCCTATGGCCAATGCCGTCCTGATGGTCTGGAGGAACCCGGGCGTACCACCATCCTCCCTGGCCTCGATACTGTCAAAGAAGCTATGGCCACCCCATGGATTGGTCCATTTAACCGTTCCCCCACCGGGGTTGTCCGGTATCCGGTTCTTATAAAGCGCCTTGTCAAAAACCAGTACGCCGGAACTGCCTGGTCCCCCCAAAAATTTGTGTGGGGAGAAAAAGATGGCATCCAATTTTCTGGACTTGTTCTCTGGATGCATATCGATTTGGACATAAGGTGCCGATGCGGCAAAATCCACAAAACAGTACCCTCCGTGTTCATGCATGATCTCCGCAAGTTCGTAATACGGAGTACCAACTCCCGTGACATTGGAACAGGCCGTAAAAGAACCGATCTTAAGTTTTCGGTCCCCATATTTCCGTAATTCCTTTCGTAATTGTCGAGTGTCGACGAATAGGTCGTCGGTAGGTTCCAGTAGGACCACATCGGCAATGGTCTCCAACCAAGTGGTCTGGTTGGAATGATGTTCCATATGGGTCAAAAAGACTACCGGTCTTTCGACCTCTGGAATCGAGAGCGAGTTCTGGAACTTTTCGGGGACCTTTAGCCCCAAAATGCGCTGAAACTTGCAGAGCACCCCGGTCATACCGGTGTCGGTGGTGATGATGACATCTTGCTCGGAGGCATTGACATGTTCCTTAATCCGGTGTTTGGCCTCCTCATACAGGTTGGTCATCAATTTCCCGGTAAAAGTGGTCTCGGAATGGGTGTTCCCGACAAAGGGGCCGATTTTCTTTTTCATGATATCCTCTATTGGGCCATATAACCTGCCGCTCGCGATCCAATCCGCATAAACGATCTTTTTGGCTCCAAAGGGGGTTTCGATATCTTGGTCGATACCGATAATATTTCTTCGAAAGGAATCGAAGTACGATTCCAATTTTACCGTTTCTTGCAATCTCATATTTCTGTTTTAAAAGCTGCCCGTTACTGAAGGAACATCGTGTACTAATTCAAATAACCTTAGTAAATGTCTTTTCCGAACCCATAATGGAAAAATGCATATTTCTAAAATTGTATTCGATCGACAAGGACAGCCTTTTCATGGGTTATTGTTTTGTGTAAGGGGCCAAAGAATCCCAGTTCATGATCTAAGGCATAGGTTCAATATGCCAATTTGATTCTATAAAATCCAGATATTCGCTCATCGACTGGACAAAGGCTTTGGAAAACTTTTTACGGTTCTCCTCACTGTCGCGGACTCCTTGGAAATTGGCCTCTATCTGCATTCCAAATACCTTGGGATGTTCCGAAGAGGTGTACCTTCGGGTGTTATATCCCCCGTTAAAGTAGGGTTCACCCTCTTTTGGATAGGGATCGCCCTGGCTTGGAACTGCAGGGAAACCGGATTGCTCCATCAAGGTACCAAATGCATTTTCTCCCGTCAACAGTTGTTGGAGCGTTAATGGTCCGTCACCATCCAAAAGGTTTTGTACGGATGTTTTTCCACTCAACTCCTGATAGGGACCATTATCTTCCTGCATCTCCTTGAGGGCCGGGGTCCTCAGTAGATAGCCCAATTCCAACCGTTTCACAGGATGGCTTTGGCCGTGAAGATCTATATACATCGCATATCCAAATTTTTTAATGGCCGCATCGATGGCTTCCTCAATATACTCATGATATTGTCTCCAGATATATTGCATTTGGGGATTGCCACAGGTTGCTTCCTCCAAATCCCGGTTGAAATCGACCTTGCTCCTTGCCAAACGGGCAATGACCAGATAGGGCTTCTTACCATGGACCCTGAAGGCTTTTTCTATTTCTAGGGCAAGTTCGGCTGTATTGTTGTCCATTACCTTGGCGCCACAATCCCTATCTTTGATGTCATCTGGTGAAATGGTGCCTCCATGGGGGGTACTGATGACCAAGGGTATGTTGCCCTTGACGGTTTCCAACCAGCTGTCCTCGAATGATTTCCGTCCTTTTGCTAAAATCTCTTTGTTGTCCGAAGCTTCCGCCACGCTTTTGCCGCTAGAGCACTGCACTTGTACAAGTGCAGTGACACCTAGCAGACAATAGAGCATGCCTTTTCTGGTATTTCCTTGAAAAAATAAATCTTTTGGCATTTTTGCCGATTTAAATTTTCAACTATTGATTTACCTGGGTAGGTTCGTAAAGTCCTGGGTCTGATGGGGCCATCGGATTGGAGAGGACCTCATCCTGAGGATACAACATACGCTCCACGTTTTGTGTGCTGGTCGGAACGTTCAAAGGAAAGGGCACCGCTACGTCCGAGTCACTCTTTCGGAGTCTGCGGGCATCGTCGAATGGCATATATGTCGTAAAACCTGAAACATAACGTTCTTCTATAATCTCCCTGAGAAGGGCAGTATCCGGATCTATTCCGTCCAGGTTCTCTATACCACCGGAATTGAAATCCCCGGCTACATAAGCCTCATATAAATATGGTTCGGTGGCAAAATTCGCATTGAGGAAACTACCAGTGTTCAAAAAGGCCCGTAGCTCGTTCAAATGCCCCAAACCGATATCGAAACCTTGGGTACGGGCACCGGCTTCAGCCAATATGAGCATATTCTCCTGAAAGGTTATCATAGGCTGGGGCTCCAGTTCCTGTGCCACACCCAAGTTTCCATCCGCATCGGATTGATTGATGATATAATACAGGCGTCTGGCCGTCTCATCGGTCTTCGCATTGTTCCGGGAGATTCCACTGGTACCGTCCAAGAGCTGCATCAAATAACTATCCCCTGTCCCTGTGTTCGGACCGCCAGCCAAAACAATGTAGTACTTATTTTTGGTGGCGTTTTGACCCGTAACGTCAAGGGGATTGAACATCATGTTGTTATCGCTTGCAGAAATTCCGTTTAAGGCAGCACTATAGGCCTCCCCATATTCCTTGGTATGCATAAAATAACGCGCCTTTAGCGTCCATGCGGATTCGAGCCATTTGGTTCGGTCACCCTGAAAGATATAATCCTCCAAGATCCCAAAACCAGCAGCGCCCTCCAAATCTTGTATGGCACTGTCCAACAATATCTGCAACTGTTCAAAAACATAGAATTGGTCATCGAATTCCGGGTTTTCTATATCACTCAATGCTTGGGAATATGGGATATCACCGAACAAGGAAGCATAAGTGCCCACTAAATGGGCCTCCACCACCTTGGAGATGCCCAACAATAAAGGGTTGTCTGATGCTCTTTCCTGTATTTCCCTTACCGGGGTCAATACACTCTGGTATCCATCCCAATCAAAGGTGTTGTCGGCAACATTGTATTGGTACCTCTCCAGTTCCACTTGTTCAAATCCGACCAGTTGACCGGACCAATACCCGGCCATCCTGCTGTAGGCCCCCAATTGGATTCCAATATTTGAGAGTTCGGCCCCGTTTAGGAAAAGGCCAGGGTCAATATCATTTAATGTTAACTGATTCGGATTTTCATTTAGATCTTCCACCATTTTTTCACAGCCAAAAAAAACAAAAGCAGTGAAAATCAATAGAATTCTTATATGTGTTGATTTCATGATTATTAAGTTTTAGAAGTTGGCTTGAATATTGAATAGTATAGATCTGGTTCCAGGGTTGTTGAAATAGTTCATTCCAAAAGCATTGCTCACCCCATAGTTGTTGGTCTCTGGGTCAACATCCTTGATGCCTGTCCATAAAATGAGGTCACGTCCCGTTACCGATATTCGCATTGAATCAAAAGCGAACTTCTCAGTTAGTTTAAGATCGGAGATGGTATAGCCAAGGGTGACATTGCGAAGTTTTGTCCATGTGGCGTCATCAATGAACAAATCATTGGTCTTGTTGAAACCTAGGCCTCCACCTATACCACGATACCAGGATTCATCCAATAATACATTTCCGCCACCAAAATCGGCAATATTTCCCCTAACGGTAGTTCCTGCTGGAAATACATCCCCATTGACATTGATAAGGTCTTCTGAAAGTGTAACTTCGTTGGCTACGTCTTGATGTACACCAAAACCGTAAAGAACTACTCTCGTTCTGTTGATATAGTCACCCCCATGCGAATGTTCGAAGAGGAAACTGAAGTCTAGGCCCTTATAGTTGAGTTGCATCCCAATACCTCCTCTCCAATCAGGATTGGGGTCACCGAGTACCCGGCTTTCCGTATCCAATTGGGGAAATCCATTGGCATCCAAAGCCAAGCTATTGTCCTCATTGCGCAACGTTCCAGGAAGATAAAAGGAACTCATAGGATATCCCTTGACCGCTTTTGAGGTTCCTCCGATGTCCACGGTTTCCGCTCCAGCAATATCAACCACCATGTTTTTGTTGTTGTTGTAATTGATGTTGATCGATAGCTTGAGGTCATCCGTTTCAATCAATCTACCGGTAAGGTCGATTTCAAGACCTTTATTCTCAATGACTGCTGCGTTTTTATAGTTAAAGTTAAACCCTGAACTTGGATTGGCTTTAACGGCAAATAGGATATCTTTGGTTTCATTTTTATAATAGGTAACTCCCAAACCTATTCTGTCCTTAAGGAACCGCAAGTCGGTTCCAACTTCCCACTCGGTTTTGATTTCCGGTTTTAGATTGGGGTTGCCCTTTTCAGAATCAACCATGAAACTTCCGCCAAAAGTAGAAAAACCAGTCGTGGCCAAAGTTTCGAACTTATAGGGTGCCGGTTGGATACCCACCTTTCCCCATGCTGCCCGGAGTTTTCCGAAGCTCAGGAAATCGGAATCAAACAGATCACTGAACTGCCAGGCCAGATCAACAGAGGGATAGAAAAAACTTCCTTTAATAGTGGAAGAAGCCTCCAAGGCACCTGAAAAATTGACATACAATTGATCGTAAAGGCTAAGCCCTAAAATCCCGTATCCTCGATTGGAACGAATATTTAGAAGGTTCCTGTTCCAGTTGGTGGCCGCCTGATCAGGGTTGAGATCCGGAGTTGGCAACCTTGAATCCACGGCAAAAGGGCTCAATGTATTGGTATTGGTCACACGCTTTCTATCATTGAAATTAACTCCCAGGGTTGCGGAAATCCCAAAATCGGTGGTAAAATCATGGGTGGCAATGACTATTCCATCCAAGTTGAATTCCTTGCTGCTAATATCAGTTTGACTCCAATATCCCCCACTTCTGAGACCACTGGCCGATCCTATTGGGAAAAACTGGCTTCGGCTATCGGTATAATAGTCCATGCCTCCCCTAAGAATGAATTTTAACCAGCTCACCGGATCAATGGTCAATTCGGGGTTTACAATAAACCTATTGACATTATTTGGAGATTTTTGTTCGTTTAAGGTCCATAATGGATTATTGTAAATAGGGTTTTGGGATTCTCCAAGATGTCTTCTATAGGACCTTTGGCGATTTGCCGTAATTTCTCCACCGGATGATGTGTACGTACCTATATAATCCGTAATGTCAAAATCGGGAGCGGCCCTGTACAGTCCCAATAAAATTCCGTTTGTATTGTTTCCTGCCTGCACAATCCTGTTGGATTTTGTATAAGTATAGGAAACCCTGTTGTTCCAAGTCAACCAATCGGTCACTTGAAATTTGGTGTTCAGCCTAACATTTTGTCTTTTGTAGTCATAATTTTTTATGATTCCCTGCTGATCCAGGTTTTCATAACTAAAAAAGTAAGAAGCCCTTTGTCCACCACCACTTACGGATATATTGTGTTGGGAAAAAGTACCCGTTCTAAATACTTTGTCGAAATTACTTTCGCTAAAGGTTTCCCTTGAGTTTTTGGTAATAACAGGATAGTAACTTTCCCCTGATAGGCTGGATGTGAAGAACTCACCAGTGGTGTCCACTTCATCGGGTCCACCGGAACGATCGGCTATTTTGTCTCCCCAAGATTCAGCACGGGAAGTGCTATATACCCCATTTCGACCTTGTCCATAGGTATTCTGGAGAGGCATTCTTACGTTAATTTCATCGTAAGATTGAGTGAATGAATATTGAACAGAAGGCTTTTTTCCCAATTGCCCACTCTTTGTTGTTATCACAATCACTCCGTTCGCTGCTCTGGAGCCCCAAAGTGCAGCAGCCGAAGCACCTTTCAGTATTTGGACAGATTCGATATCCTTTGGATTGATATCGTCCAATCGGGATTGTTGGCTCAGGGTCACATCCCCAATATTATCATTGCTCACGGGAATACCGTCCAAAATAATCAATGGCTGACTTCCTCCCTGAATGGTATTGGCACCGCGAATTTGAATTGAGGAACCCGACCCTGGATCTCCATTGGACTTCCCAATTCTAACACCGGAGGCCTTACCGGCAAGGGAATTGATAACACCTGATTCCCCGGATTTAGCAATGTTCTCGGATTGGATCGAGGAACTCGTAGAACCCGATTCGTCCTTAAGTTGTTTGGTACCAATGGCCGTTACGATTACTTCCTCCAAATTACTGACACTTGGTGTCAGGGTCACATTGATGATAGGATTGTTCCCTACGGTTATTTCCTTCGTCTGGTACCCAATATAGGAGTATACCAACACATCTCCTTGGGAGGCATCGATGGCGTAGTTTCCATCAAAATCGGTGGAAACCCCTTTTATGGTACCCTTGATAACGATACTGACCCCAGGTAATGGGGAACTGTTCTCATCGGTTACCGTTCCTGTGATATTGATGAAATTTGACTTGGATATCTTTGCAATACGATTTTCTGTTCCTACCGGTACATTTTCCTTCTCCACGAGGATGATCAACTTTCTCCTTATTTCGTAGGAGACATTGCTTTCGGCAAGGATAAGGTCCATTAATGCATCGATCTTTACCTTTTCCACATCCACGTTAACCCTTTTGTCCAAATCCAGGGTTGAATTTTTATAAAGGATGTTGTAATCCGTACTCTCCTCAATTTTTTCGAAAACCGATGCTATGGATGCATTTTCCATTTTCATCGAAACGAATTTTTGGGCATAGGAATTATTGGCGTTGAGTTGGAAAAGTGCAACCAATAAAAACAGGGCGGAAATTTTCATTTTCAAATCTATTTTACCACTAAAATAGCTTTTGCATAGTGTGTTTTTCATACTTTTGATATGGTTTAAAAATTGGTCATTCAGTTTTTGAATTGTTTGAAAACCAGGGATTGTTCCCGCAATTCCTGGTTCTTTTTTTGGTTTAGGTCATGGGCTAGATGTTTTTTTGAGTTAGTATTATTTTATCGCTGGTTATCTTATAATCAAAATCCTTGATCCTTTGGAAACCTTGAAGTACCTCTTCAATGGTTTCTGTTTTGAAGCGACCCGTGTACCGTTCACTTTTAAGAAGGTCCCCCTTAATCTCGATCGAAACATTGTAATGTCTTTCCAGTTTCTTGGTGATGTGGCTGAAGTCCTCATTTTTAAAATAAAGTACACCCTCTTTCCAGGCAATGTACCTGCTGACATCCACATCGGTCAACTGTATCGCTTTTTGGGACATGGAATAGGAGGCCATTTGGTTGGGTCTCAACAGGAGATGGGAGGATGTTGGATTACTGTTCCTTTTAACGGAAAGGCTGCCTTCGACCAAGACCACCTGAACGGTTTCATCATCCGGATAGCTCGAAAAATTAAACTGTGTCCCCAATACCTTGGTGTCCAGTTCCTTGGTGTTGACCCTGAAGGGTCGGAGGGAATCGGATTCGACCGTGAAATAAGCTTCTCCCACCAATTCCACATCCCTGGGACCTTTTGCGTAAAAAGCAGTCGGGTAGGTCAATGAAGATCCTGAATTGAGGTACACTTCGGTTCCATCGGACAGGACTACCTCGAATTTTTTACCATAGGGCACCTTCAGTGTATTATAGACCAAGGGTTTGTCCAAATCGTCTTGCTCAATACTTACTTTTTTGTAAATGATTTTCGAGCCATCCTGTTTCGCAATGACATCGTTTGTTCGCGATACGATACCCGTGGCATCCTTGTTCAACAATTCCTTGGTGGTGCCATTGTCCAGAACAATGGTAACCTCCTCCTGACCATTGTTTTTTAAGGCTCCGTTGCGTAAGAATAGAAAAGTTGAAATGCCTATGATTCCAATAAAAACGGCGGCATATCGCAACCAAGCCCCCTTCCTTTTTCTCTTGGACTGTATGTATTGATCGAACTTGGAAAGCAATTCTTTTTTGTATTGCTCAGCATTTTCTTGTTCCAAAGTACGCGTGATCAAATAATGGAGCTCTGCCGATTCCTTGAAGGAGGAGGGATTGTCCTTGACCCATTGGGCCAATTGTTGGATTTCCTCTGGATTTGAGCGGTTTTCAAAGAAATTGAAAATAATTTTTTTGATATGTTTATTTTTCATTATCGTTAAATGCGGATTACCAAATTGTTATGGGTGAAACGATTTGAAATTGACAAACCCTTGGTTTTAGTCAAAAAATATTGATAATATTGGTTCGACTAAGAAGATAGGTGTGATGGATTCCAATGATATCAGAGGAAATATTGATATAATCTCAATCCAAAAGGGAAGTAAGAAGGAATTCGAGAAAGTGGTCGAACGCTACTACAATGAACTCTTTTATTACGCCAAAAGTTTAAGTAGGGATGAATTGTTGGCCAAGGATTTGGTACAAGAAGTCTTTTTTGGGCTTTGGCAAAAGAGGGAATCATTGAATACCAAAACTGTCCTTAGGGGATGGTTATACCTGGCCCTTAGGAACAAGTTTCTTGATCATATCAAAAAATACCGAAAGGAAACCTATTTTTTCGAGAAATCGTACTCGGATACCCTGGATGCTTTGGCACAACAGGACCATCAGGACAATCTGTCCCGAAAACTTGAATTGATGGACAATGAGATCCAATTGTTGCCCAAAAAATGTAAGCAAGTATTGATCATGAGCAAAAGGGAAGGATTGACAAATGCTGAAATTTCCAACTATCTGGACATTTCCGTCAAAACAGTGGAAGGACATCTCTCCAATGCATATAAGATCTTGAAGGAAAAATTGAACGAGAAGTTCCAAGTGTTGTTTACCTTGGTAGGTTTTCGAACAAATGGATAATCGACACTAAAAAGATAATTGGGACGGGACTGGTCCAATTCCAAATAATGACATTATTCTTCTTGCCACATCCTAGTTTATTCACTTTTCTCTGTTACTAATAGTATACTACTACCGTTTTTTGTATGCATGAGCACAGAATAGAGGGAAAAAGCCCATTCTCACAAAAAAGAATCCGTGTTTGATTATTTAATCTTCAGGTTCAAGCTAGCTCACTTGTTAGAGCAGCTTATACTCCCCCTATTGATAATATTAAAAATTAACTGGTTTTAAGTTTCATCTTTTTTGTGGTGCAAAAAAGCACTATATTGCATCACATAAATTAAAGTCATGGAAACAGTTAGAAAATCGATCACTTTTACAAATCAACAAGATGGCTGGATAAAGCTTAGGGTTCAATCAGGTGACTTTACCAATGACAGTGAATATATAAGGGATTTGGTAAGAAAGGATCAGGAAGAGAACATGAAGCTCATGGAGCTTAAGACCGCAATTGATGAAGGTTTACAAAGCGGCAGAAGCAATTTAAAAATAAGTGACATTATCACAAAAGTTGATAATGGGGAATTATAATTTATCCACTAGGGCCCAATACGACTTGGTGGGCATATATAAGTATGGGGTAAAGTTTTTTGGTCCTGACCAGGCCACCAAGTATTTGTTGAATTTGGAAAGTTTTTTGGAGGAACTGGCCGGACGTCCAGAATTGGCAAAAGATGCATCGACCATTTCCGGCTCTTTAAAATATTACAGCTATGAAGCCCATGTCATTTTCCACCAATTCGATGGCGTTGACGAGATTTTTATCGTTAGGGTTCTGGGCAAACGTATGAATTTTGTCGAACACCTTTAAAGTTCAAATAAATTATTACTACACCAATAAAATTCCATTTTTAAAAAACCAACTCTATAAATACATATTTATTACATAAAGTATATGACCTAACCCATATCGAAACCAAAACTCCATTTTGCATTAAAATCCATCAATTTTAATGTTAAAATGGTTAAAATTTGTTAAAAGGTGAGCAATTCGGTGCCTCCCAAAAATGACCCTCCTGGAAGCCCTAAAGAATGGGCAAAAAACATATAAAGTTCGAGTCCCGTCAAGTCAAAAGTGTCTTTTGGTTTATTATCAAAATAGTCCTCCTTTAGTTGAAAATTTACAGGTACAAAATGGGGTGCCACTGTAACCGCTGCGGAAAAAGCTATTTCCTTGGGACTTGATGGCATCATTGTTTCCAACCATGAAGCAAAGGCAATTGGATGCCGGTGAATCCACCATAAAACCCATGACAAGAATCTCCGCTAAATATGGAGATAAAATCACTGGAATGATGGATAGTGATATGCGCTCCGGACCAGATGTCGCCAGAGCATTGGCCAGTGGGCCCCAATTTACATTTATGGGTCGCCCATTCATGTATGGAACGGTAGCTTTGGATTCTTCAGGAGGAAGCCAAACCATGTCTTTGTTAAAAGTATAGCTAAAACATATGGATCAGGTAGGGTGCACACATGCTTCTGACTTGCCAATTTTCTTAAAACCAAGTCTGTAAAAACCTTTTAAAACAAAATCCTATATGGTATACCCTCCCAATCCTATTATTAGGTAATCGTTGTCTTAATCTGTCTCCATTTCAAAATCAAGACTGTACCGGAAATTAGGGCCACAGCTGTCAATATGAATGCTCCAGTCCATCTTCCATAAATCCAATATCCGGTAGCAAACAAAAGACTGTAGATCAGAACGGTTCCGTACAGCATGGCCTGTATTCCACTGGGTACGCTCCATTTTTCACCATTGTCCAGTTCAATGCCCTCTGCTCCAGCCTCTTGCACAACCTTTTTCCAACCAGGGCCCCCGGGGTTTATTTTTTTGTAAAAGCTGTTCAACACTTCGGTACTTTCTGGAGCAGTGCTGTAGGTCGCAATCAACCAAGCCGCGGTAGTTACAATCACCACTGTAGGATATTCCATCCAATCGGGTAAAAGTCCTGTTTCCGAAGCGAACAAATAGTCTCCCAACGGAGTCAGTTTAAACAGTAATGACAATATTCCAGAAACAAACATGGCAGTAATCTCGCTCCACGCGTTAATGCGCCACCAAAACCATCTCAAAATAAAAATCAGTCCAGTACCTGCACCAAATACGAGCAAGACTTCAAAGAGTTGAAGGGCATTTTGCAATAAGAGCGCTAGAAGTGCACTGAGCACCATTAAACCAACGGTTGAAATCCGCCCTACGGCCACCAATCGTTTTTCGGATGCTTCTGGATTGACCCTTTGTTTGTAAAAATCATACACAATATAGGATGAGCCCCAGTTGAGCTGTGTGGATATGGTGGACATATAAGCTGCTACCAAAGAAGCCAACACCAGCCCCAATAATCCAGAGGGCAGTTTGGTCAACATGGCGGAATAGGCCAAGTCATGTCCTAGTTTATCATCCGCCACAATGGGAAAGGCCTGTTGCAGACTCTCCAGATCGGGAAAAACGACCAAAGATGCGAGCGCTACCAAGATCCAAGGCCATGGGCGCATGGCATAATGCATTATATTGAAGAAAAAGGTAGCCCCAATGGCGTGCTTTTCATTCTTGGCGGATAACATTCGCTGGGCGATATACCCACCACCTCCAGGCTCCGAACCCGGATACCAAGAACTCCACCACTGTACGGCCAATGGAATGATCAAAAGCGTTATCAATGTTTTTGTATTGCTGGTATCCGGCAAAATATCCAGTTTTTCCTTTACGTTTTCATTGGCCAATAAAGCTTCCAATCCGCCAACTTCTGGAATGTTCACCAAATAATAGGCTGCACCTATGGCGCCGCCCATAGCCACAAAGAATAGCACAAAATCAGTATAGACAACACCTTTAAAACCTCCCACAGCACTGAATATTACCGTAATGAGCCCCGCACTTACAACCGTTTGCCATGGCTCCAAACCAAGCATGATGCCACCAATCTTTATGGCGGCCAAAGTCACAGCGGACATGGTTATGACATTGAAAATCACTCCAAGATAAATTGATCTAAATCCTCTCAAAAAACGAGCAGGTTTTCCGCCATAGCGCAATTCATAAAATTCAAGGTCGGTGTTGACGTTGGATTTTCTCCAAAGTCGTGCATAAATAAAAACGGTCAAGAGACCCGTCAACAAAAAAGCCCACCAAACCCAGTTTCCGGAAACCCCGTTTGTCCGGACAATATCGGTCACCAAATTGGGTGTATCGGTGGAGAATGTGGTGGCCACCATAGAAATCCCCAACAACCACCAGGGCATGGATTTACCGGAGAGGAAAAATTCGGAACTGCTCTTTCCCGAGCTTTTGGACACATAGATTCCAATACTCAGGGTTATGGCAAAAAACCCGAAAATGATGACAATATCCAATGTATTCAGTGATATCATATGAGTTTATTTATAAGAGTTAGTTTTATAAAAGGCATTGATAAATTTTCAATATAATTCAATATTAGAGATAACGGGACATCCAAGTGCAGCTGTTATTTCCACTTTTATCTTGGAAGTTTTCAGCCCATTAAGTTCTAAAATTCGCTTGTATCCCACAGTGGTTTCACTGGCTACTTTTTCCCATGTGCCGTTCTGCCATGCCAATACATCAAAAGCCACAATCCTCTGACCTAATGGAATGTACTCCTGCAATACGAGATAATTCAATTTTCTATCTGAACCCAAGTCTACTTCAAAAGAGGCCTGGGTCATCCCATCATCAGTTGCCCAATATGTGGTTTCATCCCCATCATTCAAATTTTCGGGTGCAAATCTTTTATCATTGCCTCGGAATGTACTAGCACTTATCTGTGCTGATCGGGCCAAGTCAACTTTAAAAACACTGTCCAATATTTTTTTAAATCCTTGCAAAGCGGCCACATCGTTCTCATGAAACAATCCTCTTGTGTCCGGAGGTATGTTCAACAACCATGTAGAACCCCTCCCCACCGATGTCAAATAACGCTGAAATAGATTTTCTGGGCTTCTCACCAAGGAATCCTCAGCCTTATGATAAAACCATCCAGGTCTGATGGATACGTTCACTTCTGCAGGAATCCAATCGCTTCCGCCGGGTGTTCCGCGCTGCAATAAATCCTCAATGCCAAACTTGCCCGCATACAATGTATCAGGGGTTATGGTATTCCAATTGGTTCTACCTCCTATTCCACGTTCGTTGCCCACCCAACGCATATCGGGGCCGGCATCACTAAAAAAGAGCACGCTGGGTTGAATGGAATCCACCATTTTTAACGTGGTAGGCCAATCATAATAATTTTGCCTATCTATGGTCCGCTCCTCCCTTGCCCCTCCGTAATATCCGTCGCCACCGTTGGCCCCATCGAACCACATTTCAAAAACAGGCCCATATTGTGTGAACAACTCCTTAAGCTGATTTCGGTAGTAGTTGATGTAAGACGCTTCTCCATAATCCGATCGGTTCCGATCCCATGGAGAGAGATAGACCCCAAATTTAAGACCGTACTTTTTGGCCGATTCGGAAACCGCTTTTACAATATCCCCGTTGCCTGATTGGAACGGGCTGTTTTTAATGGAATGCTCTGTGTATTTGGAAGGCCATAACGCAAATCCATCATGGTGTTTGGCCGTTAATATCACTCCTTTGAATCCAGCTTCTTTTAAGGTCTCCATCCATTGATCAGGGTCGAAAGATGTGGGATTGAACAACTCCGGAGATTCATCACCATAACCCCATTCCTTATCTGTAAAGGTGTTGATGGTAAAATGAATAAAGGCATTTTTTCCCATTTTGTGCCATGCCATCTGTTCTTCCGAAGGAATTGCCCCTATAGGCTCTGGAGCCTCTACTTTGGCCTGTTTTTGACAGGATAGGTGCACCAAAAACATTAGTAACACAAAAATCTTGATGGTATCTCTCATGCGGTTGGGTTATTTTTTGAATTTGAAGGCTAGGGCTGGAACATTTTCTTTTTGCAAGGCTTTCGGAACATTCACACGAATCTTACCTTCCTCCATAGTCCATTTCACAGATTCTCCCGTTTCCAACAAAATGAGTTTGGAACTCTTTTTAGGAAGGTTTCCTGTCCATTCGATTCTACTGGGTACGGATTGACCTTCATCTGGACAATATATGGCAAAAATAGTATTCTCATTTCCCGTGAAAAAGGTTTTATCATCTTCAAAAATGGGCAAGGAGCGTGTATTGTAGATTGCTTCTCCATTGGTGTTCAACCACCTGCCAATTTCCTTCATTCGTTCCACAACTTCCAAAGGAATCCTGCCATCGGATTGTGGGCCGATTCCAAGCAACATATTACCGCCTTTTGCCACTACTTCAACAAGACTTTGGATAACCTTGGTAGATGACTTTAACGGGTCATTGGGCACATAGCCCCAATTATTGGCCAAGGGCATACAAGTTTCCCACGGAAATTCGAGGCGCTCATCCGGAATTTTGCGTTCAGGAGTTTGATAGTTTTCATAGGGTCCGTGAACCGTTCTATCGGCAAAAATAATCCCAGGTTGTGCCTCTCTCGCCATCGCTGCAATTTTGGGCATGTTCACTTCCTGGCTGAAATCTGGAATCGGGGCGCCCCACGACCTTACTTCGTCATTGACAGTTTCTTTGGGTCTTACCCAACCACCATCCAACCAAAGGATGTCTATGGAGCCATAGTCGTGTACCAACTCACTTATCTGATTGAACGTATAATCCTGATAGGCCTTCCAGCGATCGGGATATTGGAGTATGTTGTAGTTGACATTCCTGTTGGGTGTAGCATATTTGTCCCACCAGAAATCTTGTGAGTGCCAATCCGGTTTGGAAAAATAGGCGCCAATCATAAAATCCTTTTTTCGGTAAGCCTCAAAAACATGCTTGGTCACATTGGCCTTGGGATGGTTCTTAAAAGGCCCATTGGTGATTTTATAATCCGTCTGTTGGGTATCGAACATATTGAACCCATCGTGATGCTTGGTGGTGAAGACCACATATTTCATCCCTGCAGCTTCGGATGCACTGGCCCAAGAATCTGGGTCAAAATTGATCGGATTGAACACGGAACTCAAATTCCAATACCATCTTTTGTATTCGTCGTATGACATGCCCTCCGGGCGGTTGATCCATTCTTCGGAACAAAGCTGCCAAGACTCGATGATTCCAGGCACGGAGTACACCCCCCAATGGATGAGGATTCCAAATTTCAGGTCTTGCCAGTCTTCCAATTTTTCTTTGACCAAGGGGTCATTGGGGGCTTCATAAATGGATGACCTTTGGTGTACGTTATCTTTTTGGGAAAATCCTACCATTGTAAATAATATGGTTAAGGATAGTATGAATAATTTTCTTTTTGGAAGCATTCGGTTCAAAATTATTTAAGATAAGACATTGGGGTCAGTTTACTTTAAAAAACTGCAGTGGTCCATTGTTATCTGCAACCATTACATATTCTGACCCTTTCACGGTAATGGAAATCATTTTTTTGGCATCCTGATTGTCAAAAAAGCCACTTTGGGCACTCACAATGGCTTCAAAACTACCCTTACCGTCTCCCAAAAGCAAAGTTCCTGTACCTGCATCATTTCTGGGTGTTTCTATTTCCGATACAAAGAGGTTGCCAACCACCAATGCATCCAAATGTCCATCCTTATTGAAATCCTTCACCATAATATCATTTATACTTGATAACTGGGTCATTCTGGGCAGTTCGTGAATCTTAAAGTCTCCATTGCCCAAATTTTCAACATAAGATGAGGCAAAGGTATTCGCCAAATAATGCAATGATTCATCCAAGTTTTCGCCACCATAAACCTCATCCAATTCCAGTGTGGCAAAAACATCGTACTTTTTGAATTTGTCCTTCAACATGGGCACCTGTTCAGACGAGCACGAAAAGCCGCGTAAGGGATAATGTTTGTCGTTGTTATAATAGCCCAGTACAATATCATAATGGCCATTGGTGTCAAAATCATTGTAATAAATATCGAATGGCTTTTCGGGTGAGGTTTTGTACTTGTAATTGAGTCCTAAATTACCTGCGATATAATCCATATCGCCATCGTTATCAAAATCACCTTTCTCGATGCTGAACCACCAACCTGATGCTTCCGACAAACCGTTTGGGGCCATCTTATTTAAGCGTCCGTTTTCATTTTTAAACACGGTAATCGGCATCCACTCGCCCACTACAGTGAGATCCAAGTCCCCGTCCCCGTCAAAATCATTCCAAACGGCATCGGTGACCATTCCCAAATTCTCAAGCTCTGGCGCCAATTCTTTGGTTACGTTTTTTAATTGTCCATTCTCATTTTTCAATAACATGCTACTGGCGGGCATAGGATATTGGTGCGGCCATAACCGCCCGCCCACAAAAAGATCAATGTCTCCATCATTGTCGTAATCCGCGGCCCTTACCGAAGACCCACTATCACGACCAACATTTGGTATTGCCGATTTGGAAAAATTTCCCGTACCGTCGTTCATGTATAGTCGATCCACATAATGGAAATCATTGACCGGAAATTCGTTTCCACCGCTTACCACATAGAGATCTTGGAACCCATCTCCATTGATGTCGACAAAAATGGCATCAATATCCTCATAAGGTTTCTCTTTTTCCCACAAGGCTTCTCCGCTTTTCTCAAAGCTTCCATTGGTCTGCTGAACAAACAAACTTGCGGGATAACCTGTAGCTCCACCCACAAAAACATCTTCCAAACCATCTCCATTGACATCTCCTTTGGCCAAGGCAGGTCCAAATTTTGACATTTGATGTGGCAAGAGCACCTGACTGGAGAAATCATCAAAATCGTTTTCCACATGATTGTGATTAATGGGAAGTTTAGAATCGATATGGGTAAAGTAACCGGACTTGAACGTATCGGTTTTGGGATCATATTCTGTTTTTGCCTCTTCCATATTGAGTTCAATCTCTCTATTGGATTGAACATCTCGAAGCACAGTCTTTTTAAAATTGGGCCATAGGACCACTAGGCTATCAACATTGCTAGTGTTTCCAAGACCAAAGTGCACCGTTTGCTCACTGGTGGAATAGATGCCCCTTACGTTGGTGGTTTCATTCAACTGCATTTTCCCATTACTGTACAACTCCACCCTTGTCCCCAAAACTGGGCTATGGAAGGTACTTGAAAGCTTGATCCGAAGGTAATTTGAACCGGGCAGGGATTCTGAGTTGTTTTTATACACAAATGCTTCCGCATTGATATTATTGACCACAAGGTCCAAATCGCCATCGTTATCAAAATCCGCATAGGCTGCCCCATTAGA
Organism: Allomuricauda sp.; assembly: GCA_050303195.1. Classification (GTDB taxonomy): domain Bacteria; phylum Bacteroidota; class Bacteroidia; order Flavobacteriales; family Flavobacteriaceae; genus Flagellimonas. Next base: position 66,527 of record JBNLBG010000007.1, on the reverse strand, counting down.
AAAGGATTCTTGATCCAAACCCCATTCTGAAGCCATCTTCTTGAACTTTAGATCTCCAAAGTTTTTGTAGGCATAATTTTTTATGGGCTGCGAAGGAATCAAGGAAACCGCATGATCCAAATCCAAAATCTCCCAAATGCTGATTTCACCTCCATTAGGGTTCTCCTTGACCCATTTTTGTGAAATGTCAATAACATATTGCCCCAATTTTTTATCAGAATCCGTATTCCTGATATCCCGTAATAGACCATTGGTGACATAGGTGTCCTTTAATCCGTCATTGTCAAAATCTGCAACTAAATTGGACCAGCTCCAATCGGTACTTGCCATGTCCGTCATCTGTGCCACGTCACTGTATGTGCCGTTGCCATTATCTAACTGAAATGTGTTGTACATATATTGGTAATGCCCTCCATTATTGACCACTTTCCAAAAGGCTTCAGGGTTCATTCCGCTCATATTGGCCTTTAGCCTAAAGTTGTCCTCCGCGGCCATATCCACTACAAAAATATCCAAGAGACCATCATTGTTGATGTCCGATACATCCACTCCCATGCTATAAAATGACATGTGGTTGAAGGCTTCATCCACAACATTGACAAAACCTCCTTTTTGGTCGTTCAGAAAAAGAAAATCCGGTGCGTTGAAATCATTGGCGACATAAATATCCGTCCATCCATCATTGTTAAAGTCACTGGTGGAAACAGCATTGGGAAATCCTGTCCTATCCACACCTGCTTGTTGTGATACTTCAACAAAATTACCTTTACCCGTATTCTTATAGAGTTTCAAATGGTACTCGGGTTGCAGGAGTGGGGCACCGAAATATTCAGAATAGCTTCCGGGATTAGGTGGCTGGGTGAGAAGAAATAGGTCTAGGTTACCATCTTTATCATAATCCAAGAAAGAGGCATGTCTGGTTCTTTGGGTATCTGCCACACCGTATTTTTCAGCGGATTCAGTGAATGTTAAATCACCATTGTTTATATAAAGTAGGTTTTTCCTAAGGTCGGGCCGATGATCATAGAGTTCACGGCTTAGATAAATATCGACATAACCATCGTTGTTCACATCGGCCACCGTGACCCCGGTTGTCCATCCCCCATCATTCACCAAACCGGCGGAATCTGAAACATCTTTAAATCTAAAGTCGCCTTCATTGATGTACAGTTTATCCGCCACCAGATTCCCTGCGAAATACACATCTTGGAACCCATCATTATTGAAATCCCCAACTGCAACTCCTGCCCCGCCATAAAAATTGTCATATAACAGGATATTTGCCCCTTCGGCATCAATTATTTGATTGTTAAAGTCAATTCCTGTCTGCGAACTAGGTAATTGCGTAAACAATTTTGGCGGTGAGGGCTCATCCCATGGAGTGATTTTTCCATGGAATACCAGGAGAAAAATCAAAGCGGGAAATATGAAAAAGTGTTCCTTCATGACCAAAAAAACCTATTTCTAAAAATACATGAAAAAAATAAAGGAGAGGTCGCGCTCTCCTTTATTAAACTTAAAACTAACTCAAACATTAATCAAACGCTACTAAAATTTGATCAAAACTTATTCTGCATCCCACCACATACGGGTGGTAAATTTATCAGGTCCTTGGGACGAAACGGCCGCATCGTAATTCTCCTTATTGAGAACTTGCTCGTTCGTTGGGTAGATCAACCTTCTTGGAATGGTACCATTACTTTCATTCCCAGGATAATTTACTGGGGTAAGCACTGGGAAACCAGTTCTCCTCCAATTGGCATACGCTTCATATTCATTCAAGAAAGTAGCCACCCAATACTGCGTATTGATTTGCTCAAGCGCATTGCCCGCATCAAAGGGGTTGGCCGCCAGATAATCGCTGATTTCCGTACTGGTGATTGTTGCTCCGGCACCGTAAAGTGACAGGAACTCCATTGCCGCGGTAACCCCTGCGTTGTAATGCACTTCAGGATCGCCTCCCGCCAAGCCCCATCGAACGGCTGCTTCGGCCAACATAAATTCCACTTCGGCATAGGTTTGCCAGAACATTGGAGCATCATATCCCATCAGGTAATTGCTATTAGGTTCTGAGTAGGTATCCAAATCATCACCTCCGGCATAACTTTGGATGGTAGTACCGTCCAAACCATTGGGTAGCCCTTTTTGTACTAAGGGGTCCTCATTGCCATCAGGTAATGCAGCATACACCCTCATCCTAGGGTCTCCTTGCAATATATCCAAAAAGGTAGTGCTGATCCTGGCCGATCTATCGGCTGCAAAAACTTCGCTGTTACCATTTCTTACGATTCCGTTCCCATCTTGGTGGACTATATAGGCAATATCATCATTGGAGTCCATAACGCCACCTGCGATAGCGGTTGTGGCCCATTGCTGAGCTGCTGCTGCATCAACCTTGACCATACGAAGACCCAATCTCAACATTAGGGAATAGGCCCACTTTTTCCATTTGGTCTGATCTCCGTCAAAGAGAATGTCCGCTGCTCCTATATCTGCGGTACCACTACCCAATGCAGTCGCTGCTTCGTTCAATTCATTGAGCATATCAGCATAAATGCTCTCTTGGGTGTCATACGTAGGTCTAGTATTTCCTTCGATATAAGCCTTACCCGCATCACTATAAGGAATGTCACCATATAAATCAGTAATCCTGCTATAGGCGAAGACCCTTAAGATCCGTACCATGGCATATTCTGGCAAACTGGTCTCTTCATTGGTTTCCATTTGGGCTTTCATATCCTCAATGGACTTAATTCCTTGAGGGTAATTGGCATCCCAATAAGCAGAAGAATAGGCTGAATTATAAAAGTACTTATCCCCACTCCAATAGGATTGCAAGTTGGCCAAATGCTGGACCATGGTAGAGCTATAAATAAAATTACCCCTCCAAGACTCATATCGCTGGCCAGCTGTATATAACAAGGCTTTAGGAAACTTATACTCAATAGCGATGTCCGTAGCTTTGGTCGGATCCGTGTTTATGTCTTCAAATCCATCATCACAAGACACCCCAACCAAAGTGAGCAATGTAACTGCTGTTATGTATACTATTTTTTTCATTGTGTCTTTATTTAAAACTTAACATTTAAACTTAACCCGTAACTTCTTGTGGAAGGAAGTCCAAAACGCTCAATTCCATTGGCAACGGTATTGTTATAAGCGGACTCTGGATCTATGTTCTCTGTATGCTTCATTAGGAAGAACAAGTTTCTACCGATAAAGGAGATATTTGCACTGGAAATAAACGTCTTCTCCAAAATCCTTGTAGGAATGTTATAACCCAAGCTTACTTGTCTGAACTTTATAAAGCTGGCGTCTTGCATATTGGCCTCAGCAATGCTATACAGTTTTTGATAATAAATGTTCACATTTTCTGGCGCAATTGTGGTGGTAAAGTCAGCACCGTTGGCGTCCACACCTGTAACAGTCAATCCACCTTCTCTACCATTCAGGGTATTTTTGCTGGCCCCATAGTAATTGGCAAATGCACTTGTTCCTGAGAAAATATCGCCTCCGAACTTAGCATCAATCAAGAATGAAAGGTTGAAGTCCCTATAGCGGAACGTGTTGGTAAGACCCATGGTCCATGGAGACACACCTTGACCAATGATGGCATTATCACCTATACTAGGGGTGCCGTCACTGTCATACTGTATTCTACCCTGATCGTCACGAATAAATGTGGTACCATAAATAGATGCTGCAGGCTCTCCTTCAATGAATCCAGCCTGTGAATTCACCCCATAGGCAGAATCACCAGGGAAAATTGGATTTCCATCTTCATCGGTCTTCACAACCTCATTTTTGTTGTAAGTCATGTTGTAGTTGATGTCCCAGCTAAAATCCTGATTTCTTACAGGACTACCGGTCAACAAGAGTTCCACCCCTTTGTTGGTTGACTCACCAATGTTTATGATCGCACTTGAATATCCCGTTGTTTGTGAAATATTAATGGGTACGATATCATCGATGGTCTTATTGCTATAGTAGGCCAAATCAATTCCAAATCTGTTTTGGAAGAAACGCATATCCAATCCTATTTCATATTCCTTTTTGGTAAAAGGTTTCAAATCTTCATTGGGCAATGTACTACTGTTGATGCTACCTAAAGGCACACTGGAACCGGTTGCGGAATAATTGTCAGTAATGGCATAGGTAAGGGCCAATTGATACGGATCATTGGCACCACCACCCACTTCTGAGTAACCTGCCCTTAACTTACCAAAGGAAATCCACTCGGGAAGATCCAAAGCATCGGAAAACACAAAACTGGTATTGGCCGAAGGATAAAAATAGTTGTTTGGAGCTTCCTTACCACTTTTTGATAAGGTAGAGAACCAGTCGTTCCTACCTGTTACCGTCAAGTACAGATAATCCCTATATGAAAATTCAGTAGAGAAATATAAACCATTTTTCTTGCTCTTGGTAAGTCTATATTCGTAGTTTTTATTGGAGACATTTGCAATATCAACCAAAGTTGGAATTACAAAATCACTTCCAATCAATTGGGTAAACTCATTGGTAAAGGTGTTACTGTTTGCACCCAAAAGTGTTGTGTTTGAGAAGTCTTCAGTAAGATCTTTTTCAAATCCAACGATGAAATCAGCATCCACAGTTTTTACATTATAGGCTTGCTCGGTCATACCTCCCAAAGGCTTATAAGCGGTTCCGAAAGGCTCCACTGCCGTGATTCTTGCCGTATATTCATCAATACCGGCCCTTCCCAAAAGATACAACCAATCTGTTATCTGGTAACGCAATGTACTTGAACCAATGAATCGGTTCTTATCACTTTGATTCTCGAATCGATATGCAGTCCAATAAGGGTTTTGATGATAGATACTGGATGAAATCCTCAACTCAGTACCATCCTCAGTATAACCTGGTCTATAGTCGTTAATATCAACGTTTGGACCTGAAAGTGCAACGGTAAAGTTTCCGTTACCTGGGGAATCCGAAGATCTTGGACGATTATGCACATCTTCCAAAATATATTTTCCACTGACATCCAAGGTCAACTTATCTGCCAATACCATACCTCCGTTCAAAGAAAATGACTTCCTATTCAATCCAGAATTTGGAGTAATATCCTTGTTTGTGAGATCAGTGGCAGAAAAGCGTAAATTATAACCTTCCCCTGCTTTGCTCAAAGCCACGGTGTTGATAAAAGTACTGGCTGTTCTGTAGTACTTTTTCATGTTGTTTCCTGTATATGAATAAGGTCTGCTCTCTCCATCAAATTGTATAGCGGAGGGAACACTGCCCAGTCTAGCTCCCCAAGATTGCATTCCTGCGCTAAGCGCTTCATCGGCAGTTGTTGGAGCAACCCCATTCAGTCCTTGACCGTATTCGGTCTGAAAATCATAGAGATCGGTATTGATAGTTTCAAATTGAGCAGAACTGGAAACTTCAACTCCGAGTCCTTGCTGTCCTTTACCTGTTTTTGTGGTAATGACTATAACCCCGGCAGAAGCTCTTGACCCATAAAGGGCCCCAGCAGCACCACCTTTCAAGACACTGACGCTTTCAATATCATCAGGGTTGATACTGGAAATACCATCACCAAAATCCGAACCACCCCATCTACTGGCAGAACCTAAGTTTTGGTTATTGATTGGAATACCATCAACAATATATAATGGCTGTGATGTTCCGTTTACTGAAGAAATACCACGAATGACCACTTTACTGGTTCCTGCGGCACCGGTTGCGGCACCAGTGATATTCACACCGGCCACCTTACCTTGTAGGGCATTGATGGCATTCACCTGCTTCACTTCGGATAACTTCTCACCACCCACTTCGGTAATAGAGTACCCCAATGCTTTGGTCTCCTTTCTGATACCCAAGGCGGTAACAACTACTTCTCCAAGTTGCTCCGTGTCCTCCTCCAGGGTCAGATTTATTGTTGTTTGGCCTGCGACACTAATTTCAGCAGTCTTCATCCCCAAGGACGAAAATACCAGTATAGCATCACTGCCCGACACAGTTATGCTATAATTTCCATCGAAATCGGTCGAGACACCATTACTGGTTCCCTTTTCAACAATGTTGACTCCAGGAAGCGGTGTACCCGCTTCATCAGAAACCGTTCCGGTAATTGTTTGTGCCAAAGCTCCCTGTATAGAGAACAAAACGGCAAAAACAAGTACATACTTAAGTTTTTGAATCATGTTAGTTTTTTTATTGTTAGATAAAGTTAATGCACGTTAAAGTTGAGTTAACGTTATGGTGAAAGTCTTCAATACCTTATAATTCAAGAAAAAATTTCGACCAACAACGAACGTGAAAAGCCGAAGGGAGGTTTTATTTCTTAAAAAGTTAACATTAGATTTAAAAGAAATTGATTTTTTTAGGTCGTCACTTATGAACGCCACACTTTAGGGGGATAATTTTACGGATATGGGAAGTCGAAATTTTCCTACAAGCCTTATGTCTTCCGAGGATGCCCCCAGGAATACTTCGAACAAACCAGCCTCGGCAACGCGTTGCATATCTGCATTGTACAGTGCCAAATCTTCTGGTGTTAGCTCAAAATGAATCGCTCTTTTTTCACCGACTTTCAAATGAATACGTCTAAAGCCCCTTAATCGTTTTACCGGAGTCACTACACTGCTCGTCTCATCTCCAATATACAATTGAACAACCTCATCGCCATTCCTATTCCCCGTATTTTCAAGCTCAAAATCAACACTGAACCGAAGGTCTTCGCCATGACCGATTTGCTGTATTTCGATATTTGAATACTTAAAAGAGGTATAGCTCAATCCATGACCAAAGGGGAATAAAGGTTGGGCGTCCACTTCCACATAGTCCCTTCTTTTGGGGTATAGGACGTTATAGTAAACGGGCAACTGCCCAACGGCCTTAGGAACCGATATGGGCAATCGGCCAGCCGGATTATAATCCCCAAAAATAACATCGGCCAAGGCATTGCCACCTTGTTCACCAGGGTACCAGGCATCCAATATTGCAGGGATGTTTTCATAGGGCCAATTCAACAATAAAGGTCTTCCCTTTATGAGCACAAGTACGGTAGGTGTTCCCGTAGCTTGAATTGCCTTGAGCAGTTCCAACTGTTTTCCCATTAAATTTAAGGTGGCGCGGTCAAAGCCTTCCCCACTTTCCATATCACTGACAATGGTCTCCTCGGGAGCTTTTTTAACGGTTGCGGCCCCGGTTTCCAAATATTCCGTTTTAAAATCGCGCGCACTTGAGCCGCCCAGTACCACAATGGCTGCCTCCGCCTTTTTTGCAGCCATTACGGCCTGGGCGATATTCGTTGTGGTGGTATCCCGTATGGCAGTTCCTTTTACATAATCCACCTTTACATTGGGCAATTTATTTTGAATCCCCTCCACAACACTTACAATGGCCTTAGGATCTTGTGGTGCAGTGTAATCTCCCAATTGATTATAGGTGTTGTCCGCATTGGGCCCTATTACAGCAATTCTGCTTATCTCCTTTGACAAAGGCAATAGATTCCCTTCATTTTTGAGCAAAATTACCGACTCCCTGGCCACCTGTTTGGCCAATTGGACATGTTCCTTGTTTCTTACAATGTTACTTGCCTTTTTGGCATCGACATAAGGATTGTCAAAAAGTCCCATTTCAAATTTCAATCGCAATACCCTTCTGACCGCTTCATCAATTCTTTGCATGGAGACATTTCCCTTTTCCACAGATTCCATAAGGTGGTCATAGGCGTTTCCTCCCAAATCAACGTCAACCCCTGCATTCATAGAAATGGTTGCTGCTGCTTCAATGGTTTCAACAACATGGTGGTCATTTCGCAAGCCTTCAATACTTCCCAAATCAGAAATAACAAAGCCATCAAAGCCCCATGTATCTTTTAAGAGGTCCTGTATCAATTCTTTGTGGGCCGTACTTGGAATACCGTCGATGGAGCTATAGGCGGTCATCACCGAAAGCACCCCATGATCAATGGCTTTTTTGAATGGATATAGATACGATTCCATGAGTTCCCGTTTCCCCAAATGAACGGCTCCACCATTATGCCCTCCTTCGGATACGCCATAAGCTGCAAAATGTTTAAGAGTGGAAACCACCTGTTCCTTCCCAAAGATTCCGTCTCCCTGAAGACCAGAGATAACGGCTTTTCCCATTTCAGACACAAGGTAGGGGTCTTCCCCAAAGGTTTCCTCCACTCTGGACCAACGTGGTTCCCGGGCCAAATCCAAGATAGGGCCATATCCAATGTGGGTGCCTTGGGCTCGTAATTCCTTGGCTATCACATTTCCCATTTTTTCAATAAGAGCCGGATTCCATGTACTTGCCTGACCTATCGCAGTAGGAAAAACAGTTGTACCGATACCCATATGCCCATGCATACTCTCTTCGGCCAAAAAAACAGGAATACCCAATCTACTTTTTTGCATGGCATATTTTTGAAGTGCATTGGTGGCGTCCGCTGCAAGCTTGGGGTTCAACCCTGTCCTTAACGTTTTCTTGGTCCATGGATCTGCCCGTAGAAATCCCCATAGCATACCTATTTTCCGAGTGCCCACTTCTTCTTTGAAAAGTTCGCTTACCGCAACTTCTTTCCCGTTTTTTTTGTACATCTTCCATCCCAAAAGGGCTTCAAGCTGACCTATTTTCTCTTCCAAGGTCATACGTTGCAGCAAATCCTCAACCCTTTTCTCTACTGAAAGCGAAGCATTCTTATAGGGAACATCCATTGAAGGTTTTTTCTGGGCCATTAGACCATTGAGCACCAGAACAAAAGCAAAACATGTAGACCAAAACTTCATGACTGAACACTAGGGATTAGATGAGAATCTGTTAACACTAACAGATTCCAAGCAAAACTGACCGATACCAAAAGCATCAGTCAGTGTTTACGTAATTAACTAAAATAAAAGTACTCATTACAGATTACTCCATCTAAAATTGCTCCAATTACGCCGTACCATGAAAACTTTTAGACCAACAACCATGCTCAATAGCCCAACATCCGGTAACTTGTTAGAATCCAATAATCCCAACAAGCCATTATTCAATGGATATCTCATCCAAAAATATCCAGGCACCCCTTCCTTGGATGGGGTTTTTGTATGGTTCAAGGTTTATCCTTAAATATCTGGTTTCCCTTGGTTCAAAATTAAAATTGAACTTTTTTAATGAAGATGCGCCATTGGCCTTAAATGTCCGTTCAAAATTTTCAACATCCACAAATCGGTCTCCATCATTTGACATCTGAATTTTGATTAGGGCTGGAAAATAAATATCCGCCCCTTGGTTTTCAATACTTCCCACAGAAATTTGATTGATTTGCTTTTTTTCGCCCAAATCCATCACAATCTCCACATCTTGATCTACCCAACCCAACCATTTACCATCTGTGAAGTTTTTTGAGCCATTAAGGACATCAACCAAGGTTTTTGGGCCTGAGCCACTGTATTTGGGGGGTGGTTCTGGCTTTATGGTCAATGTTGACCCAACAGCCTTATGAAAATCGAAATTCTTCATCAAGGGTGTTCCTTTTAACTGTCCTTCTTCAAAAACAGCCGCTTTCAACACTGTGGATGAATCAATGATCAAAGGCTTTGTATAATCGATGGAATTGGCATTCAATGCTTGGCCATTGACGGTGTACTTAATGGTGGAATTTGGAAATTCGTTTTGCAAACTGACTGAAACTATACCCTTATCCACATCAGCTATGGCATCAGCACTTACATTGTATGCACTTGTGGCATAATTGATTCCCATGACATCAAAACGTGAAAACATTGTCTTCAGTCGGTATGAAAAAGATTTCCAATTCAAAGAATCCTTGGATGACCAAAGTACCTCAGCCATTGCTGTAAGCCTAGGAAACATCATATATTCTGATGTCCTATCCGTTGTAATATATTCCGACCAAAGATTGGCCTGTGCCCCTAAAACATGCTTTGCCTGCTCTGGAGTCATAGAATCCACAACAGGGTCAAAACTATATACCTTTTTTAGTGGCACATATCCTCCAAAGGCCAAAGGTTCCCTGTCTTGATCGCCTTGGTAGATGTTAAAGTAGGCATAGGATTCGGGAGTCATGACCACATCGTGTCCTGCCTCAGAGGCCTTTAACCCTCCTTCAGTGCCCCGCCAACTCATAACAGTTGCGCCTGGGGCCAATCCCCCTTCCAAAATTTCATCCCAACCTATCAAGGTCCTATCATGGGAACTCAGGAATTTTTCAATGCGTTTGATGAAATAGCTCTGCAATTCCTCCACATTGGCCAAACCTTCATCCTTTACCCTATCTTGACAACGAGGACACTTTTCCCAATTGGTTTTAGTGGCTTCATCACCCCCAATATGGATGTATTGTGAAGGAAAAAGTTCCATCACCTCTAAAAGCACATTCTCCAAAAACTCAAAGGTAGACTCTTTTCCTGCGCAATAAATTTCTGTGATTGGCCAAACACCACCTGATGGCACTGCGATAGGCGTCTCAAAACAGGAAAGTTCTGGATAGGAAGCAATAGCACTCATTACATGGGCGGGCATCTCAATTTCGGGCACCACATTTATCCCATATTTAGCTGCATGTGCCACAATTTCCTTGATGTCTTCTTGCGTATAATACCCACCAAAAGTTCCGTTTTCATCTGAATCTGGAACACTTCTGGCGTTCCAATGTTTTTCTTCTTGATCCATCCTAAATGCACCAACTTCGGTAAGCTTGGGATATTTTTTTATATGGATTCGCCACCCTTGGTCGTCAACCAAATGAAGGTGCAAGGTGTTCATTTTTAGGTAGGCCAGCCGCTCAATGGTTTTAAAAATGTATTCCTTCTCAAAAAAATGGCGTGAAACGTCTAACATAACCCCTCTCCATTTAAAGCGTGGACCGTCCATTATTTCAATCGAGGGCACCTTCCACTCCTTATTTTTTGAAGGCTCCCTTTTCTCTATAGCGGTGGGCAACAATTGCCTTAAACTTTCTTGGGCATAGATGAATCCTGCATAGGAAGATGCTTCTATTTGGATATTATCCGGTGTCACAACAAGCTGATAGGCCTCATCTTCCAAATCAAGATTTTCCTTAAGCAAGATATAATTGTCCTCGGGTTTTTGTTTTTCAACCTTTAAATCCCATCCCTCCACTTTTTGAAACATAGGTCTCAGAATCAAAAAAGGGGAATCTACAGATTGTACATCCACTACAAAACGAGTATCTTGATCAAACTTGAAATAACCCTTATCCTTTTTTAATTCTTTTGGTTGGGGAATCAATACAACATTGTCCTGTTTTTGGGAGAAGGCTGTATGAGGCCTTAATCCTATATTGTCCAAACAGGAAGAAAAGAACAGTACCAAAACCACCAATAAGAACAGCTTTGCTTTCATCTTGGCCTATTGTTTGGCTTGTTGATATTTTCCATCTTCAGTGATGATGAACCTATTATCCGTGAATGGGCTTTTCGCCTGAATGGACCATCCTGTCCTATGCAATTCCATGTCCAAATCCAATCGAATGCCATCTTTTAATATGGGTTCCACTCCCAACTCTTCAATAGTCCCAGCCCATTTTCGGTTTTGCTCAAAATATGCTTTCTGATTTCGGTACAGCTCGTACAACAACCATCTGATCTGTTCATCTTTAGGAATGGTAAAAGTATCTGTGTTCCCAGCTTCTTTGGGTGAAAAATAGGCATATCCCCAATGTTCGGGTTCGTGCATGTTAATGACGCCCTGTGGCGACCACACCCAATTGTGCTCTGGAAGAAATTTTCCGTTCGCATCCTTCTTACGGCCATACTTTCCATCTTCAAGTTCAAAGTCCCAGTTCACCCTTGAGAAGTTGATTCGCCAAAACTTCCCTTCGGGAATATCATTGCTTCCACTGGCCTCTTTCAATACTTCCCATGGCATGGCCACCTCCACGCTCCACGCTTTATCGTTATCAGAGGGGTTGTTCAGGGTACCGTCTACATGGACCGCTGTTTTAAGCCCTAGTATTTCCCAACTGTCCACAACCGGGGCAAACTCTCTATACGGTTTCACCAAAAACAGGTCCCAAACGGTATTGAGGGCATTCATTTCAAATTCGTAATAGTTATGGGTGTCACCATCGGGGTCTATGAATATTTCAAAATCGTTGTTGTAGAAAATCACGGTGTCCCGTTGTTTTAATGTGGCCCATACGTGAGGTTCCTCCAGTTCTGCGTAGAAATACAGGTAGGTTTCATCCCAAAGCATACGAACATTGGTCCGGTATGTTGGGATTTTGTCACCTTCTATATCAATAAAATCGTCTGAAATCTGTGCTTTTTTCCAAGACTCCTCATCGGCAACACCATCTATTGTGATGGGTTCTTGGGCCTTGTATACCACCATTGACCTTGGGACAGCCTTTTCCTGCCCCATACATGCCATACAGGTGGTCAAGACCATAAAAAGGATTGTATTCTGAAGTATCTTTTCCATTAGAACAAAAACTACTTTAATTTTTTGGGATTCCCCAGTTCTTGTTGGGCTCCGGCCCCATAACAAATTTTAATTTACCGCCCTGAAGGATTTCTTCATGGGAAATTGTGGTCCTATTAAAAACCTCACCGTTGAGTGTTGCGGATTGTATGTACATATTCGCTTCGGATACCTGTTCGGCAATCACGGTAAATGTATTACCATTAGGTAAATTAATAGTGGTCCGGTCAAAAATAGGCCTTCCAATTTCATAGGTTGCGCTAGCGGGGTTCATGGGATAAAAACCTATGGCACTGAAAACATACCAGGCCGACATTTGCCCTGCATCTTCATTCCCGCTTAAACCATCCGGGGCTGTGCTGTACTGGGTCTTTAAAATTGTATCTACCCAATATTGGGTCATCCAGGGTTTTCCTGCCCTGTTGAACAAATAAGCGATATGGTGACTGGGTTCATTGCCATGGGCATATTGCCCAATCAGTCCCGAAATATCTGCCGATGCAGCCTCTCCCGTAATCTCCGAACTTTCCGTAAACATGGCCTGAAGCATTTCTGCAAAATATTGGTCGCCGCCATGCAATTTAATCAAGCCTTCAACATCATGTGGTACAAACCAGCTATGCTGCCAGGCATTGCCTTCCGTATAGTCCGTATTTTCCATGTGCCTTGAGAATTTGGGGTCAAAAGGTTCTCGCCATGTTTTCTTATCAGAAGATTTCCCCCTCATAAATCCTGTACTGGTATCATACAAAAATGCATAGGCCTTGGACCGGTTCAAAAAGTATTGGTAATCCTCTGTTTTCCCTAAGGCTTTGGCCAATTGGGCCGCACACCAATCGTCATAGGCATACTCCAGGGTGTAGGTAACGTTCTCATCCAACTTATCGTAAGGCACATATCCATATTCTTTATAAAAATTGAGGCCCCTAACATCTTGCATCATTGTATTTTTGATGGCTTCATACGCTTGCTCAACATCAAAATCCCGAATTCCCTTAAAATAGGCCTCAACAATAACCGGGATTGAATGATACCCTGTCATGGTATTGGTTTCATTGCCGTACAATGTCCAAACTGGCAAACTTTGGGAAACCTCATAATAGGCCAGCATGGATTGGATAATATCTGCTGTCCTGTCTGGTGCAATAAGGCTCAACAACGGATTCTCCGCCCTAAATGTATCCCAAAGGGAAAGGGTGGAATATGCAGTATAATTTTTCGCCATGGCGATGCTGTCGTTTTCTTTTCGGAACTCTCCATTTTTATCACTAAAGGTCACGGGGGCCAATTGGGTGTGGTACAATGCGGTATAAAACAGGGTCTTCAAGGAATCAACTTCCGTCTCCACCTGAATGGAAGAGAGTGCCTTTTGCCATGTTGTTGTGGCTTTTTCTTTAACGGACTCAAAATCGAAGACGCCTGGGGTATCCATATTTTCCTTTGCATTGGCAATGCTCACAGACGATAGGGCAACCTTTACCCCAACAGTCTCTTGGTCATTTTTTTCAAAAAAGAATTGGGCAGCCGTTTTTGTTCCAGAAACGCTATTTTCTGCCACTTCTATCCCATCTACAACCATTACCTTATCTACAATGGGCTTTGAAAACTTGACCACAAAGAACACTTTTTGGTTTTTGGCCCATCCTACACTGTGTCGATAACCGCTCAGTGTGGTTTCGTCCTCTACGGTAATTGCCGTTTCCACGGGCTTGTCCCAATTTATGGCAAAACCCAAATCTATAACTATGGATTGCTCCCCTTCACCGCCATAATTATACCTGTGATAGGCAGTACGTTGTGAAGCACTCAACTCTACCTCCACCTTAGGGTCTTTCAGGCAAACTTTATAGTAACCGGGCCTTGCCAATTCTTCGTCATGGGAAAAATGGGAAGTATATGGTAGATCTTCCTTGGTTTTTGCCTCTCCTGTAAGATCGACCTTTTTGTTTGTGGGCATTAGTAAAATATCCGCCAAATCACCAATGCCAGTGCCACTTAAGTGCAATTGCGCAAAACCGGAAATAATGGAATCGGAATAATGGTAGCCAGAACACCAATCCCAACCCTGGGTGCCGTTATCTGGGCTCACTTGCACCATGCCAAAGGGAACCGTGGCACCAGGATAGGTATGCCCATGACCTCCTGTACCGATAAAGGGATCAACATAGGCCGTGAGGTCTTCACTTTCTTTTTCCCCATCTACGATGGGTGCCTTTCGCAAACAAGATTGAATGAATACAAGTACACTCAAAAGAAAATAAATGCCATTCCTATTCCAAGAAAAAATCATTGGATAAAAGTCTTTTTAGAAGAATATTTGTAAAAATTCCTAATTTCATATGTATTTATGCCTCTTTATTAGACCAACGACAGCTTATAGAAGCCTAATGTCCAAAAAATAATTATCTATTTTGATACATCTACCAAAACAACAAGTCAAAAATAATTTTTTGACCAATGCAGCTACTTACAGAATCAGCACAATGCACCATATTGTGTTTTGGTTGGTCTACTTTACCTTTAATTTTCTTCGCTGGGGAAGTTATTATGATGATTATCTGTATTCCTTAAAATCTAACCTTCTAGGGTTTCCCATCCACATAACCCTTACGTACTTTACCATATATTTTTTAATTCCTAAATATATTTTCAGACGAAAGTTCATCGCCTTCATACTTATTTTAATACCGTCCATATTTATTATGGTGGTGATAAAATACCTGCTCACCTATTTCTTGATCAGCTACAATGTATGGCCAGAAGGTCCAGAGACCCACAGTTTAACATTGAACTACACAGTGGTCATGATGCTCGGGGAACTCTATGTAATCACTTTTGTTTCTTCAATTAAATTGACCATGGACTGGCTTCGTGAAACTGGTCGGGTGGCGCGATTGGAAAAAGAGCAATTGGAATCTGAACTGCGCTTTTTGAGAGCTCAGATCTCACCTCATTTTTTCTTTAATACGCTAAACAATATATACTCATTAAGTCTTGCAAAGTCAGACAAGACCCCTGATACCATCATAAAGCTATCCGACCTTATGCGTTATGTACTCTATGAGACCAAAAACAAAAACCAAAGTCTTCAGAAGGAAATTGTTTTCATAAAAAATTACTTGGACCTTGAAAAGATTAGATATAACGAAAACCTTCAGCTTAATTTTGAAGTAATTGGTGATCCCAAAGGGAAAAAAATTGCCCCAATGCTATTGATCCATTTTATTGAAAATGCCTTTAAACATGGAGCAAACAAGAATATTAGAGAGGTTAAAATAAACATCCAAATGAAGATTGAGGGGAAGTTTCTTTATTTCCGAATAAGCAACACCAAACCGAACAACCAAGAAAACCAGTCCGGAAAAAAGGTGGGTGGTATTGGACTCAACAATGTGGAAAAGAGATTAAAGCTCAGGTATTCTGAGGATGAATACAAACTTGGCATCTATGAAAAGTTTGATGAATTTGTTGTGAATCTAAGACTCAAGTTAAGGTAATCATGATGCGCTTTTGGGATAAAAAGCGATGGTAAATCCAATTTACCCTGAATTTCTGCTAGAAATTATGCTTTCCTTATCTTAACAAGCAAGCCAACCATCAATGATCATTGAGTTGTTCCAATGCTTCTTCCAAAGTCGTAACAGGTAATTTGCACGAGCCCCTCTGACAAACATAAATATAAGTGCTGCCCACAACATATCTATTTTCAAAAAGCGGTATTTTACTTTCAGTGTCTGTTCCCACCAACAATAGGTTAGGTTGTTTTAAGGCGAACATTTTTTGAACAATATCCCTGGCCCGAGATCCCACCACGGCTACCTCAAAATATGGATACACCATCTTCAGGAACAAACTTCCCCATTTGGCATAATGTTGTGGATATGTATCAAATGATTCAACCATTAACCATGACATTTCCTCGGAACGGTTTAAAAAATCCATATCGTAATAAATATTTCCCAAAGAAAAGAGGTTTTCCGCCATTACGGCGTTGGGCGATGGTAATACCCCATCATTGGTCTTGATTACGTTGGCAATCAACCTATTTGAAGAATTGTATTTGAACATACCGGATGAATCATCTAAAAATTCCTCCAACACCTCATGGGTCAATAGGGTACCCATCTCAAGATATTTCTCTTCAAAAGTCACACTATACAAATCCAATGTGGCCATTATAAAGTAGGCATAATCCTCAATGAATCCGCCAATATGGGTTCCCCGTTCTGTATAGGAATGGATAAGCTTTTCATTTTCAAAACATTTTGAAGATATAAACTCTATTATCTCTTTTGCCGTGGTCAAATATTCCTGATTTCCGAAAGTTTTGTAGGCATCTACTAGTCCTATCGCCAATAGGGAATTCCATGAAACTAGAATCTTATCATCAACTTTGGGTCGATTTTTCTTCTCTCTCGCTTTGAACAATTGCTGTTTCCATAATTGACTTAGACCATCCACTTCATTAGAACCCAACGAATGTTGTTCCTTAAACCCTTCATTATTTTCCGATAGGGTCAACAACATATTGGTATTTGAACCATTGTCCAATTCCGTGAATTTGTAAAATCTTGAAAATAAGTCAAACTGCTTTGGGACAGCATCCTTTAATTCGTCCAAAGACCACAAGTAAAACCCACCTTCCTCTCCATCGGAATCGGCATTGATGCTTGAGTAAAAAACTCCGTTGGGACTCCTCATTTCATTGATTAAAAAATGAAATGTTTCCGAAACGATTTGCTCATACATAGGGTCTTTGAAAACCTTGTACGCATATGAGAACAATCCCAATGCCTGTGCATTATCGTACAACATTTTTTCAAAGTGTGGTGTTTGCCAATTTGAATCTGTTGTATATCTAAAAAAACCGCCACCCACATGATCGTTAAGACCTTCTTTTGCAATATGGTCCAGCGTATTTTTGGCATGTTCCAAAGCACTACTATCATTTGCCATGACCCCATATTCCATCAAAAACATTAAGTTCGATGGAAACATTCTTTTTTCAGGTCCCAATTCTCCCCCAAAATCAATATCCCAATTCTTTTTCCAATGCTCAATGCTGTTCATCAGGCCATCCTTGGTAAGGGTCTCATTATTTGAATTACCGATTGTGTTCAACTCTTGCATTGCCACAGTTACCTTCTCGGCATATTCACTAAGTTTACTTGGATTTTGTTCATATACCGAACTGATCTTTTCCAAAACATCGAGCCATTTTTGCTTGGTGTGATAGGTACCGCCATAAAAAGGTTTTCCGCTTGGAAGGGCAATAATGTTTATAGGCCAGCCTTGGTCTGCCCCTATCAATCCCAAAAAGTCCATATACAATTGATCTACATCAGGATGTTCCTCGCGATCCACCTTAATACTGACATAGTTTTCGTTCATGGCATTGGCCACTTCAAGGTCCTCAAAGCTTTCCTCTTCCATTACCTGGCACCAATGGCATGAAGAATACCCAATACTGATTACCACAAGCTTGTTTTCATCCTGTGCCTTTTGTAATGCTTCTTCGCCCCATGGCAACCAATCTACAGGATTATAAGCATGCTGAAGAAGATATGGACTGGATTCATTGATCAAGGCGTTGGGCTTCGATTTTTCCAAATTTCTTATGGATTGACCATATCCTAAAGAACAGACTATGGTAAAAAACAAAGCAATCTTATACATTACATTAAATTGTTAGGTTCAAAGAAAGAATGATAAACTCAAAATTGTGACCCTATATTTTTCGTACAATTCTATATTTTATGAAATCTACACAAATATACACCCCCTATATCATCAACGATAACATTGTTTTTCCCATGTGCCAATCCCTTTTTAATTCAATTTGAATTTTAATTGTTTTGAATTGGTCAATTCGCGATGTGAAACAAACGGTTCTTTTAATGGTTTTCCATCCAAATAAATGACTTTCCCCTCACCGGAGGATGCCGTACCTTCTTTCGTGATGACCAATTCTTCGTTCTGGTAATAGGTTGGGGCCAACTTGATGGTCACCTTGTCAAAAATTGGGGTTTTTAAGGTGTAGATGGGTTCAGCTGGACTGATAGGATAAATACCCATCATTGAGAAGATGGCCCAAGCACTCATCGTGCCCGTATCATCATTTCCCGGCAAACCGTCTGGCCGGTTTTTGAAATAGGTATCGAGCAATTCATCCACGATTTTATCTGTACGTCCATCCTCTCCCTTCACGTAGTTGAATAAGTAAGGATAGGCAATATCGGGCTCGTTGGCCATATCAAACTGTTTGTTGTCAAACACATCCTGAAGTCGATTGGCAAAGGGTTTTTCGCCTCCCATCAGCTTCATTAATCCTTCTGCATCATGGGTGACCATAAACGTATATTGCCAAGCATTGCCTTCAATAAAGCCCAAGTTTTTAACAAAATTTGCTCCAGCTTCAGGATTGTAGGGCGTTAACCAACTACCATCGTTGTTTTTTGGGCGCAAAAGATTGAATTCCTTGTCAAAAAGTTTTCTGTAGGAAATGGAACGCTTCGCAAAGCGTTTATAATCTGCTTTTTTGCCCAAGGCCTTGGCCAGCTGGGCAATCGCAAAATCTGAAATATTGTATTCCTGGGTGGTGGACACCGAACCGCTATGGATGGTTTTGGTGGTCAAATATCCTTTATTTAGATAATCTTGGATTCCAGGTCGCAAAGGGTTGTCCTTAAATTGATCGGCACTTTTGAGAATGGCCTTGTAGGCCTTTTCCACATCAAAATCCTGAATGCCCCGTAAATAGGTATCTGCGATGATAATTCCTGCTGGATCTCCCACCATGGTGGTGGTCTCGGTAGCGTTGAGTTCCCATTTGGGCAACCAACCTGATTCATCATAAATCTGCAACATGCTCTTGACCATGTTCGATTGCTGTTTTGGATAGACCAAACTCATCAGCTGATGGTAATTGCGATAGGTGTCCCAGAGCGAAAAAACAGTATATCGGGTTCCCTTTGTTGTTAAGGTTTCCCTTGTTCTCATCTTTGGATATTCCCCATTGGCATCATTCAAGGTACTGGGATGGATAAGTGTATGGTAAAGTGCCGTATAAAAAATGGTTTTCTTCTCTTCTGAACCGCCTTCGACCTCAATTCTTGAAAGATAATCGTTCCATTCGGCCCGGGTCTCGGCCAAAATTTCTTCAAACGACCTGTTGGCAGCTTCTCGCCTTAGATTTTCACGGGCATTTTCAATGCTCACATACGATATGCCCACCTTAACTACAACCGATGTTGGCTCCTCAAAATCGTACTGCATAAAAGCTCCAATACTATCGCCGACAACCTCCTTGGTATACCCTTCTTTTATTCGGGTCTGGCCATTGTAGCCCATCCATTCGGCTTCAGCCCCTGCATACGTATTAGGTTTTTTCCATACCCCAAATTTTTTGGCCGGTCTTGAAAATTGGGCCACAAAATAAATGGGATAGCTCTCTTCAGGTTTGTAATAACAGAATGAACCCACGGTTCTAATCCCCTCTATTTCTGTTGGGGAAACCACTTTTACTTGCGCGCCTTGTTCATTGGTCAGGCCCAGGCCCAAGTTCAATAAAATGTTCGCCTTTCCCGAAGGGAAACTATACTTGCTCACCCCCACCCTGGTCGTTGCCGTAGCTTCTACTTTGATATCGTATTTATCCAAGGTATTGGAATAAAATCCAGGACTTGCCACTTCATTGCTAAAAGTGGAGCCGTAATGCAGATGGTTCGTTTCCACCTCCCCAGTGGTCGGCATGGTGATAATGACCCCCAATTCTGGACATCCCACACCGCTTAGGTTCGCATGACTAAAACCGGTTAAAAATGTATTTTCTTTGATATAGGGGGTTGATAGCCATCGACTGTCTTTTTCCAATGGAAGGTTATCTGGACCGGCCACATTGAAAGGGGATATGTTCGCCATGCCCCTTACCGCTATGGGACCGGGATTGGTGGTTCCAAAATTGGAAGTGCCAATAAAGGGGTTAACATAATCAACAGGCTTCTTTTGTGCCGAAATGGTGGAAACCATCAGGCAGAAAAGCAGATATTTTAGTTTAATTTTCATTTTAAAGTGAATAAGGCACCGAATCACTCGAAACATCCCAATTGGTAATGGGTTCTGCACTCATGGTTGATTTCTTTGCCTACCCCATGGGTTTATAAGCTATTTTGCTTTGTGAATTCAACAATTTCTGACAGTCTTCCATAAGCAAGGGCCACGACCGTATCGGCTGCGCCGTAGTAAATGGCCACTTTATCTTCTTCAATGGAATGTAGTGCAGCACATGGAAAAACCACATTGGGCACATCTCCCATACATTCGTATTGGGTCTGGGGCGATAATAGATAAGGTTGGGTACGGTATTTTACCTCATTAGGGCTGTCCTTATCGAGTATTGCAGCACCCATCGAGTATCTAAATCCATTGCACGTGTTGATGACACCATGGTAAAACATCAGCCATCCCTCATCAACCAAAATGGGGATAGGACCTGCTCCAATTTTGGTACATTGCCAAGCACTATCCGTAAAAGGCGATGCCTTCATAACACATCTATGCTCACCCCAAAATTTCATATCGGGACTGTAACTAATGTAGATATCACCAAACGGGGTATGGCCATTGTCACTGGGGCGGCTCAACATGGCATATTTACCATTGATTTTTTCAGGGAACAATACGCCATTTCTATTGAAAGGCAAGAAGGCATTTTCACACTGAAAAAACTCCTTGAAATCGAACGTATAACCAATACCAATAGTAGGTCCATGATAACCGTTGCACCAGGTAATCCAATAGCGGTCTTCAATAAAAGTCACCCTGGGATCATACTTATAATCCGAATCGATCATCGAAGTATTCCCCTCTTTAAAAGTAATAGGTTCATGTTCAATTTCCCAGTGCAGTCCATCCTTACTGAAACCAGCAAAAATGTTCATTTGTACCGCTTTGTTATCACACCGGAAAACTCCGGCATACCCCTCTTTAAAAGGCACCACGGCACTGTTGAATATACTGTTTGAACTTGGAATGGCATCACGGGCAATAATAGGATTCTCGCTATGTCGCCATAGTACCTCGGTATGCCCCTTGGGTTTGTCTTGCCAGGGTAATTCCAGTTTTGTGTTTTCCTTTGTCATAAATTATCAATTTGGAATTTTTTTGACCTTGTCCAGCCATGTGAACTTCAAAATTACGGTAGTAACCAAAAAAATCCCTAAAGCCATTAGGGTTTTGGGATAGTCCCTTACCAAAAGATAAATGGGCAACAGAATCATGCTCGATTGCCAAACAATACCAATCAAGCAATTCAGCATATCAACCCAGAAATCATTGTTTTTTTTAAAATTGGGGTCCTCCACTTTAATTTGGCTGTAAACGGGTTTCCACCACCCCCAAGGTTTTACATTTTTATAAAAGGCGGTCAATACTTCGGTTTTTGTAGGTTGTGTGAAAAATGTTCCCAAAAATGACCCCAAAAGGGAAAACCCAAAAATGAGCGGAAAGAGGTAAATGGCATGAAGGTTTGAAAGCTCATTAAGTAAGGTCTCCTCTGTAAAACTCGCTTTGTTTTGGTCCAGTAAAAATTGAAGGGTAGCTATGACCAAACCGGCAAGCATTCCCCAAAAATACCCCCAACCATTAAAGCGCCACCAGACCCATTTTAAAAAGTTTGCGGCCACATAACCTCCATATAGCGCTCCAGTGATCCATAGTGTGAGCGAGTTGATGGAATCCGCAAAAAAGCCCATAAAAACTCCTAGGGCAACCACAAGACATGAAGCCAATTGACTGGCTTTAATGTAGTGGCTGTTCGATGCATTTGGCTTGAAGTATTTCTTATAGATATCGTTGACAATATAGGCTGGACCAGAGTTGACAAACGCAGAAAAAGTGGACATAAATGCTGCCAATAATCCCGCCAGTAACAATCCTTTGATGCCCACAGGAATATGGTTATTGATGACTTTAGGCAAAATGATCTCAAGATCACCTCCATTTAGATTGGGATCGGCACTCATCTCGGGCCCAATAACAACCAGGGCTATGACCACAATACCGCCTATAAGCAAATACCTTGGGATAAAAAGTATCAAGTTGGTGAAACCACTCATGTAAGCTGCCTCTTTCACATTTCGAGTAGAGAGAATCCGTTGAAAGTCATAACTGGGCACAGGCCCGGCAATACTGGCAAAAAAGCCTTTGAAAAGTGTCATACCGATAAAGGCTCCAAACATTTTATACCCCTCCTTATCAATAAGGTTGTTGAACGCATCAAGTTTTTCACTCCAAATGAAACCCAACTCCCTACCAAAGAAAATACTTTTCCATTCTTCGGAAATGATGAGATTCAGCTCAGCATCACTGACGGAATAGAAGGCATATACTGCAACAAGGATTCCGGTAATGGCCATGATTCCATATTGTAAAACTTCTGTGGCAACCACGGAGAACATCCCTCCTTTAATGGTGTACAAGGTGGTCAAAAATATAATCAACAGGGCGTAGGACTGCTCGGAGGTCAAAATCATAAGATTCCCAAATTCCAAAGCCATGTCCCAAGGCAGAATAATGGTCAAAAACTTCCCTATGCCCTCAAAAAAATATGCAATGAACCCAATGGTTGAAACCACGGCGAACACAGCAACTATGTTGTGCGAAGCACGACCTGCCCTGCCATCGCCAAATCGGGTCAGAATCCATTCCGAGCCTGTCATGATATTCGAACGTCTTATCCAAATGGCCAAGAACACCATCACAAAAACTTGGTTCCAGATGGGCCAGAGCCACATGAACATAAAGCTTTTGGCACCGTAAAGAAAGAGGATTCCGACCATCCAGGCAGTCCCAGAAATATCAAACATTCCGGAACCATTGCTCAACCCCAAGAAATACCATTTGATATTATTACCTCCCAGAAAATAGGATTTAAGCCCTTTTGAAGCCTTTTTGGAAATCCATATGCCTACAAAAAGTGTAAGCAAAATATAGACTACTATAATAGAAACATCAATAAAATTCATTTCTTACCGCCTCAAATTTGGTTTATTCCATAAAATGGATTTTGTCCATTTACATTTTAGTCATAATAAAAATTCCCCCTGTCAGATTTTGACAGGATATTTTGCGAAAATTCCTCATTTCTTTGGTATTTGTCACTTTTTATTAGACCAGCGACAACGGACAGAAGCCTAATGTTAAAAAAGTAATCATCCGCTATGAATACATATCCCCAAAAACAGGTGGCAATGCAACCCTATTGTATGAGCCGGACAAACTGAACCCCCTGCGCCGATTGACAGTGAGCAGGATAAATCACCATCAACTTTTTACATCACAATAGTTTAAAGACAGATTTTATGTGGCCACTTTATCCGTCAATAGTGGTATATATTGGCCGTGCCACCCAACCAAAGATTTATATCCGGTCAAAATCCATCAATTTTAATGTTAAAATGGTTGAAGTTTGTTAAAATGTGAGCAATTTGGTTCCACTCAATTTTGACCCATTAGGAAGCAACAAAAAATGGAAGAAAAACATAAAAAGTTCGAGCCCCAGTCAGGTCACTTTTAAAAACCCATAATTATTCAAAAAGTCTGTAAATCGTTGGTTTACAGACTTTTTTATTTTTCCTGATTTCATTTGATATCAAATAGTGCCACTTCTTGCAATATAAATGTTCGCAAATAAAGGCGAAAAACAAATATCTTTTCTAATTGGAGCTATCCATCTCCTTTTTTGTATCCGGTATTTTCACGGGAGCCTCCATCTATCAGTATGTCACTAGTTTTTTTATTTATAGACGTATCTAAATGCTTACTGTGAATACCGAACATAGTATAGCACCTTAGTCGAACCAAAGTTAACTTAGCGGGCCAGTAAAAGTAAATCGCTTTTGATAGAGAATGTCTCTAATACGCCAAAGATTCTTTCCTAAATGTTAAAATATAAAAGAAAATTTTAATTTATATGATATATCAATTATAATTGTATCAATATATAATTCTTATGGTAACACATCCTTCCCAAACCATATTCTATACTATCGAAAGAAGTATTAAAGAATATAGGCGGTTCGCGCAAAAGAATATGACCAAACAATTTCAAGATATCACAATTGACCAAGCCCTGGTCTTATTCTTCATTGCCGAAAACCCAGAACTTTCGCAATCCGAAATTGGAGCTTTAGTCTTTAAAGACAATGCCTCCGTGACTCGAATGATTGATCTGATGATCAAAAATGGATTCCTTGAGCGAAACATCAATAAGGAGGATCGAAGAAAATTTAAACTTTCATTGACAGTTAAGGGACGTGAGACAAGAAAGGGATTGAAGAAAACAGTACAAAACAATAGAATCAATGCACTAGATGGAATTTCAGAAAGAGAAATTAATCAATTGACTATTATTCTAAACAAAATCATTACAAACTGTACAGAAAATCAAGAAAGTTAACAACAATTTTTCAAGCACCATTGGATAGCTTAAAGCGTTGACTATGTTCGGAGACATTATGTTATCATCGCCAGTGTCTTTAAACATATGATTGACAATTCGAGCCTCATATTAATCTCCTAATAAAACCCTAAAAATGAGAAACACTATCGAAGCAATCTTGCTTTTTTTCAGCCTTACAACCTTTGGTCAAGAAATATCCAAATTAAAACTCAATCAGATTATTTCAACCGATGGCATTTATGTTGAAACCGATGGAACCATATATGCTACGGAAGGTTGGGATGGTGATAAAATATATAAAATAAGTCCCTTAGGCGAAGTTCACATTTTTGCCATCGGGTTAAAGGGTCCTATCGATATTTTAAAGGGAAGGGATGGCAATTTTTACGTGTCGGAGTGGAATGCTTCCCAACTATCAAAAGTCAATCAAAAAGGTACAGTAAGTAAATTTGCCATAACAAAACCTGGTCCGGGGGCCATGACACAGGATAGGGAGGGAAATCTATATGTTACGCACAATATCAACGATGGAAGTGGATATATTAGTAAGATTTCATTGAGCGGCACGGTCAGTATTTTTTCCGAAGGAAATCTTCTAATCAACCCTGGAGGTATAGATTTTGATTCAAAAGGTAATCTCTACGTCTCAAACTTTAACAATGCCAATATAATCAAGATAAGACCCGATGGTTCCTCTGAAATTTTGGGAACTGTGCCCGGTAACAAACAATGGCGTACAGGGCATTTAAAAATTGTTGATGACGTAATCTTCGTTAGCGCCCTTATGGAAAACAGAATATATAAGGCATCATTAGACGGAAACATTAGAGCATTGGCAGATGTTGGTAAACCTGAAACCGAAATTGGCGATTCCAAATCCATACAATTATTCAATCCGAATGGACTCTACTTCAACAAAGCATCTGAACAGCTCTATGCTACCGTAGCTTTTTCCAAAGTGGGCTTTATCCAAAAAATAAATTTAGGTGTAACACCCTTTAAGAAATGAATACTATGTCGGAATAACAATCAAAGGCAACCTCAATCTAATTGGAAATTAAAAATGAACGCCTTGTAATCCAAGAATTGAAATTGAATTTGTTCTAAAAGAAAATTTTTATGGAATCAAGAAAAAACCTGTACATATCAGAAATATAAATTTTAACTTTTTGAATATCAGATTATTGGGATTAAAGTTCAAACCCCGTCCAGGACCGCAAAAAGTTCCGATTTCTCTGAGCTTTTTTGTTTTATGTTCTTGATTTAAATCACGATAAAAAAGGCTGGTCGTACAACCGTTTTCCAGTGGCTTTATATAGGGCATTCGCCAAAGCCGCAAAAATTGGAGGAAATGCCGGCTCGCCCAGTCCGGTTGGATCTATTTGGTTCTCTACAAAGTGGACCTCAATTTCCTTGGGTGCCTCAGTCATTCGAATCAATCGGTATGTATCAAAATTTTGCTTGCTGGGCTTACCGTCCTTAAAACTCAAGGAGCCAAACATGGCATTTCCTATACCATCAACCACGGCACCTTCCAAAAGATTCTTTGCAGCATCTGGATTGATCACAATGCCACAATCCACGGCACAATATACTTTTAGAACTTGTGGCCGACCATCATTCATCCCCAAATCCAAAACTTGGGCCACGTAGGAATTATGGCAAAAATAGGCGGCTACACCTCGGAAAACTCCATGTTTTTCTTCACCCCAATTGGACTTTTCCCTCACCAGTTCCAGAACACCTTTATAACGAGCGGGGTCATATTCATTCGTTTCACCTACTGGATCATTTTCTGCCCTGGTCAACAGCTCCAATCTAAATTCGATGGGGTCCTTACCCATTTCCTCTGCTAGTTCATCCAAAAAGGATTGTTCGGCACAGGCCATGAAATTAGAGCTTGGCGCCCTAAATGAACCCACAGTAATATTGGAGGGGATTACCCAGCCCTCTGCCAAATAATGATCTATGGTGCCAGCAGGAAATCGATTGGCGTACAAGGGACTCTCTGGGATTCCACCCGCATTCACGTGTAATGCAATCAAATTGTTATTGGCATCCAATGCTGCTTTGTAGGTCGCACGATAGGTCGGCCTGTAAATTCCCGAGGTCATATCATCCTCTCGGGTATACATCAACTTCACGGGCGCTTTCATGCGTTGGGAAATAATCCCTGCTTCCACCAGCCAATGGGCGTATGACCTTCGACCATAACCACCTCCCAATCGGGTCATTTTAATATCAATATTTTCCAAGGGAATGCCCAAACGAGCGGATAGGGTCTTTTCCGTAAATTCAGGTTTCTGAAGCGGCCCGGCGAGTACGGCTCTATCTTTTGTCACATCTGCAAAAAAATTCATGGGCTCCATACAATTATGGGCCAAAAAAGGTGCGGTATAGGAACGTTCCAAAACTTGGGATGCAGTGCGTAAGGCTTTTTCTGGGTCGCCATCTTTCCGTTGCAGCTCCCCTTTTTGTTCTGACATTTCTTTCTTTTTCTGCTCATGGTCGACTGTACTTTCCAGCCCTGTAGGGAAAAACAAAGTTTGCTCCGTTCCAAATCGGTCCCTTGTGATGGTCATATCTGTATTCAGTTCCCATTCTACCGTATCTGTTAGTGCCTTTTTTGCGCTCATCACTCCCCAAGTTGAATCTCCCACGATGACCACGGAATCCATAAATGAACAGGTATCAAAAAACTGCCATTTGTAATCTTCAGCATAAGTCTTAATGGAAAAAACATCTCTAATTCCGGACATGTCCTTAACAGAAGAAGCATCAAAATCCTTTAATTTTAGTCCGAAAGCCGGGGGATGAATAAGCATGGCAATTAACATTCCTTCCTTTTGATAATCCATGCCGAACAAGGGTTTTCCTGTCACAATCTTTTTTGCATCGACATTCTTTTTGGATGTACCGATAATGGTAAAATCCCCGATTTCTTTCAAGGTTACCATCTCTGGAACCGTTACTTTGGAAGCGGCAGTGGCCAATTCACCATACCCTGCCTTTTTACCACTTTTTGAATGGAATAGTTCTCCTTTTTGGGCGGTTATTTCGTCCATGGGCACCTCCCAAAGTTCTGAAGCAGCTTGCATCAACATATATTTTGCCGAAGCACCTGCCTGCCTAAGACGCTCCCAACTTTGCCGAATGGCCTGACTGCCTCCAATAAACTGACGGGTATACCTATCTGTGTCCAAAGAGGCCTGTTCCACCACAACACGATCCCAATCTGCGTCCAACTCATCAGCAACGATCATGGGCATGGAAGTCTTTACGTTTTGACCACCTTCAGGATTGGGCGACATGATGGTCACCATTCCATTTTCGGCAATTTTGATATATCCATTGACCTCGACCCAATTTTCGGGCAAGTCACTTTTCAATCCATTGGTCTTGTCCTTACAGGATACCATCCAACTAAAGCCCAATAGCATTCCACCTCCTGCCAAGGTTGAGGATTTTAGAAATAAGCGTCTATCCATCTGGGTCTCCATAGCTGTTGGAATTGAAATTAAATCTTATTCTGGCGGTCAATTAAAACAATGCTCTTCCTTTAAAATTACGAATTTGATCTCTTTTCAATCATTTTTTTAATGTATAAACATGGGCTTTTCCAAAAAAAGCTCTTTGATATCAATATGCAAGTCAGAGAAAAATTATATGATACTAAAAACGTTATAAAAAACATAAAACCCAGCAAAATTGGGATTTACGGCTTGGATGCCTTATCTTTGCCCTGATGAAAATCAAGCTCCACGAG
Source organism: Allomuricauda sp. (assembly GCA_050303195.1). Lineage (GTDB taxonomy): Bacteria > Bacteroidota > Bacteroidia > Flavobacteriales > Flavobacteriaceae > Flagellimonas. The sequence goes on along the minus strand of JBNLBG010000007.1, from coordinate 37,866 downwards.
AGAAAAAACTGTAGGATTCTAAGTTTTACCTATCTGGTATTTCGCAACCAACCGGATAAATTCATCCCACCTACCTTTTAATACCAACCTTTAACCAAGGTTTCTCTTGCAATGCGCAATCTTGAAATGCAACGCTTTTCGGGATATGGCAAAAAGCCCTATTTGTAACCAAAAACAATACTATCATTTTATCGCAAAACATACGCATGGTAATCAAGACCTACGATGCCTATACCCGACTTTCTACCATGGAAGCCACCAGGTTCACCAATTTTCTTTTTGAACATCAAGAGGGAAAACGGGCAACCGAAAAAGCCATTAGAAAGGCCATTCAGTATTCCACCAAGGAAATACCCGGTTTGGGTGGTTATGTGTTCAGCATGGAAGACAAGGATACCATTCTTGCCTTGGCCGTGGTGAACAAAACTGGTATGGGAGATTATATCCCTGAAAACTTTATGGTATTCTTTGTGGTGCACCGAGAGTTCAGGAACCAAGGCATTGAAGAAAAGCTTTTGGATTATACTTTGCAATATTGCAAAGGAGACGTTGCCATCCATATAACCAGTGAAAATCAATGCCCCAACAAGCAATTTTTTGAAGAATACGGGTTTGCAGAAACCCATACAGAAATGAGATTGAACCGATAAAACACTATATGCTCAAAATTGAAGTAAAACCTGGCGAAAGTATTGAAAGAGCTCTAAAACGCTATAAAAGAAAATATAGAAACACCAAGCGTTTGGATCAAATCCGTGACCGTCAGGAGTACACCAAAAAATCAGAAGAACGAAGAAAAACAATTAAAAAAGCTCAGTACAAAGCGAAGTACCTTAACGAAAAGGAAAACGAATAGTTTAAATACCATTAACGACAAAATGAAACTTTCAAAGATTAAAAGGGAAACCAAATATGAAAAACGCTACAGCGTTAAAATGGGGGAACTTACCACCCAAGTCACGTACATAAAGCGATACATTTTAGGTATCCCCACAAGAACATTGCATAAGTATCGGGAAACTTACTATGGTAAAGTAAAAGACTGCAAGGACTGTAATATATCCATCTAATTTTATATAAACTTTTTTAATCCAAACAATGAAAGTATTGGTAATTGGTGCCGGTAACATGGGACTTACCTACGCCACAGGTATGTCTAAATCCAAACTGTTGAAGAAACGCAACATCATGGTGCTGGACAAATCAAAGGAGAAATTGGAAGAAGTGGGGAAAATTGCCCATTTTGATGCCATGGAACGCTTAGAGGACTGTGTCCCCAAAGCAGATATCATATTTTTGGCCGTTAAACCCTATCATGCCGAAGATCTGTTCAAACGTATGAAGAGTCTGGTGAAACCTGAACAATTGTTCATATCAATCATGGCTGGCGTAACCATAAAATATATCCAAGATGCCTTGGGCATCACCAAAGTGGTTCGGGCCATGCCCAACCTTCCTGCTCAGGTGGGACAAGGACTCACCAGCTATGTTTCGGCGGAGGAAGTTTCACGTCTGGAGCTTTTTATGGTGGAAGGTCTGTTGGACACCACTGGAAAATCGCTTCGGGTAAAAAATGAAAACTTCATAGACGCTTCCACAGGAATTTCGGGAAGTGGACCGGCCTATGTCTTCTACTTTATGCAGAGCATGATGGACGCTGCCCTTCAAATGGGCTTTTCCGAAAATGTGTCCAAAGTATTGGTAAGTCAGACTTTTACTGGGGCCGTGGAACTGTTCAACCAGAACAATCTCACCCCAGATTCATGGATGGAGCGTGTAGCTTCCAAAGGTGGAACCACAAGAGCTGCCTTGGATTCCATGCAGGACAATAACGTAAGTGAAATGATCAAGGAAGCTGCCTATGCAGCCTTTAATCGTGCCGTAGAACTCGGCGAAGAATATTAAAACATGTATAAAGAACTCGTGGTCATAAAGGTAGGAACCAATGTCATGACCAATAAAGACAACAGAATTGTAAGACCCGTACTCAAAAAACTGGTCAAACAAGTTGTAGAGCTGTACGAACGTGATATTATGACCATTTTGGTCTCTTCCGGGTCCGTAATTGCCGGAAAAGAAGTGTTGGGAAAGGCCAAAATAAAGGACAAGACCCAAAGAAGACAGGTATACTCCGCCATTGGGCAGCCTCGAATGATGCGGCTGTATTACAACATCTTCAGAGATTACGGAATGAAGTGCGCCCAGGTGCTTCCCACAAAACGGGATTTTAATCCTGGCATGCACCGCGACAATATGATCAATTGTATTGAAGGACTTCTATCCGAAGGTGTGGTACCCATCGCCAATGAGGATGATGCCGTATCCGTGGCCATGTCCATGTTTTCAGACAATGATGAGCTGGCCACCTTAATCGCACAGTTGATGAATGCCGATAAGTTGATTCTCATGACAGATATTGATGGCCTATACGACGGCCATCCTGAAAATGAAGAATCAAAAGTCATTGGAACAGTAGCGCCCAAAGAGGATCTGGATAAATATATTGAGGAAGGCAACAAAGCAGAAGGTGAAGGCCGTGGCGGTATGGGCTCAAAATTGAGTTATGCCCAGATGGCCGCAGCGGACAACATTCCGTCGTACATCGTAAACGGAAAAAAAGATAATGTAATCATTGACATTGTTGAAGGAAAAAAAGTGGGAACTAAAGTATCCCTTTAAAAAATGAGAACTATGAAATTATTGAACACAGACATAAAAAATAAAGTTTTGGCCGATATGGAGCGGATTCTGGATGAGAATCGCAAAGAGCTGCTCCAAGCCAACCAAAAAGATCTGGATGCATTCAACCGGGACGACCAAGCCCTGTATGATCGTTTGGTGGTGAACCAGAAAAAAGTGGACCAAATGATTCAGGCAGTGAAAGAGGTCCGATTGCAGAAAGATCCTGTAAACCAAGAGATTTCTACCAAGAATTTGGAAAACGGACTCAAGATTATCAATAAAACGGCCCCTTTTGGGACCATCATGATCATTTATGAGTCTCGACCCGATGTTACCGTGGAAGCTGCCGTACTGGCTTTCAAGGCCAATAACAAAATTCTATTAAAAGGCGGAAAAGAGGCCTATCACAGCAACAAGGTCTTGGTGAAATTTTGGCATCAGGCTTTGGCTGAAAACAAGCTGCCAACCGATTTCATCCAGTTTTTGGAGATGGACAGGACCCAAACCCAAGAATTTTTGAAGAATCCCGATCAGGATTTGGATTTGATCGTACCCAGAGGAGGGGAACGCCTCATCGCTTTCGTAAAAGAGCACGCCAAATGCGCTGTTCTAGTGAGTGGTCGGGGAAACAATTTCCTATATGTGCACAAAGAAGCGGATTGGAAAAAAAGTTTGGAAGTGATTGTAAATGCCAAAACACATAAAATATCAGCCTGTAATGCCCTGGACAAAATTTTGGTAGATACTGGAATTGAAGGGTATGAAGACAAATTAAAGGAGTTGAAACAACTTTTAGCGGATAAAAGTGTATCTATTTTAGTGGACAAAAAGGTGAAAAATGTATTGGTCGAAGAAGAGGTCATTCCCGATGCATCCGTTTGGCAAGAGGAGTTCTTGGCCATGAAGTGCGTCATTGGGGCTGTTAATGGTTTAGATGAGGCCATTGAGAAGATAAACAAAAACTCTGGCGGTCATTCAGCCACCATTATGACCCAAAATGACAGCGTTGCCCAAACCTTTATGGAGAATGTGGACTGTGCAGCAGTATACCAAAATGCGTCCACGAGATTTACCGATGGCGGGCAAATGGGTGTTGGTGCCGAGCTGGCTATTAGTACGGACAAACTCCATCATCGCGGACCTCTTGGATTGAACGAATTGGTCACCAACAAATACTACGTATTTGGCGATGGTCAAGTAAGGGTATAAAAACGCATTCTAAAGAATGATTAGGGTGCTAGAGGTTGACTTCAGCACCCTATTTTTTTACGTGCAAATTGGAATAAATATAAAAAAGGCAATTTTCGGGTCAATTATTGGTCTTTTTTTGAGAAAATATCTAGATTTAGTACTCTAAACATTTTACCATGGGAAAATTTGAAATTAAAACGGATAAATCCGGCAAGTTCAGGTTTAATTTAAAAGCTGGGAATGGCCAAGTAATTTTAAGCAGTCAGGGGTATACGACCAAAGCTGCCTGCGATAATGGCATCGAGTCTGTGAGAAAACATTCACAGGACGATGGAAATTTTGAAAGAAACACTGCAAAGGACGGAAGTCCTTATTTCAACCTAAAAGCATCCAACGGACAAGTCATTGGGAACAGCGAGATGTATTCCAGCGAATCAGCCATGGAAAATGGTGTTGCTTCCGTAAAGAAGAATGCCCCGGATGCCTCGGTTGAGGAGATTTCTTCCTAGCCACAAAAATTTTTTTGAATACTGAAAAAGGCAGCTCAAATGAACTGTCTTTTTATTTTATCATAGTTTATGGTCCATATTTATCCCTTCCATTTTTTAAACCACCAAACCAAATCGCCCATTCGTTAGCTGAAAAGGGGCATCCATAAGCTGACATACCTATAAAATATAAATACAACTTATGTTTGTTGTGCAATTACGAGTTAAAGCACATTGAGAAGCAAGCATCTAAAGGAATATGAAAATCTATTAGCCGATCAACAATTTATGCGAGTGCACAACAGCTACTTGATCAACCTGAACGAAGTGAAAAAATACATTGAGTCCGATGGTGGATATATTATTATGAGCAACGACATGAATGTAAGTATTTCTCCAAGAAAAAAAGACGACCTTATCTATGCCATGAAGCGTTTGTAAGATTTCCTATTCAAAAAACTGGCCTATTGTTCTGTTTTTTTGGATTTTGTATCCAGTAATCCTTTTGTAAACTCGTTTAGGGCTTCTACCTTTTCCTCAAAATTTCCTTTGAGTGTATCTCGATAAACATTTAGATTTTTCACCAAATCATCGATATTCTCCGGAAGAACTTCCTCAAAAAATTGACGTAAACGCTTAGCTGTGGTCGGTGATTTTCCATTTGTGGAAATGGCCACTTTTACATTACCTTTCGTTACAATCCCCCCCATATAAAAATCACAATACGGAGGATTATCGGCAACATTCACCAAAATACTCTGCTCCCGACAATCATGGTACACTTGCTCATTGACTTCCACCTTATCTGTGCAGGCAACAACCATATGCTTTCCCTTTAAAAAACTTTTTTGGTACTCAGCATAGGTGATTTCAACGGAATGCTTCTTGGCCAAGGCCAAGGTTTCAGGCAAAAACTCAGGTGCTACCATCTGTACTTGGGCATTAGGGCTTGATTTCAACAAGAAAGTCAACTTTTCCAACCCAACATTGCCACCCCCAACAATCAACACGTTTAAATTGGAAACTTTTAAAAAAATGGGATAGAGCTCATTCTTTTCCATGGAATCTTACTTTTGCTCCTTCAAAGGTATTGGTTTTCAGGCAAGCCATCCCATTCTTTTATGAAATCCTTATGGTGTGACGCGCCTATTTTTTAATGACCTTTCCGCCACTGGACAATACCTGTCGAACAATGTCGGCATCACCTTTGTAATACAACCTACCATCTGAACTTGCCATGACATCAATGGTTTCAAAAACCGTCAAATAGGCCTCGCCATCAGAAGATAGCTCCACCTCAAGGTCGTTGACATGCAAACCATACCCTTTCAACTCGGCATCTGAGGACACCACCGCATCCATGTAGTCAACATCTCCCAATAAATCCACTGCGGCATCTGAGGAAAGTCGCACTTTAGCATTATCAATGGTCGCTTCCCCATCCAAATAGGCATTTGATGATAGGTCAAAGTAGGCATTGGTGGTTTCCAAATAGAGTTCTGCATCACTGTCCGACTCTGCTCTTAACTCAAAATCATCGGAAACAATATCTCCAATAAAGTGACCATCAGAGCTCAAATCAATATAAACACTGCTAGCATTTAGGGGACTTTCCAGGAATATAGCAGCGTCTGATGTTGCCCTAAACCAAGAAATATTCTTAGTGGTGATGTAAAGGTTCAAGGTCTCCCTACCCTTGACCCTGATGTTGTTTTCCAACTTCACCACCAATTTGTTGCCTTCCATAAAGACATCCATTTTATTGAAAAGATTGTCATTGGCCTCAATTTCCACACGATCTTCAGTTTCAGAAAAGGTAACATAAGCGTTAAAATCCGTTGCCACCTGAAGTGCCGTAATCTGTTCAAAATCATAACTTCTAGTGGATACTTCATCAGAGACCCATACGGTTTCTTGCACACAAGAAGTCATCATTAGCCCCATCGCCAAGGCGATAATGGCATGTTTAAAAGTAGTTTTCATGCTGTTCGTTTTTTGATTTAAAATGATGGTTAGGAACCCAACTCCCGCTCCAGTTTTAAGACGGGCATCCAATGGAAATTTATAGCAGACCATTCCTCCATACCTACCTCTTCGGCGCTCCTGATAAACACCATCCCATTTTGGGTGAAGACATGGCTGGCTAGGATTCCTTTATTTATTGACTGTTCGTTGTTTTTTGATTTATAGGTCATCGCCCAAATGTTTTTTATACCGATTTCTTCCCATATTGAACACGCCTACTTTTAATCCAATTCCACCTGAAAACCCATTAATGTTTCGCAATGGACTATCATCTAGCTCCAACTTACTTGAAAAGCGATATTTTACCCCGGCTTCCAGCTGTAAGTATCTGGAAATGTTGAAAAGAAGGCTCACTCCGGGTTCGGCCACGAAAACCGCATCAACATCATCCTCATTGGGGTCATCCACTGGGTCGTCAAAGTTATTGGCCAAATACCCCACTCCCCCGGCACCAATCAATAAGGGAAAGGAAAGGTTTACAGTAGATTTGCTAAATAGAATGGGTTCTAGGTGAATACCTCCATAGGCTCCAATCAGGTCCTCATTAAGGGTTCTTGGGTTATCTTGTTCCGAATACAGAAAAACCCCGGAAAAACCCACCTCAAACTGTCTGTTGGCCACGTAGGCCACTTTTAATCCCCCTAGATAGGTAGATTTGCCACGCATTTCCCCGTAATATGTGGTAAGCCCCAAATACACCCCGTGCACTACGTTTTTTCGGTCATTAAATTCAATATAGTCCGAATTATCCTGGGTTTGTTGGCCCCATGCCATACATCCAAATAGCAATAGTGGAAGTAAAGGTTTTAGTTGTATCATGTTCCGTTTTTTGATTTTCATTCTAAAGACATTCAAAATTTGCAAGGGTTGCACCAGAATCATTTTTTTTCTGATTTTTTTTATCAATCGGTCAGCACAATCACACCTTTGATGCCATTGATGGAAAAACTTCCTCGATCACCCATTCCATACTTTGCGGTAATATCCCTAATCTTGCTACCTTCATTGGTCACGTGGGTATTGATATTGGTAAAGGTCTTGGGAACCCGTAAAAGTCCTTGCTCCAAAGTGGCTTTAAAATCAAATGACAATCCCGCTATGTTCACATTGATTTCTGAAGATTCTTGCACCAGATTAATGTCTGCATCCGGTTTCACTATCTTTTGGATGTCCACCTCCGCTATCCTTAGTGTGAGAAAAACTTCATTTGTTACACTGGTTATGTCCACATTGGAGAATTTAAAATCGCCCCGGAGCACATCAATCGATTCCAGTTCCACTTCATCTTTACTGGAGTAGAGTTCCAAATCCGAAATCGTTCCCAAACGAATATCACTGCCACTACTGATTATTTTCAGTTTTTGGGCACTTTCTACATCAATGGCCCCATTGTCCATCTTTATATTTCCATAATCCAAATCTCTGGCATGGAACTTTCCAAAACGCATATCCACTTTTGCGGTTGAAATAGTTCCGTTGATATAGATGTCTCCATGCTGCTGATCGGTTTCCAAGTTGCCTTTCCAAGAATCTATGATGATGTCCCCAAACTTATTGGTAATGTTGAGTTCGGCATTGATGGGCAGATATACCTCATAATCTATCTGTACATTCGATTTATCAAAGTCAAACGGATTCGCTTTACTGAAATATTTGGCAAATATGTTGGCATCCCTGTCTTTAATTTCCGAAATAAACTGGATAAAATTTCCTGACTGAACGGCTTTGGGTTGAATCCGGTCCAACAGTTTTTCAGCATTCTCATCTTTCCTATGGTTCACTTGAATGGATATGGAAACTTTAACTTGATTTCTTTCCCATCCATTGATGACCACGTTGCCATATTTATTCTCAATGTGGACCTTCCCCGTAGGGGAAAGATCATAGGTCTTGTCCCATCGCTTGCTCCTCTCACTTTGAGCAACGGCCGCCAAGGTGCACAGCAAGAGCCCCACTGTAACCCATGTGTTTCTATAATACATACCCTTCATAATCCATTTCTTTTTTAGATGCATTGATTTGTTTCAACAAGTTTTCAATCAGTTCAATGCGCTTTTTATAATTTGCCACAATCGCTTCCAAAACCAGCTCGTTGTCCAGGTTGTTCCGCATTTCCAGTTTTAATTGCTGATATTCCTCATCCAGCTCATCCATAAAGGACAGGAACTCTTCCTTATCTTGATCCGATAACTTGGGATGGTTCTTAACCAATTGCACCTGCTGATATACCAAATGTTGATAGTGCATATCGATTTCCAAGAGTTCTTCATTGGCATAGGCATCCATATTCTGGTTTGCGTTGTTTAAGGTGAAAAATGTCATTACGGACAGTCCCAATAGCAAGACAATGGAAGCTGCGGCCCACAGTTTTCTTGATTTCCACAGCGGGATTACCTTAGGTTCTGTTTTTTGTTTTTCATCCAGTTGGGAAGCAATTCCCTGCCATAATTTATCCTTGTCCACTTTGTGGACATCAAAGGCCTGTTTGTTTTCCCTGATATGTTTTTCAAAATTGTCCATCATAGTTCATTTACAATTTGAATCAGTTTCTTTTTAGCACGGTGATATTGCGATTTGGAGGTAGAGGTAGTTATTCCCATAATCTCTCCTATTTCAACATGATCATATCCTTCAATCAAGTACAGGGTGATAATCTGTCGATAGCCTTCCGGTAGCTGGGTCAAGCCCATTTTGATCTTGTCAATTTCAAATTGGTCCGGTTCCGCTACCTGTTCATCATCCAAAAGTTCTGCCTCATTTTCCATGGAAGAGAGCAACAAACGTTTTGCTTTGAGGTGATTGATACTTTTATTGATCACAATCCGCTTTAACCATGCTCCAAACGTGCTCTCGAACCTGAAGGAATCCAACTTTTTAAAAGCTTCCACAAAACTCTCCTGAATGATATCTTCCGCATCCTCACGGATGGTCAACAACCGCATGGCAACATTGAACATAGCATCCACATACAATCCATACAACTGGTATTGTGCGTTGCGGTTCCCCTCTCTGCTCTGCTCCACCAAAGCTTGGTGCGTAAAACGTACGTTTGCTTCCAAAAATTCCGGACGGTTATTCAATGACTGCTAAAAGTAATCCTATTTCATTCTATCCCAATGACAAAACAAAAATGAAAAGGTTGCACCGAAGTGAAATTTTTTCAAAAAAAAACCTTCAACTAAAGTTGAAGGCCTGCCTGCATAAAGGTTATGTTGCTATTTGGTTTTCGTTTTCCGCATTAAAATCATTGCGATTCTGCGGATTTCTTTAGCTCCTTGAACTGGTATCTTAGAAATATTTCATGCGAACCTCCGGTATAATTTGCCAAATTGGAGGTGGTAAGGTCATAAGCGTACCCTGCGTTGAGGTTTGGTGTAATTTGAAGTCCAAGCAGGGTGGAAAAGGAATCATCCCACCGATAGGCCACTCCAAACGTAAATGTTTCTCTAAGTACTGCATTTACAGAAACGTCTGCAATAATTGGAGCCCCGGGCACCCATTTTACAAAAAAGCTTGGTCTCAATACAATCTCCGGCGTAATATCAAAAAACTTGCCCCCAATAAAATAGTAGTGTAATCGCTCTGCTGCTATTTCTTGCTCCTCGCCATCATAATGTTTTTGTGAAAAGAAATTGGGTACCGCAAAGCCTAAATAACTATCCTTGGCTTGATAATACAGTCCAGCTCCGATGGTAGGAAAGAATTTGCTCTTTATATTGTTTTGGAAGGCCATATCAGGATTCTGGGTCAATCCTTTGGAGAAATCCACATCAAACAATCGCCCTCCCACTTTCATTCCAAAAGATAATTTTCGGTTAGTACTATCCAATTGAACGGTATAGGAAACATTGCCATCCACAAAAATTTCGGAAGATGGTCCGAGGGCATCATGTGCCAAAATTCCTCCTACACCCAGTTTGTTTTCCAAAGGGGTATCCACTGCCAAAACTTGCGTATTGGGTGCTCCATTAACCCCAACCCATTGGGAACGGTGCATCAACAAAGCGGTAAGATACCCTTGTGAACCGGCATAGGCAGGGTTTACACTCATGGTATTGTACATGTATTGTGTGAACTGCGGGTCTTGCTGTGCAGAAACCGTGCAGCATCCCAATAGTAAAACCAATAGATAGGTATGTCCCATTCGTTTTTTCATTCGTAATATGTTATTTACGCCGTTCATCCCCTTTTCTATCGATTTATATACAGCCAATCCGTTTTGGGTTCGGAGCCATCCCCCAAATCCAACACATAATAATAGGTACCTACTGGCAATAGGTCTTCTTTTTGAACTATGGCCCGACCGTTGGGCGTTCCATCCCAATCATTATTGTATCCGCGTTTTTGATATACTACGGTTCCCCACCGGTTGTACACTTCAAGCACATTACCGGGATATCTGGAAATACAATCAATGGTAAAGAAGTCGTTTACTCCGTCGCCATTGGGTGAAAATTCGTTATAGACCACCAAGCAGGTTGGCTGCACAAAAGCTTCAGCCAAATCGTTCTCAGAATTGGTATCCAACTGATCCACAAAAGCTAAACTGGCAGTATTCAGATAATCCTCAACATCCAAAACTGTAACGGTGAGGTCGAGTTGGGCTGTTTCAGAAACTTGTAAGGTATCCAGCTCCCAGAAGCCTCCAGCGGCATCATAACGGCCAATAGAAGCTGAAGATGTAACATATTGATACCCGTTTGGCAATTGTTCCTCGATACCGATATTCGTTGCAGGAACATCGCCTTGGTTGGTCACGGTAATAGTAAAAACGACTTCGTCTCCAATGTTGGGTTCTATTCTGTCCACCATTTTTGTGATGGCCAAATCCGTGGTTTGCGGTACCACAAAAGCACTGGCTTCGTCATCGTCATCAATACCATCTAAAAAGTCGTCTATTTCTAAACTTTCATTTGGGTTACTATCCGGGTCTGCAAAATTACTTGCGGATATTTCAGCACTATTGAGATATTCACCGGGTTGACCAGTAGGTACGTTTACCACGGCCCGTAGCTCTAACGTTTCTGCATCCTGATTACGAATTGTTCGGTTGACATTCCATAGTCCAGTGTTCGGGTCATACACTCCGGCCGTTGTGGTATGGGATTGATAGGTATAGCCTTCTGGCAACAAATCGGTAATAACTACGCCTGTTGCGTCCGTAGGTCCATCGTTGGCAACACTTATGGTGAATCGGACGACATCACCTGCATTTGGAGTGGTATTGTCCACCAATTTGGTCAAGGACAAATCTGCCAAACCATCAGGAACAGGAATCACGGTAGCTTGATCATCTTCTGAAGATACCTTATTGTCAGGCGTAGAATCTGGATCGTAGGTATCCAACGCAATTAATTCGGCAGTATTTCGGTAATCTCCATTGGGAAGTACCAAGGCTATAATTTGTAATGTTTCTGATATACCGCTGTTCAGATTTGGCACATTCCATGAACCGACCACGTCATCATACGTTCCAGCCGAAGCCGTGGCAGCGACAAAACTGTATCCTGTAGCCAATAAATCTTCCACAACCAGACCTGTGGCGTCATTGGGTCCGGCATTGTTGATAGTGATGGTAAAAACAATCTGATCACCAACGGAGGGACTTAAATTATCCACTGTATTGGTTATTGAAATATCGGTTACGTGCCTTGGTGTAGTGGCTTGTTCATCTTGATCATCCTCTTTTGAATCATTGTTGCCTGGAGTAGAATCAGGGTCGGGTATTACAGCATTCACCAATTCAGCCGTATTCAAATAATCTCCTGTAGCATTTACCTGAGCCGACAGGTTTAAAGTTGCATTGTTTCCAGCGGTTAGGTTCCCCACACTCCAAAGTCCGGTACCAACATCATAAAACCCTCCAGAATCGTCCGAAACATAAGAATAACCCGAAGGCAACACGTCTTCAACGACCAATGCAAAAGCATCGCTGGGTCCTTCATTGGTCAAGGTGAGGGTAAATGTGACTGTATCGGAAACATCTGGAAATTCATTATCCACAGTTTTACTGAGAGTCATATCTGCAGCGGGGATGGGAATGGTTCCAGCACTGTCTTGATCGTTCTCAAAGACATTATTGTTGTTGGGGGTTGAATTGGGGTCATCATTACTGGACGAAATGACTTCAGTAACATTGAAATAATCTCCAGTAGGATTTACGGTGGCCACAATGTTCAATGTCTCGGTAACACCATCCGGAACAACATTGTTCAACTCCCAAATTCCAGTGGTGGGGTCATAGGTGCCCGCGGTCCTACTATTGGATACGTAGGTATAGCCCGAAGGCAGTAAATCCATAACCTGAACGCCGGTAACATCACTGGGCCCCAAGTTGGTAAGATTGATATTGAAAATGACATTCTCTCCTACAAAAGGACTCAAATTGTCTACAGATTTTCGTAAAAGCAGGTCCGATATGGGAAGTGGAACTGGTGTTACGGTTTGTTGATCATCTTCTGCTTCACTATTATTTCCCGGAGTTGAATCGACATCTATCTCGGTCAATCCAGTCAATTCAGCCGTATTTGAATAATTCCCACTGGATAAAATATCAGCAGTTATGGTCAGCGTTTCGGAAGCGCCACTGGACAAACTTCCAATGGTCCATGATCCATTAACACTGTTGTAGGTTCCATTGGTAGTAACGGCACTGACCAAATCATACCCTGAAGCCAAAACATCTGTGACCACTAGGTTGGTAGCTTCACTTGGACCATCATTTTGTACAGTAACTGTAAAAACAGCTTGATTGCCAACGTTTGGAATTAAATCATCTACGGTTTTTGTAACAGAAATGTCAACCACTGGATCGGGAATGACCACCACCACATCTTGATCATCTTCTCCTGGGACATTATTATTTGGGGTTGAATCGGCATCAAACTGGTCATGACCGGTAATTTCAGCCACATTGGTGTAATTCCCAGTTGGATTTACCTTGGCAAGAATGCTTAAACTAGTAGAATTCCCATTCGTCAAAGTTCCCACATCCCAAATACCACTGACACTGTCGTAATCGCCACCTCCGTTATCGGAAACATAGGTAAACCCAGATGGCAATACATCCGTGACCTCTACCGAAGTGGCATCACTAGGGCCGGCATTGGAAACCGTTAGCGTAAACATGACATTATCGCTCACCAGAGGCGGGGCCTTATCAATCACTTTGGTCAATGAAAGGTCAACCACTTCAACAGGAGTAACGGACACATCACCTTGGTCATCTTCGGAAGAGACCCCATTGCCCGGCGTTGAGTCCAAATCGTAAGCATCGGACTGCCATACTTGGGAGGTATTGGTATGATTTCCACTAGCATTTACAATGACATTAATTGTCAACGTTTCTGATGCTCCATTGGCCAGTGTACCAATATCCCAAAAGGCACTCCCAACATTATAGGTTCCAGCTGTGGCTGTATATGAAACAAAGCTATATCCTGATTGTAATTGATCTACTACTTGTACATTAGTGGCACTATCTGGCCCATCATTGGCAACGGTTATTTCAAAACTTATTTCCTCTCCCACATAAGGGTTGGTATTTCCCCCCACAATGGTTTTGGTAAGGGATAAATCGGCTTGTTGGGGTGATGCAGCTATTGCATCCTCATCGTCCTCACTCTGGTCCCCATCATCATTATTGGGGGTACTGTCATAATCAAGCTGGTCACTTGCTGTAACCTCTGCAATATGGGTAAACTCGCCCAGAGAACCGGTTGGTGTCAACACGGTAGCATTGAAAGTCAGTACAGCCGTATTGCTTCCTTGTGGAACATTTAAGCCTGTCCAAGTAATGGTTCTAGACCCAAAATTATAAGACCCTGGACTGCTAATAGCCGAAATGCTATTGCCATCAAAACCAACAGGCACCAAATTCTCTACAGAAACCCCAGTAGCATCAACATCACCCAAATTGCTCAGGTTGATGGTAAAGCTGACCACATCGCCCACATCTGGAGTGGTATTGCTCGCCAATATTTCCAGCTCTAAGTCAACTCCCTCAATAGTAACGCCAACAGTATCCGAAGCTGTGATACAGGTAATGTCCGATACGGTCCATTCAAAAATATACGTTCCTAGGCCCATCCCAAAAACCTGGGCATTGGGATCATTTGCATCGGAAAAACTGACCAAGGTGGGGCCGGACAATTGCGTCCAAGTACCTGTACCAATGACTGGGGTAGAAGCACTTAAAAAAACCGAGGTAGTTTGTGACAAGGTTTGATCAGAGCCCGCATCCACAGCACACAGTTGGGCATTCCCAACTTGCACTAAGGTCAGCGCAAACAAAAAAGCCAAAATAAAATTGGTTCTGTACCGGCGTGGTTGGGGTTTGTTCATAGTTTTGAGGATGAGGCTGTCCTTACGGAGTAAGGTTAACCCAAACATATCAACAACTAAGGACAAAAAGGAAGTTATGTTGTATTACACCGATCATTTGTTGTGAAACATCGGATAAACGATGGAAAGTAAAGGCCGTTTTTTAACATTTCAAGGTAATCGCAGTAGGCTTTAATGTACCTCAAAAACAAAATCATCCCAAATCAAAAGTAGTGACAGTACTTTCGCCACAAAAAAATACCCCCCAAATCACATGACCGGGGGGCTTGTTAAAGTTAGGTTGGCACTTGTTTGAGTTAGCTTACATTATGCCTCGCAACTGGCACATTCCTTCTTTTGCTTGAATTTTTGGGCCGCATTCATGCTGTGTTGGTAGTAAAGCGATTTTAATCCCAATTTCCAGGCTGTTACATGTATTTTGTTGATGTCCTTGGTAGGCATGTCCGGATGGACAATAATGTTCACTGACTGCCCTTGATCAATATGGTTTTGGCGGTTGGCCGCTTGGTACACGATATCCAATTGATCCAATTCGGAATAGGTTTTGAACACCGCTTTCTCTTCTTCGGTCAAGAAATCCAAATGCTGAACGGAACCATCCATATCACGAATACTTTTCCAAACTTCTGGGGTATTTTGGCCTTTTTCTTCCAACAAATCCATCAAATATGGATTTTTGATGGTCACCTTGATCTTGGCAATATCCTTCACATAGCAATTGGACCAAATGGGTTCAATACCTTGTGAAACTTGGCCCAAAATAAAAGCAGATGAAGTAGTGGGTGCAATCGCATTGAGGGTAGCGTTACGTCTTCCATAGCCTTTTAACACTTCGGGTTCTCCAAAACGTTCCGCCAACTCCGCAGAGGCTTTGTAGGAACGTTCCTTGATTCCTCTAAATATTTCACTGTTCAAATCATAGGCCTCTTGGCTGTTAAAGGCCAAACGTTTGGACTGCAATAAGGAATGCCATCCTAAAGCGCCCAACCCCAAAGACCTGTTCTCCTTGGCAAAATTATAGGCTCTTTCCATAAACAGGAAAGTTTGTCGGTCATCACGATCGGATGAATCACGATATGCTTCCAGTTTTTCCACAAATTCGGTAATTACCGCGTCCAAGAAATAGACCATGGTCTCCACGGCATCGGTGTTTTTCCATTTATCATAATGCAACACATTGATACTGGACAATACACATACAAAGGACCAATTATCATTGGAGGGCAACATGATCTCGGTACAAAGGTTACTGGCGTGAATACGATGTTCTTTGTCCTTGTAAACATCGGCTGCTCCATTATTGGCATTATCAGAGAAGAAAACATACGGATAGCCCATCTCGCCCCTACGTTGCAGCACTTTGGCCCAAACCGTTCTTTTGTCCGTATCACCATCTATCATTTCCTGCATCCATTGGTTCGTAACCGTGACCCCATGGGTTAGTTGTTGGATAGGATTACCTTCGGTACCGATTTCCAAGAACTCCATAATATCTTTATGGTCTATGGGTAAATACGGAGAAAAACGTCCACGACGAACCGACCCTTGGCTTACTACATCCACCATGGATTCAAATAACTGCATAATGTGGACGGCCCCAGAAGCCTGTCCGTTGTTCTTTACCGGAGCACCTCTATGTCTGATTTTTCCGAAATAGCCCGAGGTTCCACCTCCTAATTTGGACATCATCCCAACCTCGGATTGGGTATACAGGATGTTCCCCATGTCATCATCAATATGGGAACCAAAACAGCTTATGGGCAGCCCACGTTTTTTCCCAAAGTTCGACCAAACGGGAGATGCCAAAGAGAAAAACCCTTCCGACATATAATTGTAAAACTTGTCAGAGTACCCCGGAATCTGCAAAATCTGTTCTGCCCGGTCCGCAATCTCTCGAATCCGGCCTTCTGGTGTTACCCCCTCAGTCAAATAGCCAGAGGCCAAAAATTGACGACTGTGGTCATTCAGCCATTTAAATCCTTTTTCTTCTTTGGTCTTGAGCTCTGATAGGGCACTCTTACGAGCGTTTACAAGTTCTTGGCTTTTATTTTCTTGTTTTAATTCTTCAATTTGCGGGGATTGGGCTTTGTTCTCCATAATTTAAAAAAGGTCGTCGCTGGTTATACTTTGTGTTCTTTTGCTATAGTTGATGGATCGTTTTACAAAAAAGTCGCCGTGTTTGGTTCCGATTATCTCATCATCAAACCACTCGGTCTGCCCCAATAGTTTTTGGTCAACCTCAAAAATTTTGGCAATTCCAATGCTCTCCAGTGAATTATTGAAACGGTTCTTTATAAACTCATTTACCACAGTTTTTGGCAAAAAGTCCAATTCTCCCTCCTCAAAAATCCAATCCACAATTTTACTTTCTGCCTCAAAAGCTTTCTCACAGATGTCCTGAATCATGGCTTTGTACGCATCGTCAAACCATTCTGGGTGTTCTTTTTTGATGATATTGATAACATCGATTCCAAAATCACCATGGATTTGCTCTTCTTTTGAGGTGGCCTCCACCACATTGGAAATTCCCTTCAGCACATTTTTGTGCTTGTTGAAGGCCATAATGATCAAAAATTGGGAAAACAATGAAACGTGTTCTATGAAAAGGGAAAACAGTAAAATGGACTCCGCATATTCTTTGTTGTTCTCGCTTTTAGCATTTTTAAGGGCAGTTTCCAAATACTGAACCCGCTTCATGATCACCGGTTTCTTCTTGAGATTTTCAAACTCTTTGTTCAATCCCAAAATTTCAAGCAGGTGGGAGTAGGCATCGTGATGGCGCACTTCACTTTCGGCAAAAGTGGCTCCTACCGATCCTATCTCGGGTTTGGGCATACGATGATAAATGTCGCCCCAAAACGTTTTTACCGCCACCTCAATCTGTGAAATGGCCAACATGGTATTTTTAATGGCGCTCCGTTCTACTTCGGTAAGTCCAGATTTAAAATCCTGTATGTCACTGGTAAAATTAAACTCGGTGTGAATCCAATATGAATGTCGTATGGCCGGCACATATTCATACAATTGGGGATATTCGTAAGGTTTAAGGTTGATGCGCTTCTCAAAAATGTCCGTCGCCCGCATCTGGGCCCTTTTGTTCCTATAGATGATGTACGCTTTGGCCACATCATGGAACTCGCTGTCCATTAGCACATTTTCAACAACATCCTGAACTTCCTCTACAGTAGGCACATAGTGCTCATCTTGTTCTTTCCGTTCCAACAAAGTTTTTTCAACTTCATGGGCAATGGTCTGTGCATCTTCCATTTGACCATGGTCCACTGCGGTCATGGCCTTTAAGATTGCGTTGGTAATTTTGTGCAAATCGAAGGGCTGTGTACTAAAATCCCTTTTAGTAATATGAGAAATGTGCATGAGAAAAAGTGTTTGGATTTGTTCTAAATGAACTATATGTAAAATTCATGTTTCTTTACTTTGATTTTACATTACCTCTTTTGGGTTCTCAACATTTTTATCAACATCCCTTTTTTTGAGGCTGAAAAAATCATTGGAACAAACGTAAAATCTAGGCTCCAGAAAAAATCTGACAAGTGTCACCCCAACCAAAACATTTTTCAACGGGTTATCAACAAACTCATTTTGACGGACTCTGAAAATATTTATATGTTATTGCTTTTCAACGCTTTAACAAGCGTGTCTTTTCGGATTTAGGCGATTGGGAAAAGAAGAGGTGGTTTCAGGACACCAATACCTGAAGTGCTTTTTCTTCTATTTTGACGACCACTTCGGTATCATCCAAATTGTGAAGTTCCCCATCAGCTTGAATGAAATGACACGCATAAGAATCCTCAAAGGCCAGCTTAAGTTCTTTTACTCTGAAGTATTGTATTTTTTTCAGATACTGATTCAATCGCAGTAAAATAAATAGTCCTAAAAGTAACATTTCGCCCTTGCCAACATTGTCAATAATGACCACATCCAACAACCCATCTTGTAAAGATGCCGTTCGGGTAAGGGAGATATCATAGCCCATTACTTTGGAATTGGATACAAAAAACATAAAAGGATATGTCTTGAAGATTTTGCCGTTCATTTCAACCTTGATACATTCATTATAGTTGAAATCCTTAATCGACTTGAAAACTGCTTTTAGATAAGCCCAAAATCTTCGTTGTTGGGAAGCATTGTAGTTGGAGATAACCTTGGCATCAAACCCAATACCCATGTTACTGAAAAATGGTTTTCCGTTGACCATGGCCACATCTATTCGTTTGGTTTTTCCCTGCTTTATGGTTTTCAGTGCTTTTTTTAGGTTTCTGGAAATTTTGAGACTTTCAGCTAGCCCATTCCCTGAGCCCATAGGCACAATTCCAAACAACACTTGGCTATGCACCAAACAGGAGGCCACCTCATTGATGGTTCCGTCACCCCCACAGGCTACAATGATATGGACTCCCTCTTGCAAGGATGTTCTGGCCAATTCCGTGGCATGGCCAGGATAATTGGAAATTTTTAGGCGCACCTCATAATGCTCTGGATCAAAATAATGGGACAGCAATGTTTTATCAATAGTGCAACCTCCTTTACCTGCTATTGGGTTTACAATAAAATGAACGCTTTTCACAGGTTTACTTTTAGGTCAAGTCCATTATGGTTGTAGAGGTAATCGGCAATTTGGTAATATGAAATGGCCTCAGTTAAAAATAAGCTGTCCAAAGGCTCTTTGGTCAAACTGTTATCTTCTTCGTCCCAGTTATATTGATTGGCGGTTTTTCCATCTCCCAATACCATTAATTCATGATCTTTTAATAAGCCCAATTTTCTATAATTGCCCACAAATGCCCTTTGATCTTTGGGCTGCATACTAAATACATCACGACCAAAAAAATTGTTGTCATAGTTCCAGCCTAAAAAAGAGAAGAGGGTTGGCATGACATCAATCTGAGAACATTGCCGGGTAATCTTATAACCTCTGCTTCCATCGAGATTTACCAGTATGGCAGGGATATGATAATTATCCACATCGAGTTCCCACCTTCCTGCGCTGCTGGCACAATGGTCTGCCATGATCACAAACACCGTATTGTTGAACCACCGTTTGGTCTTGGCCTGTTTCAAGAATTGACCTATGGCAAAATCGGTATACTTTACGGCACCATTTCGTCCCGAGCCGGAAGGAATATCAATCTTGCCCTCTGGGTAGGTATACGGCTTATGATTGGATGTGGTCATGACAAAATCAAAAAAAGGCTTGCCCTGCATTGGGGATTTATCTGCTTCCCTTAAAACTTTATTGAAAATATCCTCATCACAAACGCCCCAAGCATTTTCAAAAGTGACCTCATCATCTTCAATGTTTAAGCGTGTGGTAACTATTTCACCAGATGGCAAAAATCCGCGTCCCCGATCCACGATATTAAATCCATTACCACTGAAGAATTTGTCCATATTGTCAAAATAACCATCGCCCCCATAAAAGAAGGTTCTGTTGTACCCCTTGTCCTTGAAAACCTCACCAATGGTGAACAGGTTTTGATTATGCTTGCGTTTTACAATGCTCCTACCCGGCGTAGGGGGGATGCTCAAGGTAATGGCTTCCATACCCCTAACGGTTCGGGTGCCAGTGGCATAGAGGTTAGAGAAATAGGTCTCGGCTTGTGCAATGGAGTCCAAATTCGGAGTCAAATGTTCTTCATTTCCAAAAATGCCCAGAAAGTTGGCACTTAAACTTTCAACACAAATCAAAATGACATTCGGTTTTCTTTCAACTCCGCCTATTATGGCGCGAAAAATATCTTCTTGGGGGTTCAGGAGGCTGTCCAAGGGACCACTTACCTGCTCCTGTACTTTGTTGAGGGCTTCTTTTTCTGAAATGGTTTTGTAAAAATCCGTGTAGCTGAGTTCATTGTTCCGAAACGCCGCGAAGAAGGAATAAATCCCTGCTTTGGACAGCTCGTTGTTGTATCTATTTTCAGAAATCTCTGCGGAATCGTTCTCAATGGATGTTATATAAAACGACATTACCAAAATGGCCGCCAAAAAAGGGACCAACTTTGCCTGAAAACCGTCATATGACGAAAATGACTTTTTGAACAACCCCTTTCGTGTGAAAACCCAAACCGTGGCTGCTACCATTATCAGCATGGCTCCAATCAAAAGTGGTAAGGGATACGATTCGTTGATGTTCTTTACCACTTCGTAGGTGTATATGAGGTAATCCACTGCAATAAAATTGAACCGTCTTTGGAATTCATCCCAGAAGGTAATTTCTGCGAAAAAGGAAAAGTAGACGATGAGCAATGCCAGGGAAAATCCAAAGTACACCAAGATTCTATCCAACAGTGAACCGTAAAACCGTTTGGGAAAAAGCAAAAAATACAGGGATGCCACTGCATAGAAAAAAGAAACGGTTCCCAAATCAAAAAACAATCCAACAAAAAATACCTTGACCAAAGCGAGCAGGGAATGGTCCACCTCTGAAAAATCCATGATCAGGAATGACAGTCGTATCAAAAACGACAATGCCAGAAAAAGCAGTGCAAAGGCATTGACTAAAACGTACCGTGAAGGAAATAGTTTCTGCTTCATAATTTCAATTCAATATGTTACTAAGATTTGATTTAAAGCTTACTCCCTAATTCATTTCAAATTTGAATCCTATGCCAAAATAGTTGGCCTTGAGGCCTGTACTCCGTTGGTAGTTGTTATACTTTAAATCAATACTCTTCAACCCAAATCCTAAGGTCTTGAATTGGGTAAAAATGTCGGTGTAGGTAACTCCGAACCCAAACTGATGGGCGTCGTATGCTGAAAGATCATAGTCCGATGTATAATATTGACTTGTGGACAAATGCGCATCAAACGGAGCGAAATAATCAATCTGATTTTGGGTGTAATAACGATAGGATGGATAGAACGTGAAATTCTGGCCTATTTTTACTGGAAGCTCCACACTTGCCGTGTGCGACCGTAATCCCCAGTCATCAAAATAGTAGCGATAATAGGTGCGAACCGTCAAAATCTCATTGATATAATGATTCAAACGGATGCCCACAGGTATTTTGAACCGGGTATCGGGCAAGCGTTCCATATCATCGGCCAGCATGAATACATCCCTATTCTGCGTGGAAGTGTAAAAAGGAATACTGGCAGGATTTCCAATGAAATAGTTGGGAACATCTGCAAAATAAACCCGTTGCATGGGGTTGGAGAGCCATCCCTGTTGCTGTACCACATCAGCAAAGATTGAAATTTGGGTGTTCTTGCCCAATATCTGTGATAAAGAAACCGACAGCGCAAAACTGTTCCGTTTTTTATCCGAAATCAAACTGTATCCATCCACAGGTCGCCACGTATTTGCACTCTGTTTATCGGTAAGAACTCCATTCCTGTTCCAGATATCGACCCCAGAGAAGAACCCAGCGTTCAAATTTCCATCTACTTCCAAATAGCTATCCAATTCGGTTGGATATCTGGGATTCCATTGGTCCAAAAACACGCTCCCCTTAAGACTTAGCTCGGTATTTTTTTCATTGAAAAGTCGTGTATATCCCCCACCAAAACCAATGGAGGTGTAATCATACTCCATAGCAAAAGACACATTGGCACTCACAATCTGATCACGGTCATCCGAACTGTGCGAATACCCAATGTTGACACTGCCCCATGTATCCTGACGGGATGCGCCGGAGGAGGCCACCCATGGACTTCCAATGGCACCGGAATAACTTCCGCCATTGTTGTCATCGTCCTCTTCATCATCATCTCCACTGCCACCTCCACCGCCGCTGGAAGCTCCACTTAAACCACCGGAGCCCGCAACATCAAACGGGTTCAAATTGCTGGAAGAAGCAGAGGTATAGGTTGAAATGCCAACATCAACGCTCAGTACATCATCGTCATTTAAGGGAATGCTTACCACTATGGACGGTGCCACATCGGTAAGCCGCTCATTTCCGATTCCCCCAGTGACCGATGCGTTATTACCCGTTTGTTCGTAATAGCTGGAAAGAATATCCACTTCCGTGGTTTCCAAGACCCGCTTTTTATAGGAATTCACATTTTCCTGCTGGGCCATCCCAAGTATTGGGATGAATAAAAGTATCAAGCAAAATTTGTTCATGTTCTTTTTAATTGCAACCACAACCCCCTCCTGTTTTTCCTCCATTTCCACCAGAAGCACCCTCGCGGTACACTTGGTAACTCGTCTCGAATTTTGCCAGTTTTTTATCTGCCAAAACCATGTCTGGATCATTGATATTCACTTTTTCATATTCATGGAGCACTGCACAAGACGACAGACTTGACAAACAATAGAGGGCAATTAAAATCTTCTTCATAATTGGGTTTATCTACTTTGGGTTTCCACTCCTTTTAGCGCAATATTTTTAGAAGTGATGATTGCATTATGGTCATCCACTAGGATACATTCCACGCCTTTTAATTGATTCACAAAGTCCAAGCCCGTTTCCACTCCCATCACAAAAATTGAAGTAGCAAGCGCATCGGCCAATTCCGCATTTGCGGTAAAAATGGTGGCACTGCGTACCCCTTTGCTGGGGTAACCTGTTCTTGGGTCGATGATATGGGTATAGCGTTCCCCGTTTAGGATGACGAACTTCTCATAATTGCCAGACGTGACCACAGCCTGATTCTTAACAGGTAACCACGAGAATACTTTCTCCTTGTTGAGTGGGTTCACGATAGCCACCATCCAATCCTTGCCATCGGGTTGGGTGCCCCAGGCATTTAGATCGCCCGAAGCATTAATGATTCCAGACATAACACCATTTTTCAGCAGCAAAGCCTTGGCCATATCCGCGGCATATCCCTTTCCAATGGCTCCGAAGCCAATCTTCATTCCTTCTTTTTTTAGGAAAACGGTCCCATTTTCTGAATCCAGCACAATGTTTTGATATCCCACTTTGGCAACGGACTGTTCAATGGCTTCTTCGGACGGCATTTCCATCACAGAACCATCAAATTTCCAGATACGATCCATGGAAGCATAGCTGATATCAAATGCCCCTTGGGTCAATTTTGAAATCCTGATAGCCCTTTCAATCAGAGTAAAGAGTTCGCGGTCCACTTTTACGGGAGCCACTCCGGCATTCTGATTAATTTTGGAGGTCTGCGAATTGGGGTTCCAAGAAGAAATCAAGTGTTCAATACGTGAAATTTCCGTAATGGCCATATGCAAATAAGCATCACCCTGGGCTTGATTTTCCGCCACTACGGTAAGGTCAAACCGGCTGCCCATCAATTTTAGAGTCCGTTGATAGACTTTAAGTTGCGTTGTTGTATCTGTTTCTAGAGCATACCCAGAAATCACAAAAAGTAAAAGGGCCGCATTTAAAAAAAATCGATTTATCTTGGGCATCTTCAGCTTCTTAGAATGCGTTCAACTTATTGAAATAGGCTTTGGGAGTAGTTTTTTCATAGGCCGTTTCTCCCAATACCTTACCGGAAGCATCCAAGACCACTACAAAAGGGAAGTATCCATTGGGGTTGTATTTAGAGGCCAACATTTTATTGTGCTCCTCTTGCGCTTCGGGCAATCTGTTTTTCTGTTTTCTGGGGAAATCGGCCTTGAGCATCACAAATTGGTCCTTGGCTAAATCTTGAAATTCCCCAGTGCTCCAAACCTCGCGATCCAACTTAATGCAAGGTGCGCACCAGTCAGAACCCTGAAAGACCAAAACAATACGGCTATTGTTCTTTTGGGCCAGGTCTTTGGCCTTTTCAAAATTGGTTTGCCACTCTTGGGCGGAAAGACTTTGTATTAGTAAAAAAAAGCCTATTATCAAGGCTGTCCACCATTTTCTGCTAAGCATAGTTTGGGTATTAAATTTCTTTTTCACTACTAAGACAGGTAAAAAACCATACACCCTATTTTTTCTAATTATTTTTGTGCCTCATAAAATAGTTTCGACCTAAGCAGTACATGATAGAGGAAGAACCATCCATTTGCGAACAAAAAATCTACGACCGAATATTCCGCACCCACTATGAGGCCGTTACGCGATACATTTATTATAAATGCGGGGACCTGCAACAGGCGGAGGACATTGTGCAAAATGTATTTGTAAAGCTTTGGAAATTGTGCGCAACCGTTTCTTTTTCAAAAGTGAAGGCCTACCTATACCGCGCGGCCAACAATTCGTTTCTCAATGAAAAAGAGCATGAAAAAATTGTATTGAAACATTTAAGAAAGGCCAATCCTTCCGTAGATCATGAAAGTCCAGAGTATTTGATGCAGATGAATGAGTTCCATGAAAAATTGAAATCTGCCATCGCCTCCTTGTCTCCAAAAGAACGGGAAGTTTATCTATTAAGCCGAATAGAAAAGAAAACCTATGCAGAAATTGCCGAAATGACCGGGGTTGGTGTAAAGGCCATAGAACGCAGAATGAGCAAAGCTTTATTGCAATTACGTGAAATCTTAGGAAAAGAATTAAAATTTTAATAGGGTAAGTGACTATAAAACTGTCATTTAAATAAGAGCGATTATGCCTATGGATGAAAACTACGCCAACGAAGATTTTTTGGCCCGATGGATTGCCGGAGAGTTGACTCCGGAGGAACTGGCTGGGTTCAAGGCATCTGATGTCCATAGGCAACTTATGGCCATTGATAATGCCGCCCAGTCCCTAAACGGTCCAGAGATAGATGTGGAAAAAGCCTTGGCTTTAGTGACTGGAAGGAACAAAAATATCCAAAAGGAACCCAGGGTAAGACGTTTGTGGTGGGTGGCCGCAGCAGCTGCGTCCATAGCGCTCTTATTTGCAGGGTACACCTATTTCTTCGGATATAAAACCTATTCCACGGGTATTGGTGAAAAAGAAACCATACTTCTTGCTGACGGTTCTCTAATTGAGGTGAATGCAAATTCAACGATTTCATACAAACGTTTTGGTTGGGAGCAAGACCGCATCGTGGATTTTGAGGGGGAAGCTTTTTTTGATGTTCAACCAGGTGGGAACTTTACGGTTAAAACAAGCAAAGGAACCGTTGCCGTATTGGGGACCCAATTTAATATTCGGAATCGGAAGGATTTTAAGGTCCAGTGCTACGAAGGGTCCATAGTTTTTACTCCATTGAACACTAAATTTAACCCTATACAACTCTCGCAAGGTATGACTGTTGAAATTAAAGAAGGTCAGATTCAGGAAACCAGATTTTCTGGAGATGTCCCCGATTGGAAAAAAGGCTTTTCATCCTTCACAGAACAACCATTTACTGATGTTCTGGAAGAACTTTCCATGCAATTTCCAATTACTTTTGAGCTAAATTCAGTGCAGACGGACCGTCTCTTTACCGGAAGGTTTTCGCATATAGATCTTGAAAGTGCTCTTAAGTCCACCATGGAACCCATGGGTATCACTTATCATATTTCCGCAGACAAAAGAATTGTTACCTTGTCTAGTGAATAGATGAGGCACTTTATAACCCTATTGTCATTGTTCTTTTTGGGCATTTGCATGACCTATGCCCAAGAAAATCTATTTTATGGATTTGAGAATACCTCACTAAAAAAAGTCATCCAGGAACTAGAAGCGGATACCCACATCAGTTTTTCGTTTGCGGAGGATTTGGTCAATGAAAAAAAACTTACGGTTCAGGTAGACGGACTTACTTTGATTGAACTTCTTGCCGTGCTTGAAGCGCAAACCGGACTTCACTTTGAAAAAATTGAAGGACAACCCCAAGTAATCATAACCCCTATTGCTACCCAAAACCAACTCTGTATTTCTCTTCTGGACCTAGAAACTAGATTACCGATTGCTAAAAATCAGGTCGTTATCGATTCGACTTTAGTGCTTGAAACCGATCAAAAAGGGTTTCTTCAATTTGAAAAGACGGGAAAATCCGACTACCTGCTCCAAGTTTCGGGTTATGGTTCTTTGCGTGTTCAACCTACGGAGGTTTGCACTCCATTTTATCTCTCTGCGGTGTACAAGCAACTCAAGGAAGTGGTGGTTACCTCATACATCACAACAGGGATTGACCGGAATCGGGACGGTTCCATTACCCTCACCCAAAAGCCGTTGGGGCCAATTCCCGGGCAAACCACTCCAGACATTCTCCAAAGCATCCAAATGATTCCTGGGGTTTCCAGCCTGGATGAATCAGCTTCTGGGATTCAAATCCATGGAGGAACTTCAGACCAGAACCTGGTGCTGTTTGACCATATTCGGGTGTTCAATTCAGGATATTTGTACGGTATGTTCTCGAGGTTCAACCCATACGCCACTGAAAAAGCGATAATTTACAAAACTGCTACCAGCGCAGCCTATGGAGACCGGGTCTCTGGGGTAATCAACATATCCACCGACGATAAGGTCGCTCAAAAGGTTTCGGGAGGCATTGGGATTGATGGCTTGAGTGCAGATGGTTATTTAAAAATACCCTTGTCCCAAAAATCCTCATTGTCCCTATTCGCAAGAAATGCCTATCTAGATGTATTTGAAGGACCCACCTATGAAGCTTACGAAAAGAAAATATTCAACAATACTGGCACCATAACCGATAGTAGTGGCAATCCATTGAATGTGAACACGGATGATGATTACACCTACGACACCAGTGAAAATGAATTTCGATTTTATGACTTGAATGCCAAGTATATATATCAACCTTCCCCGAAGGACATGATTGCCATCAGTGCCCTCATAACCCGTAACCGGACCCATTTTTCCTTTGTGAACGATGGAGAAACTAAAAAAGACTCACTCACCACTGGAAACGGCGGGGTGAGTGCCAATTGGACACATCATACCTCCACAACCCAAACGGAAGAAATCACCGCCTACTTTTCATCCTACGACTCCTATTATAAAAACGAAGAACTGTTTGGTAATGAATTGGAGGAGACCAACATCCGAGGCAATAGAATAAGTGATTTTGGCTTGGAATTGAAATCAGATAGAACCTTCAAAAACAATGACCAGTTGACTTTTGGGTACCAACTCTCCAATACCAATTTGGAAATAGACCTGAGCACCACAAACAATGTTGAGCCGGAAAATAATATAAGTCTACCGGTAAATGAGAGCAATTTTAAAAATGTGCTGTTTGGGGAGTACACCATTACCAAGGCCAATTCGGGCATTTATAAATTGGGGCTTCGGGCGGTGCATTATGGTAGTTTGGGGAACATTTATTTGGAACCCCGCTTGAATCTGGAACTTCCCATTTCCAAATCCACTCGGATTCGGGCTGGATTGGAAAGACGAAACCAGCCGATTTCACAGCTCATCGAGTTCAATCAGACTGAACTTCGGTTGGACAATAACATTTGGCGACTTTCAGATAATGTCAACTTTCCACTTTTACAAAGTAACCAAATCTCTGCTGGACTTCTTTTTGACAAAAAGGGATGGACGCTTGATGCGGAAATCTTTCACAAGCGCCTGATAGGGCTCACCACCTATAGCCAAGGTTTCAATTTGCCCCAACCCGAACTCAGTGAAGGTAAAAGTCGCATTTTGGGAATGGACCTACTCGTTAAAAAACGCATTCACTGGTATCGATTTTGGATGGGATACTCTTTCAATGACGTCAATTTCACCTTCGATGCGGTTCAAGAAAACAGTTTTTCTGGAAACAACGACATCACTCATAGTTTCAGGATATCCAATAGTTTTCAATTAAAAAACTTTCAATTATCATTGGGGTGGCAATACCGCACCGGTCTGCCCGTCACCCTCATAGAAAGTTATGATGAGGAAACCCAACAAGTCAATTTTGGCCCCTTCAACGCTGGCCGTTTACCCAATTTTCACAGATTGGATGCCTCAGTGGCTTATCAATTTGAATTGGGGGAAAGTAATTCCAGAATGCAATTGGGCTTTTCATTACTTAACATTTACGATCGTGTTGTCCCGCTTTCCATCATTCATCGCACCTCTCAACAAAATGGTGAACTTATTTTGGAGCAAGTGATCCACAGACGTTCTCTGGGATTCACTCCAAATCTCACCCTAAGAGTCTTCTTTTAGTCCTGCTTTCCATTCCTTTTTATGTAACATTTGTTACCAAAAAAAACCGTCAAAACCCTTGATTTTAAAGACTTTTCATGATTTTCATCATTGTACTGGTTTTCTAGTGGTCTTACTTTTAGCTCTGATAATTTATTAAAATACGAGTACCATGAAAAAATTAGTTTTACTGGCGTTGGCCGTTTTTGGAACAGCTACGCTGATGGCACAGGACAGGGATAGGGACAGGCTCCAAGACCCCGATCAAGATCAAGACCGTTTAATGCTGGTCGATGGCGATGTACTCCAAATCCGTGATCGTGACCAGATTCGTTTACAGGACCCCATTACCCTTAATGATGGAACGGTTGTGAACCCAAATGGTTCCTATATGACCAGAGATCGTGATAGACTTCGATTGAAAGACGGCGAATGTTTGGACAATGATGGAATTCAATACCGTAGTGAGTATCAATATCGGTATAAAATCATGCAAAACGATATGGGACTTACCAATGCACAAATCCAACAAAGAAACCAAAACAGGTTTCATGTGATGCTCATTGATGGGGAGCTCTATCAAATCCGAACCCAATCCCAAAATCGTTTACAACAACGGTTGGAATTGGCCAATGGTGGAAACATTGACCCAAATGGCACCTACATGAACCAAAATCGTCAACAAATGCGACTTCAAAATGGAGAATGTTTGAATCTTGCTGGTGAAAAATTCATGAACACCTATCAACATCGAAAAATGATGCTGCAAAAGAACATGAAGAACATCAAAAACATGAAAGCTAAAAAAGGTATGAAGAGCAATGCCATCCAAAAGAAAAAAGGAGTAAGCATGTAATGGATTTGCGTAGCGGGCCTTGCCATAGTTTCATATGACAAGGCCTCATATGAATTGAATTTTAGTGCCATGAAACATATACTATCCATCCTCTTGCTGTTTGGGTTTTCCTTGGGTTTTGAACTCCATGCCCAGAAAACCAAAAAGGAAAGCTCAAACTCTGAAGAATCTTATTTTTTGATGGATATGAGCTATATGAACGATGCTGTTTTTATGGGTAGGCGCGACTCTATTGCAGCACCCTATATTCTGCCATCCATTGGGTATTATGACAAAACTGGTTTGTTTTTGGATGTATCCGCATCTTATTTAGTCAGCTCAGACGAACAACGGGTAGATTTATTCCTTACAACAGCTGGGTTTTTGTTCGACTCCAAAAAATGGAGTGGTGGAGTTTCGGGAACAGCCTATTTTTATAATGAAAACAGCTATAATGTACAGTCTGAGGTCGTGGCGGACATCACGGGAATTTTAAGTTACGATTTAAAAGTAGTGGAAATATCGGCGTATGCGGGCAGCTATTTCAACAACACTAGTTCGCCCGACATTTTCTTGGGATTGTTGTTGGACCATACATTCTATGCGTTCAACCGTTCCTTATTGATGAGCCCCAGGATATCTTTATTTGCAGGCTCCCAGTATTTTTACCAAGAATATTACAGCACGAGTCGTTTGGGAAACCGAAAAGGCCAGGGCAAAGGTGTCGGTGGCATGGAGCCCATGGAAACCACTGGGGTTGAAATAGCAGAGGCGTCGGAATTCAATGTATTGAACATGGAATTGAGCCTTCCATTACAGTATTACCATAAACATTTTATTTTTTCATTTAGCCCAGTATGGGCATTTCCTCAAAGCAGCGCCACACTGACCACAGTGGATGGTGTTTTTAAGGAAGAATTGGAGAATGTGTTCTATTGGTCGGCTGGAATTAGTTATTGGTTCAATACCAAGAAAAGAAAATAACATGGCCACAGGCCCTGTCTAAATTGAACTCCCTTGTTTTGGAGTAGGATGCCAAGAAATTGCTTTCTTGGCATCCTTTTTATGGAAAGCTAGATTTTAATCTTAAATCCACCATTAATGACGAAACCATCAACAGGGGCATAGATGTCCAAAAACTGGGGATCACTGATGTTTCCTGTATAGATTGCGCCAAATCGGGTCTGTCGGGTGTCCAGAAAATTCTCAAAGTTCAGAAATATTGAAAATTTCTCTCCGAGCTTCTTTTCACTCATCAGCCCAACGATCCAATACGATTGGCCCGTTTCACCGTTGCCCAATTTCTGTGGACTGTAATAATAGGCCTCAAGGCCCACCCAAAGGTTGTCTTCCTTTTCAAACATCAGCACATTGTTCAATCGGTGCTTGGCCACCAATGGAAAATCCGATACCGTACCGTTTTCATGTTGTTTTACATTGGCATGGGTATACCCGGTAAACAGTTTAAAATCCCCATATTTTATCTTGAGGTTGACCTCAGCGCCACGAGTGTCCACATATCCTCCATATTGTTGAAATTCATAGAATCCGTTCCCGTTAGGCACTAGTGTCATGGGGTCATTGATCTTGGTATAGAAAAGAAGCGTATTGATGGAAAGGGCCATCCCCGGTAGCGGCACCCATTTATAGTTCACATCAAAATTACCCCCCAAGGAGCGCTCCAAATCAGCTTCATCTGTATTGATGGGCAGTACGTTCCGGAACTGTAACCGTTCCGCATCTTCAGTGAACACGGTAGGGGTCTTATATCCCATACCGCCTCCCAATCGGAAGGTCAATGCACTACTGGGGTCGTATAGCACCGACAATCGGGGGAGGGCAATGGCACCATAATCGGAATGGAAGTCGGCTCGGAACCCGGTCTCCACGGAGAGGGTTTCATCAATAGGCCATACATTCTGGGCGAACAGCCCAAAAATTTGGTAGGATTGGTTCAGAGCCGAGGCCTGATCCTCCCGGGTATCATTAAAATATTCCGTCCAAAGATTTGCTCCAAAGACCCATTCCATATCGTCTTCTGATATGGTAGAAAAGTTCAGTTCACTAAAGGACGAACGTTGGTATCCCGAAAAGGTAAAGTTTGGAATTTGGATGGTACGGTCATAAAAGCTGAAACTGTTTTTGACCTCGAATCGATTACGGTCATTAAAGGCATGTTTGAATCCCAGTTGGGTGGAGACCCGTTCGGTTTCATTGGATTCAAAATAGGGATCTACCACAGCATCACCCTTTATATAGTCCTTGTTTCCACCAAGACGGTCCTCCCAAATGGCATTGATCCCCAACAGAAGTTCTGTTTGTTCATTAAGGTCCCAATACAGTTTTGGGTTCAGGGTAAAGCGGTCAAATTCGGGGATAGCCGTCAATCCGATATCTGCTGGATCGTAGGGCGTTCCCTGATTATACGAAGCGAACACGGTGGTTCCCACTTTGTTGAACTTTTGTGAATAAAACCCACTGAGGTCCAGACCAAGGGCGGAGGTACCGTTGGCCATAAAACTGAGCTCAGGTTCATTTTCTGGGGTTTTGGAAATCAGGTTCACCAGTCCGGCAATGGCCCCACCCCCATACAAGGTAGAACTCGATCCCTTGATGACCTCCACCTGTTTAAGGTCCAAGGGCGCAATCTGCATAAGACTGAGCCCACTGGCAAATCCGGAATACAGCGGGAACCCGTCCCTGAGCAGTTGGGTATACTTCCCATCCAGTCCCTGGATACGGATACTTGAGTTATAACTTGTCGCCGAGGTCTGTTGTGTTCGGATACCTGTACTCTCGTTGAGCAACATCCGTATGTCCCCTGGTTTCATGTTTCCCTTTTCGGAGAGTTCCTCCCCTGCGATAACCTCTACCCGTGTGGGAATGTCCTCTATGGTCCGGCTGCTCCTTGTGGAAACCAGGGTTACTTCTTCCATCTCCTCGGTCTGTGGCATCAGGAAAATGGTCTGTCCCCGGAGGTCTTCATCCAAGGGAAAGGTAAGTCTTTGTTCCACGGTGGCATATCCAATATAGCTCAACCTCAGTTGGAACGTCCCATTGGGGATATCTTCTATATGTATCATACCTTGTTCATCGGATATGGCTCCTTTGTTCAGGGAAACCAATACCGCAGTGACACCAATCAAGGGTTCATCAGTTTGGGAATCCTTGACCACAAGATCAAGGGAATTCTGTGCAAGAACGGATACCATCCCCAAGAAGGACAGCATCACAAACAATCGTAATTTCATTTTTTTGGTTTTTGAAGTATGTTGGAACCTAGCCAAAATGAATTTGGCCCAGAACATTATGGTTTACAATGGACTATACTTCAACAGTGCGCGGGGGCTTCAGGGAATGGAAATATACTTCCTTGGGCAGAAGTTCAATATAGGGAATGGGCAGGGTTTGCGGCTCAAGGTCCAGGGAAATAAAATCCAAGCTCTCATACGAAATGGTAAAACCAGGGCACCTGCCACAGGTATAGAAAGGGGAACAGGGCGTATCCTTACCTTGAGGAACTTCTTTTGGGCCATCATCGTCACAATGGTCCACAACAGCCGAAATCCCAGAACAGGAGCCGACTTCCTGACAACATGGATATGATGAAAGGACAACGGTAAACAAGGATAATAACACTGCCAAAAACTTCATGCTTCAAAAGTATAAAAAACAACCCAATGTAATTTTAAGCATAGCGGTTAGCAGCACCTCGATCTTTCCACCTCTAATTCAAGACTTGAAATAAATACACAAGGACGTAAACTGTTACTTGTTTGTGCTCTTAAACTCAATCTATTCCAAATACTGCTTCAAAAATTCAATTTTGGAAGAGTTCCTTAACCTGGCCAAAGCAGTTACTTTTATTTGTCTGACCCTTTCTGCTGTAAGATCTAAATTAAAAGCAATTTCTTCCAATCCCATGGAATCATCTGCTCCTATCCCAAAGTACATCTTAATCACAAAAGCTTCACGATAAGACAAAATATCCAAAATACTGTCAATTTCCAATTGTAACGA
Organism: Allomuricauda sp.; assembly: GCA_050303195.1. Lineage (GTDB taxonomy): Bacteria > Bacteroidota > Bacteroidia > Flavobacteriales > Flavobacteriaceae > Flagellimonas. The sequence goes on along the minus strand of JBNLBG010000007.1, from coordinate 4,342 downwards.
ACGATTGATCAACTTCTGTTCCGGGCTACCAAACTCATCGGAACGCATTACATCATGCAAGTTCAGTCCTCCATCCCCAATCCCCAATGGTTCATCCATGGAAAGGGGCCAGGAAGAGTGCTTTAAGCATATTTGGATCTCCGATAGTGAGAAATCGATCAGTTCAGCTATTTCATCTGCTGTTGGTGACCTTTGATGCATTTGTTCAAAATGGGAAGAGATGCTGTTTATCTTGTTGATTACATTTATTTTGTTCAAGGGCAATCTGACCATCCTTGATTTTTCCGTAAGTGCCTGTATTATTCCTTGGCGTATCCACCATACTGCATAGGAAATGAACTTGAAACCACGCGTCTCATCAAATTTGGATGCTGCCCTGACCAGCCCAACATTCCCTTCGTTAATGAGATCGTGCAAATTGAGTCCCCTTGATTGATACTGTTTCGCCACGGACACAACAAATCGTAAATTGGCGGACACCAACTTTTCTAGAGCTTCGTTATCTCCTTGCCTTATGCGAACTGCCAAATCAACCTCTTCCTCTTCGGTTACCATTGGAATTCGACTTATATCACTAAGATATTTGTTCAGGGAAAGAGTATCCCTTGTTGTTATTTGCTTTGATATTGTAAGAGATCTCATAGGTTTTGTTTTTCATTAGGCCATCGTCCTTACATAAATCAAGTTTCCATTGCCCTTTGGATTTTTTCTGGACCCTATTTCAATTTGACCTATGGATTTGACCAAAGGTGTCAGTTTTTTGAATCCGTAATTTCGTGCATCAAAGTTGGGTTGTTTCTTCTGCAAGAGAGTCCCCACTTCACCCAAGAAGGCCCAACCTTCTTCATCCTCCACATCTGCTATAGTGGAAAGGATAAGGTCAATAACCTTTGGGGTAATTTTGTCAATTTTGCTTTTCTCATTTTTCTCTGGGGCGTTGGATTCCCCAATTTGAGTCTTATGAAGTATCTCAAGGTATATGAACTTGTCGCATGAAACTATAAAAGGATCTGGGGTCTTTCGCTCTCCAATGCCAAAAACTGTCATCCCAGCCTCTCTCAGCCGTATGGCCAATCGAGTAAAATCACTGTCACTGGAAACCAGGGAAAAACCATCCACCTTTCCAGAATAGAGTATGTCCATTGCATCAATGATCATTGCACTGTCCGTTGCATTCTTGCCCGTGGTATATCCATATTGTTGAACAGGGGTAATGGCATTTTTTAGAAGGACATCCTTCCATTTCCCCAAACTTGGCTTTGTCCAATCACCATAAATCCTCTTAACACTCGGATTTCCATATTTGGCAATCTCTTCCAACATTTCCTTCACATATTTGGAGGGAATATTGTCACCATCTATTAGGACGGCTAGGTTTAAATCCTTGTCCATAAAATCACTCCTCATTGTTTTTCAAATATTCCTTTCTATGGATTGCCTTTTTCAGGTCCTCCCTTCTCTCCTCGGATTTTTTGGTAAACTCCTGATTGTCCCGGATACGTTTCAACTGTTGGGTGTTCCTTACTTTGTTCCTATACCTTTTCAAGGCTCTTTCTATATTCTCGCCTGGAACTATCTTAATTATCAGCATATTTTTTTCTGGTCATTAATAATTATTAAATACTGCCATTGAAGCGCCAATGTTTAAACATTGGCCTCTTTTTCAGGGATATGGCGGATTCCCTGGCAAATACAACTTTGGACTTTGACCTGTCTAGTCTGGCCTTTTAAATGTGAAATTGGTTCAAGCAAAAAATAACTAAGAAGTGGCCCTTTGTGGATTGTAAATGGGAAAAGGAGAGGGCTATCTTTTTATTTAAGGATTGGAGCAATCATCGTCCATAATCCGTGATGCGCTGTAAAGGAAAGGATTTAAATTGGAACTAAACTCGTTTGTTCTGTTTATTTTATGATAAGGACTGATCCTATTTTCATTGTGGAAAATCATTTTTTTTGATTCCAATTGCCATTTCAATGGCAATTCAACCTTCAAAATAATTATGTTCCCTAAAACACTTATTTTCAATAATTAACACATTATTGGGGAATACTGTCCAAATAAATGGTACGTTTGTGAGGTTAAAATTCAGAAAGCCCAAGTCAATTTAGTCTTCGCAGATCCTCAATTCATTTTCAGCTCTCTTCTTTTTAATTTATAACGTAGTACAACTATTTTAAGCCAAACGTTAAGGATGGTGATGCCTGTCTGGATACGGACGATTATGTAATAGTCCCCATATTTGGATAATTCTTCAACATGCCCAAGCCAATTTCGCTTATCCATTATCCCTTTATATCACATGCGCGAGCAAAACCAAACCGCAATTAACGGCATTAACAAGCCAAGATTTTCAAAAAATTCAAATTCAGATTTTTCAAAAACCCTGAGAAACAGGGTCAGCACATATTTTAAAACAAACAATATCAGTAGACATGCCAACACAAGTATGGTTGTGAAGACCATGGTCATGCTCATTGTTTTTTTTGTCCCTTTGATTTTCATAAACATAGGGATTATTACCGCTCCATTGTTGCTTTTTGGTCTTTACATAATTAGTGGAATTGGAATGGCTGGAATAGGAATGGGCATTATGCACGATGCCATCCATGGATCTTACTCCAAAAATCAAAAAGTGAACAAATATCTTGGGTACACCCTGAACCTTATTGGAGGCAACGCCACTGTTTGGAAAATTCAACACAATGTACTGCATCACACCTATACCAACATAGAAGGGGCAGATGATGATATAAATGCTCCCTTTTTCCTTCGGTTCTCCCCACATGCCAAAAAAAATGGTCTGCATAGATTCCAATACTTATATGTATGGTTTTTTTATGGCCTATCCACAGTCTCTTGGGTAACGACCAAAGATTTCATAAGACTTGATCGGTATCGGAAAATGGGATTTTTCAACAAAAAGAATGGTTACAGAAATGCGCTTATGAAAATTGTTGGATGGAAGTTGATATACTTCTCCTACGCCTTGATTATACCTTTGTTGGTTGTACCTGTGGCCCCATGGATCATCGTACTAGCCTTTCTCAGCATGCATTTTGTTACGGGTCTTTTGATCAGCATTGTATTTCAAGTGGCACACATCATGCCCAATACAGAATTCCCACTGCCTAATGAAGATGGAATAATTTCAACTGATTGGGCAGACCACCAACTGGCCACAACAACTAATTTTTCTCCCAAGAGCAGAGTATTCTCATGGCTCATTGGTGGGTTAAACTATCAAGTAGAGCATCATCTATTGCCCAATATCTGTCACATACATTATAGGAAACTATCAAGCATAGTGGCGGAAACTGCCAAGGAATACGGGATACCCTATAACACAAAAAGGACATTTGTCGGCGCTATTACAGAGCACATTGGAATTTTACGAAAGTTAGGGAAGGTGCAGGCCACTGTTACCACATAGCGAGCAATTAAGCAGAAAAATATAAACAAACATTGAACAGAATATCAATATTAATTATAAAGTAATGAAAGAAGGAACAGTAAAGTTTTTTAATGAGTCAAAGGGATTTGGTTTTATTCAGCCCAATGACTCCAATGATGATGTATTTGTACACCAAAGCGGGCTCATAGATAAAATCCGTGAAAATGATAAGGTGAAATTTACAATGGAAAGGGGTCAGAAGGGCATGAACGCTGTAAATGTCGAATTATTGATCAGTTAGATTCTATAATCCAAGAACAATAAAAACCATCTTTAAAAGATGGTTTTTTTATGGGGGCAAATGTCCCAGAATTTGGCAGGCCACCTACTTATAGGGTCTAAGCTCACTATCAAAATAAAGCAATTCATTGGCCATTGAATCATTTTGAATGGCACAGTGGTAGATTTTACGGACGTACAATCGTACGACAAGAAGAACACTGGGCCGGACCTTTGCGTAAACAAGATCTCCTTTTTTATATCTTTTTGTTATATAATTCTTCTTCACAGGATATGCTTTTGTAGCTGAAATAGATGGGTCATTCATTTTTTATGGTGGTACATAACATCTTAAATTTATGATTTGCTTCAAAGGAGCAGGGTGTAAATGCTGGTATAATTATGGAATCTCCTCTCCGCATAAAAGTAGAATTTCCGTTTATGACAACCTCCGCCCTTCCTTCAATGATATGGATGAATCGAATAAAAGGCGATTCACTATGGGACAACACCTTGCCATAATCAAATGCGAAGGCCTGTATGATACAGTTGTTCTGGACACTTATGTTTTTTACCACGATGGTATTGGAATTGAACTCCAGTATATCCGTTAGGTTAAACGTCTTGGATTCCTCAAATTCACCCTTGTCCATAATTAAATAATATAAGAT
>JBNLBG010000006.1:85903-101421 GCA_050303195.1 Allomuricauda sp. | reverse complement strand
GCCTATGCCTCAGGACGAAGTATGCATGTAGCCATAGATGTTGTGGCTTCACGGTCAGGAAGGAAAACACGAAAACGACTTTTGGCACTGGTGTATATGTTGATTATATTTTTTGCTCTGTTTGCCATGGTCGTCGGAGGAAGTCGCTTGGTATATATCAGTTATTTACTGGGACAAAAGTCGCCAGCACTACAAATTCCGTTGGCTTTAGTGTATACCGTTATTCCTTTAAGTGGTTTGTTAATCATCTACTATAAGATAAACGACTTTATAAAAAACGTGTATGGCTGATTACATCCCCGTATTGGTATTGGTATTGAGTTTTATCTTCTTTTTGGGGATAAGTACACCTGTGGCATGGAGCATCGCGTTGTCTTCCTTATTGACCATGCTGGTAAGCATTCCTTTTTTTCCTGCATTAACCACGGTTTCTCAACGTATGGCAACTGGGTTGGACAGTTTTGCGCTTTTGGCCATCCCTTTCTTTGTACTCTCAGGACAGCTTATGAACAAAGGAGGTGTGGCCCACAGACTCATTGCCTTTGCTAAAACACTTGTAGGTTCGCTACCAGGAGGACTGGCTTTGATAAATGTTATCGCTGCCATGCTTATGGGGGCTATAGCCGGTTCTGCAATGGCTTCAGCATCCGCTATGGGAAGCATTCTTGGCCCTGAAATGGAAAAAGAGGGGTATTCCAAAGAATTTGGAGCCGCGGTCAATATTACGTCCAGCACCACAGGTCTTGTAATTCCTCCAAGCAATGTATTGATTGTATATTCATTGGCAAGCGGTGGGGTTTCTATAGCGGCACTTTTTTTAGCGGGGTATATACCAGGAATTTTAACGGGACTCTTTTTAATGATTGTTGCCTCCGTTTGGGCCAAAAAGAAAAAGTATAAACCTGGTAAGCGAAGCAGTCTCAAAGAAGTTGGAAAAACATTTGTGGACGCTTTTCCAAGCTTATTGCTGTTGGTTGTGGTAATAGGAGGGATTGTGTCGGGTATTTTTACAGCGACCGAGGCTTCCGCCATCGCAGTTCTTTATTGCTTGGTACTCGGATTTATCTATAAGGAAATAAAATGGAAAAATCTCCCTGAAATACTATTGGATTCTTCGGCAACCACAGCCATTGTAATGTTGTTGATTGGCGCATCCATGAGTATGTCATGGGTAATGTCCTACGAAAACATTCCCCAAGACATCAGTACGACACTATTGGCATTGAGTGACAATCCTATTGTTATTCTTTTAATAATCAATGTATTACTGTTGTTTGTTGGCATTTTCATGGACATGACCCCTGCAGTTTTAATTTTCACTCCGATTTTTTTGCCGATAGTTACAAAATTGGGTATGGATCCCATTCATTTTGGTATAATCATGGTGCTCAATCTTTGTATAGGACTTTGTACACCGCCGGTAGGCTCAGTGCTCTTCGTAGGGGTAGGTGTGGCAAATACAACCATAGAGAAAGTAGTGAAACCATTGCTTCCACTTTTCTTGGCCATGATATTGGCCCTGTTTTTAGTTACTTATTTCCCCCAGCTTAGTCTTTGGTTGCCAGAAATTTTCGGGGTTTAAAAAATAAATATTTCATCACATGTTAAATGGAGAGGAAAGTATTGAAGAAATGGGCAACAAATTGTTCGAATACATCATAGATGTGGCCAGTGGTAAGAACGTGGCCAAGGCAGATCTTCTTCACCAAGATGACTTTATCCCATGGAGGAGAAGGGTTTCCCTTTAATTTTGACTTGCCTCAATTTTATTGGACGACTGCCGTATATGGAGTTTAGGAGAGAGGACAACCTGTTTTTGAATTTTTACATTTGCGGAATCCTTGACCTTTTCCAAAAAGACCTTTGCGGCCATTCTGCCCATTTCCACAGGAGCTTGGTCAACGGAGCTTATGGAAAGTTCCATAAACTGTGTAAAGGGCTCGTTACTAAATCCAACTATGGAAACATCACCCGGAATTTCATAACCATTTTTTGTAAGCCATTTTACGGCACCAAGAGCACCATAATCCGTTGATGAGAAAATGGCATCCGGGGGAGAATCCAGTGCCATAAGTTTTTCTGCAGCTTTTTTTCCTTCTTCGATATCACTTTTTATTTCAATGATCAAATCAGGGTCAGGTTGCATTTGATGGTCTTCCAGAGCGGTCTTATACCCCTCATAACGTTGTTCATAAATGTTCAGGGAACGATGCACGGAAAAATGTGCGATACGCTTACACCCTTGTTCAATAAGATGTTTCGTGGCATTGTATGCTCCTTGATAGTCATCTATGACCACGGAGCTGATACCTTCCAACTCTTTTTTTCGATCAAAAAACACCAAAGGGATCCCTTTTTGAAGAACTTGTTTAAAATAATCGCCCTCGTGTGTACCGGCAGCCAAAGAGATTAGAATACCTTCCACTTGGGCATTTAAGAGGTTTTTGACGGTTTGCGCCTCTCTTTTCCCATCTTCATGGGTTTGGGCAATGATTACGTGGTAACCCTTGGGATGGAGTTCATCTTCAATGCCCCTTATGACACCAGAAAAGAAGTTACGATTAATGTGAGGGACCACAACACCTATAGTCTTGCTTTTTCCCTTTTTAAGAGCAAGTGCCAAACGATTGGGCTCATAGTTCATTTGCTTGGCGGTCTCCAATACCAATTGCTTGGTGGATGCACTGATTCTGGGATTGCCATTTAGAGCTCTAGATACTGTAGCAGCAGTAATTCCGAGTCTTTTGGCAATATCATATATAGTGGTTTTTTGGGTCATTCGAAAACCAAGTAAATTGCTGTGTTTTTGCAATATAAATAAAACGTGCTATCGATTACATCATTTTCAACTAATTCTTTTAGAACCTACTCAGGTATGCTGTTGATGCAGTTCAATTTGATAAAAATTGAGGGGTAACCTGCATGAAATTCAATTTACACTAAGTTTTTTCGCTTAAAGTTGATTGCAAAGACTGTATTTCTTTTCAGTTAAAGCTTAAATTAGTAGTATTACGTAATCGATTACAATGTTTTCTGAAAATAAACCGTGACCAAATGGAAAATGTAAAACCTGAGGTTAGAAACATTTTATAAATGGAAAGTTGGTGGATAGGATTAAATTACAATATCAAAATAATCAATAGGTATAATCCATACAAAAATGAAGAAATATAGCATTGCGTTGACGGTAAGCCTTATTTTATTTACGGCCTGCAAAGAGAAGAAAGCAGCACATTCTGAAGAAGATGAAACCAAGGTTAGTCCTGTTGAGGGACAGGTTCAGGCTCCAAAAACTTATGCCGAAATATCCATCGCCCAAGGCGGTGAATGGAAAGAAAGGGTTTATGAAGGAGGTATGTCTTTCAAGAACGTGGATGTGTTCAAGTTGCCTAAAAGTCATACCGACCATTCCGGGTACATAAGGTATGAAGGTCCTGGATGGGAAAGCAGTAAGGTGGGGTATCGTCTTTATCTTGATTGGCGCAATGCCATTGATATTTTTGGAAAGGTTACGGATAGCCTTATTTTAGATCAGGTGGGCCAGAATGGGCTCGGTTCCTATCATGAGGAGCAATTTTGGGGACAGGATATCCTCAAGGTCGGCCAAGCTCTAGGTTTAGGGTCCTATGGTAGAATTGAGGCCGATAGTGTCCACCATTTTCAAAATGTCGATTCCACTTTTGTGAAAATTCAGAACCTTGATGACAGATCTTCCGTTCTAGTGGATTACTTTGGATGGGAATCCGCTAACACTAAAATCAACTTATCCGTTGATTTATCCATAGAATCAGACTCCAGAATGACCAAAGTGGCATTACAAACCTCCAGTGATGTTACAGGTTTGGTGACAGGAATTGTGAAATTTGATGGAGTGGACCTAATAGAAAATGATGCCACAGAAGGAGATTGGGCCTACATAGCTACTTATGGAGAACAAACCTTGGTACCCGATGACTTGGGAATGGTCATATTTTACAAGAAAAGTCAAGCTGAGACAGTTGTTGATGGGACATTTGACCATCTGATTCAGTTTAAGCCCACACCCAATCCCATAACCTATTATTTTGCTGCTGCTTGGGAAAAGGAAAAGAACGGCATTGCAACCAAGGAAGCGTTCCTTACTTACGTGAAAGGAAAACTAAATGAATTGAACAAGGGGATTTTGGATGCTACAATTCAATAAGCTGTGCCAGTTCTCTGCAAAGGACAAGCACTGAAATGCACAAGACCACATAACCAAACCCCTTTTTTAAACTTTTTTCGGCAATAAAATGGGAACTGTGTATACCTATTGTCATTCCTGTTAAGGAAATGGCTGTGAAACTGGGCAATAATATCCAGTTTATCTCAATACTTCCCAAATCTCCAATAAATCCTATGAAGGATTTTAAGGCTATGATTATAAGGGATGTGGCAATGGCTCTTTTTATGGGAAGCTGTAAAAAGAGGATCAATACGGGAACAATCAAAAGCCACCTCCTGTACCTGTTGTCCCGCTTAAGATGTCAATTCCTATACCAAATAAGAGAATGGGGAAATAATGCTGTTTGGATTTGGATGTTGTCGGTGATTTTTTCAATGGCTTTTTCATAGAGTTCCCTGGCTTTGGGGAATTCATCGATGTCTGCATAGACCATACCAATATTCAGAAAACAATTGGCTAGGCCTACATCACCCCCAATTTCTTTAAACATGGCTTGGGCTTCCACAAGGTTTTCCAGGGCAGATTTTGGGTTGCCTTGTGCCCAACGAAACGCCAATTATTCTTCTGGCCTTTGGCCATCACGGGAACATACCCCCCTTCTTTGCCAATTGTAGCGCCTGGGTTCCATAATCGACAGATTTTTCCGTGTCCACTATCCAATATTCATAGCCCAAATAGTTCAGAATATCCACTCTTTCAATTTCAGATAGCGTATCCTGGGTCAATACATTTTGTAGGCTGTCCAATTTTTTTGTCCATTGATCACGGCCAGTACAAAAAAGATAATAATGGTTGTTGAGGTCTTCATATGTAAATGGATGCTTACGTGCTGAAAATTACAAAGTTAAATTATTCGAAGCTTCTAAAATGGGCAGACTGCATTGGAATAAAATTGGCCCCTATGGCCCTATTAAAATGGAAGTATTTTTTAACCCTTTTAGTGAAAGGAAGCGAATAAAAAATACACTAACTAGATACACTCTTTTCAATGGTAAATTCTAAAACTGAACATCTTGAATCGAATTGGGAAAAATAAATTGCTGGAATACATTGGCAAATATATACAACTAACCGAGGAGGAAGAAAAACTCTTGTTGACATATACTTTGGAGCGTAAATATTTAAAAGGCCAATACATTGTTCAACAGGGTGATGTTTGTGATACGGAGAACTTTGTGCTAAGTGGTTGTACCCGTACTTTCTATTTGGATGCAGAGGGAAATGAGCACATTGTGATGTTTGCCATTGAAAATTGGTGGGCTTCAGATATGGGCAGTTTTACTTCAAAAACCCCTGCCATGTACAATGTCCAGTGTTTAGATGATACAGAAGTCATTCAGTTTAGGTATGACGACTTGGAGATTTTATATTGGAAAATCCCAAAACTTGAACGCTTTTTTCGATTGATAATTCAAAACGCATTTATTGCCTCGGAGAAACGAATACTGTCAAACTTTTCATTGACCGCTAAAGAAAGATATTCCAATTTTTTGGCCAGATACCCTGAAATTGAGCAAAGAGTCCCACAATATATGGTTGCGTCTTATTTAGGGATTACAAAGGAATTTCTTAGTAAGATCAGAAGTGAAATGCGGAACATCCAGGTTGAAAATATTAATCTAGTTTAACCGGTTTTTTTAATCTACCTTATTTTTATTCCTGTTGATTCGGTGCAATTTTGCCTTGATAAAACATTAAAAATTGTTCGAATTGATGAAAGAAAAATTGCAAAAGAGCGTATCGCTGTTTCTGTTCTTGAACGTTGTTTGCTTTGGGTTTGCTCAAAGTACAGTTTGGAAAATAGACCCCTCACATTCCACCTTGGGGTTTTCCATTGACCATTTGGTTGTTTCGGAGACGGTAGGGGAATTCAAAGAGTATTCTGTAACTGTGGTATCGGATGAGAAGGACTTTTCCGATGCCAATATAAGTGTCATGATACAAACGGGAAGTATAGATACCGAAGATGAAAAACGGGACGAGCATCTACGGAGTCCTGAATTTTTTGATGTTGACAAATACCCTCAAATTGTATTCAAATCGGATGGATTCCGTAAATCCAGCAATGGCGACTACAAGTTGTCCGGTACCTTACAAATGCACGGAGTCACCAAAAAGATAGTGCTGAATGCAAAGTTTGGCGGCATAGTCAAGGATCCTTGGGGCGGTACCCGTGCCGGGTTAAAAATATGGGGTATTTTGGATCGATATGACTTTGGGCTCAAATACAATTCCATTATGGAGGCCGGAGGGCTTTCCATTGGACGAGAAGTTAGGATTGATTGCCGTGTTGAGCTGATAAAAGAATAAGTGGGGTTACCTTTTTGGAATTGGACGTTTTGGGTTGAAAATTGTTGTGTGATTTAATTTTTCTAAGCTATTCCTCTATACACTTCTTGATGTTTTGTTTTACTTAATTACCAAACTTTGATTGGTTGTAGAAGTAAGGGCGGTTTGTTGGGCTATAGCTTCAAGCCGCTTTTACGGATACAATTAGGTGTTTGGTAAAGAAGGCACATCCATTGTTTTTCATACCTTTTTTTAAAACACTTTACATTTATAGATTTAGGTACCTCACTTTCCAGAAGTTTTATTTTGCAATCCATGGAGGTCCATGGATTTTTTATTTTTAATTTAGAGTATGAATTTAAAAACAGCCATGGAAACGGATTATTATGCTCCCGTAATTAAGGTATTGACGGACCATACAAATTTTACATCAGCACAGCTCTCTAAAATAAAGGAGTCGTTCAAGATGGTTCGGCTCCACAAAAAGGAGTACCTTCTTCGCCCTGGTTCAAAAGCAGATTCACTTTATTTTGTTGCCTCAGGCTGTGTACGGGTTTTTAAGATTGAATCGGATCGAGAAATAATCATACAGTTTGGGGTAAAAGGGTCTTGTGTCAGCGATCTTCAGGGGTATTTGGGCAAAAGACCATCCGAACAGTTCATACAGGCCATTGAACCTTCTGTTGTATTGCAGATTCATAGACATCGATTGGAAAGTTTGTTCGATGAAATACCTTCCTTGGAGCGGTTTTTCAGAATTAAGTTTGAGAATGCCCATAGTGAGCTACAGGAACGCCATCTTGTAAATCTAAGCAGGAATGCCCGAGAGCGCTATGAACAGTTCAGGAATAAGTACAAGGACTTGGAACAACGGATTCCACAATACATGATTGCTTCCTATTTGGGTATCACCAAAGAATTTCTCAGTTATATAAGAAGGTCGCACTAGTTTTTTAAGATATCTTCTTTTTTTTCGGTTTCCCCTGCACAAAATTTGCTCGATAAATCAAAAAAATAATATCATGAGAAAAACTTTGATTATCGTAGCAGTTTCAATACTATGGGTTTACACATCCCTTGGCCAAGAAAAGGTAGGGATAAGTCCATGGGGACGTGAAGACCAAATTGGCACATTGAACTTGATGACCGATGAAACTAAATTACAGGTTTTGAAATCTATCGGAACAGGAAAAACCTACGATTTGGGTGTAGAATATTTTGTGGGAATGCCCGGTTTTAATTTTCTGGGAGATCCAGAGTATCAGTATTGGCTCACCCATACCCCCCATGGTACGGTTGTGGACAATCCTAACTATCAGGGTGAAGCCATGAACAAAAAAGTGAGCTATACCTCAGATGCCATCTCCATGCTTACCCACTCGGGCACACATATTGATGCCCTGAACCATTTTGGTCTTAACGGTAAAATTTGGAATGGTTTTTCTGCGAACGAACATTTAGGGGATAAAGGTTGGAAAAAGGGCGGAGCAGAAAAAATCCCACCCATTATTGCACGGGGAGTGCTCATTGATGTAGCGGGATATAAGAACAAACCTGTACTGGACAAAGATTATAGAATAAGCAAAGATGACCTTATAAAAGCCCTTCAAAAACAAAAGATTGGATTAAAAAAGGGAGATGTTGTTCTAATTCGTACAGGGCAAGCCACCTATTACAATGATGCAGGGAAATATTTGGACCAATATCCAGGGGTGAGCCTGGGCGCTGTAAAATGGTTGGTAGAGGAGCAAAATATAATGATTCTAGGTGCAGATAATCTGGGGTTGGAATCGTTTCCTTCCAGCACTAAGGAAAACTGGGTGCCCGTCCATAGCTATTTGTTGGCAGAAAAAGGGGTTATGTTCATGGAGCAATTGAATTTGGAAGGGATTGCATCAAATCAAATTTATGAGTTTGCATTTATAGCCTCTTCATTAAAATTAAGGGGAGCCAGTGGGGCACCGATGAGGCCAATGGCCATTCCCTTGGCCAAAAGCAAATAGTGCTAACCCAATAGGCCAAAAGTCGCCTGAGTAGGATACCGTATTTGTGGATTTGGGACACCTTTGCTTGGTCCCAAGTCCATTTGTATTGTAAGTGAAACAATAAAAAGCGACCAATACAATGAAAAATTAACTACCAGACTTAGCTGTTCAATATATGCACCGATACTGTCATGGAATTTATGTGATTTTCATATTGTTTATTGGTATGGCAAACAATAACCTCCACTCCCAGACAAATGCTGAATCAGGAACCGTAATTGTTAACGGAAAGCACCTGCATTTTGAAAAATATGGGGTAGGGGAACCCCTGGTTTTTTTGCATGGTTATGGCTTATCATCTGCATCATGGAAACCCTATGTGAAGGATTTTACTCAAGATTATACGGTCTATCTCATTGACCTACCTGGGCATGGTAAGTCGGATTATTTACATAGAGATTTGTCCGTGAAGGCCGTAGCTGAGGAGTTGAACCAAATGCTGACCCAAATTGGGCTGGATAAAATCAAGGCAATTGGGTTTAGTTTTGGTGCCGATGTACTCTATCAACTAGCACTGATTAATCCACAGTTGATTACGGCAATGATAAGTATTGGTTCCGTTGGTTCGTGGACCATTAAGGATTTTCCCCAATTGGAAGCGAGTTTCACATTTGAAAACAGAGAACAATACAAGTGGCTTCAAGAAGCACAAACCAATGAGGAACAGGTAAAGATATTGATGAATCAGTTTAAAAATTATACCATTTACCTAACCGATGAAGAACTTCAACAAATCCAATCCGATGTACTCATCATCTCTGGCGATGATGACCCAGGCGTTGGCCTACATGAAATAGCCAGAGCTCAAAAACAGCTGACCCACGTAGATGTCTGGATTTTGCCAAATGTTGCACATAGTGCCCATGGCTCAAACAAAGAAACCTTTATTACAAGGGCCAAATTGTTTTTATCCAATACAAAATAACGTAACAAAAAGTTCCTTTCTCTAAGTCAGGTTGACCTTGCTTTTCTGAATCACTAAACATTAATATTTAGTTAAAATATATATACAGACTTGTCTGAATATATTCATGTTGATTACATTTGACTTGGATTAAAAATTCAAATCAAACAAAACAGATAGTTGGAATATGATAGCTCAAAAAGTAATGGCTGCACTAGTGTTTTTTATTAGCGCACAGGCATGCCCCAAGGATGGCCTTAATGATATATGGAACAAAATTTATAACGATATGATAGGTACACAAGTACAATTTAAAAGGAAGAAAATAAGTGATATCAATATTTTTTACAGAGAAGCAGGGAATCCCGAACATCCAACAATTGTTTTATTGCATGGATTTCCAACGTCTTCGCACATGTACAGAAAGGTACTTCGTGAACTTTCAGATGAGTATCATCTGATCGCTCCAGACTATCCCGGATTTGGTGAAAGTGATTTTCCTTCGCCGGACAAATTCACTTACACCTTTGATACTATCGCCGCATTGATGGATGATTTTATCGAGAGCTTCAATCTGGAAAATTATGCCCTGATGATACAGGATTATGGGGCGCCCATTGGCTTTAGGATCGCTACGGCACATCCCGAAAAAATAACCGCCATCATTAATCAAAATGGCAATGCCTATGAAGCTGGACTGGGGGATGCTTGGGAAGGTATTCGAAAACTATGGAAAGAAAATAGCATGGAAAATAGAAACGCACTTTTGGGGGCATTCTCTTTGGAAGGTCTGAAGTGGCAGTATACCCACGGAACCAGAAACCCAGAAAACATCAATCCGGATGCTTGGCAGTTGGACTACCTCAGGTTATCCCGGCCAGGTTCGCACGAAATCAACCTGGACCTATTCTACGATTACCAAAACAATATAAAGCTTTACCCCAAATGGCAGGAATATCTGCGGAAATATCAACCTCCCATGCTCATTGTTTGGGGCAAGAACGATGAATTTTTTCCGGAGTCGGGTGCCAAAGCCTATAAAAATGATTTAAAGACCGTTGATTACAATGTTTACGATACCGGGCATTTTGCCTTGGAGGAAGATGGTGGAGCCATAATTGAAAAAATACGTTCCTTTATGGGGAAATTGTAAGGTGTCATGGTGCAGCATAATCAAGATGTAAAGGATAGAATTCTAATTACTGCAGATAGATTGTTCCAGGAACAGGGGTTCAACGAGACGGGAATCAATCAAATAATCAGTGAGGCCAATATTGCAAAGGCCAGTCTTTACTATCACTTTAAATCTAAGGAAGATTTGTGCGTAGCCTATTTGCAACGGCGCAATGAAATTTGGAACAAGGCCTTTTATGACTTTCTACGAGACAAGAATAATAAGGCCTTGTCCTCATTTGATTTTTTGGTTGAACGAAATAGCATGGATGATTTTAGAGGGTGTAGTTTTTTAAATATGCTTTCTGAAACCAGTCCTGAAAAGAAGTTGGTCTATGATGAGATTCAAAACCACAAAAGTGGGCTACTTCTTTTTTTTGAATACGAATTGAAGGAAAAGGAGTTGGCTTTTCTTATATATTCCCTGTTCGAGAACGCCATAATTGAAAGTAAGCTGCAAAGAAATCAAGAACCTGTTTATCGATTAAAAAGACTGGCGGAAAGTTTGATTCAGTCCAAGAAATCTTCAAATTGAGAGGGTATTAGTCCAACCCCATTTCGTAGGCACTATTTTCGCGAAGGGTAAAACCAAGTTTTTCATACAATTTTTTGACCCTTGCGTTATCAGGGGTAACTTCTAGTTGAAGACCTACCGCATCGGCAAACTTTGATTTGGCCAATTGGTAGATCAATTGGGACCCTATCCCTTTTGAGCGATAGTCCTCTTTTATAAATAACTCATCAATATGCAAAATGTTCCCGCCATATTCGTTGCTCCAATAATTGATGAGAATGCAATATCCTATGATGTGTTCTTTGTCCTCAATAACCAAAACAGCACCTAAATCACTCTTTTTTGAAAGCAAATCCAAGGTATTGAAGGCTTTTTCTTTGGTCATTTGTATGAGCCCGGGATCCTCATCGTATAGATGGATTATGAACTCTGTGATGATATCAAAATCCGAAGGGCTACAGGGTCTAAATCTAATTTTCATGTTGAACCGGTACTATGGGTTTTATTGAGCCGAATTAGTAGAAATTGGTGGATGGAAATTACAGTTGCTTTTGTTATGGGATAGCGTTGCACATAGGAACGACCAAGTGGAACTACGTACAGGTATTAGGAAAATGAATAAAAAAAGCCCAGAGGAAGTATTTTCCAATGGGCTTTTTTTAGTGTTACCTGCTTAACTTCTTCCAATTGGAATCAGCCTTTTTCTTCACTTGTTGGTGATTTTCGGCCAACCAAAGTTGTTGGGCATCCACTTCTACATCGTAAAGAAATAAAAAGTACTTCCCGTCTTTCACCACAAACTTTGTGGGGTCAACTCTAAATTTAGCACCTACGGAAACACCAAATGCGCAATAACCGCCATATTGGGGAAGGTATTTCTCAGGAGAAGCTTCAAAAGTTTTCTTTTGGGCCTCACTGGTAAAGTAGTAGGATATTCCATTATGTGTGGCTTTGTACTCTTTAAGTCCTCTTTGTGCGATACCTAAATCCAAGTAAGAAACTGGGCTGTACCCTTGTAATGCAATTTTACTGTCATCTATGTTATTGCTATTTTTCAAACTTTGTGAATAACCTAGTGATGCGATTAATAGCGTTGCCGCCAATAGTAATGATTTCATAGTTTTTAATGTTTAATTTTTTGCTTTTTGTAAATTATTTTCTGGTTTATGTAAACTGACCACCGTTAAAACGGCGATTCCATTGACCCAATAGTAGTAGGCATCCAAGCCCTCAAAAGCCAGTAAAAAAGGGGCTATGACAAACAAGGTGCCTACCATGCCATCGGCAATGAGGTGACCCTTGTAAGGGATGATTTTATATACCCCAAACTGGTGATCTGTTAAAAGGGTCAACACCAATGCCGCTATACCCACAATGAAGGAAAGTTTCCAGGCCATTGGGTTAGAAGACCCCAATCCCAATATAAAGGGTAGGGTCATCAACGCCGCTGCTACCGGATAATCCAAGTACGCATGTATTTTTTTCGTTACAAATCCCATGGCGAACCTTATTATGCTTTGAAGTATTGTTCTTCCACGATCTGCCCATTGTGCCAGACGGTACGCAGGATCTCGTGCCATAAGATTTTACTGCCATCTTTCATGTCAAAGTCAAAGGTAAATTCTGCAAAAGAGACATCGCCGGACAATGATGTATTGTGCAGGGTAATACCATTGACCTTGGCAATAGCTCCGGCAAATCCTTGCATTTTGGCGAGCATCTCGGTTTTACCATTGGTAACCGTACCGTCAAAATCATACGTTTTGGCATCCGAAGAAAAATACTTTTCGGTGGCCTCCACAATTTGTCCATTTTTGACCATTTCATTTTTGGCCGAAAGGACTTCATTTAATGATTGTTCCATTTTTACTGTTTTAATTCTGTGTCAATATCGACAGGACAAATGTCTTCTGATTACAAGCCAATAAAAATGAAGTACGTCAAGAAAAAAGGTTGAACTAGTTCAACTTTTCTTGACTCTTTTGTTTCGGATTCTGGAAAGAAATTCTGTGGTCATGCCCAAATAGGAAGCTAAGGCATACTGCGGTACCCGATTCACAAAATTGGGAAAATTCAGCAAAAAATTCTCGTACCGGGCCTCTGCAGAATTGGTGAGGTTAAAAAGAATTCTGCGGTGTTCAAAGGCAAGTCCTTTTTCGGCCATGATCCTAAAAAAGGTTTCAAACTTGTGGTTGGATTTTTTCAGGTCCTGTTCCCGGTTATATTCTATTTGTAAAATGGTGCTGTCTTCCAAGGCCACTATGAAAAGGGTGGCTGGATGTTGGTAGATATAGCTATTGAAATCTGAAACCCACCAATTCTCTATGGCAAATTGAAGGGTATGATCTTGCCCATCATTGGTGATGACATAGGCCCTAAATGCACCTTTTACCACAAAAGCCCTGTGCATATTGGTAAACCCTGGTTGTACAATGAACTGTCTCTTTTTTACATGTACTTCCTCAAAACTTGATTCTAATTGATAGGTTTCTTCGTCGGACAATGCAACAAAGTTGTTCACATAATTTATCAGAGATTTTTTACTCGACACTGGATTGGTTATTGCGCGTTTCGGCACCAAAATCTATAAGGAATGCCCGATTCACTTTCAATCCTAAATTTAAGCATATAAAATGTAAGCATGCTGCTATTAATTCCTTAAAATGGAAAACCTTACCTCCAAATGAAACATGCAAATGGAAGTAAGGCGCCTTCAAAGTAACAAAAATAAAACCCGATTTTTACGGGATTTTCCTAAAGTACCATTCGCTATATCATGTTGATATTTCGATACAGATAGGTGTCTTAGTACTCTATGGAGATACCTAACGAGAAGGTTGCTCCGTCATAAATATTTTTCCGATCGACCAAGAAACCGGCATAATCTGAATAAGAAGATACCAAACTTAAGTGGTTACCCAATTTATAGATCGCATTGAGTCCATATGAAGTAAATGTTGTTCCTTCCCCATAAAGAAAGGAACCACCTTGGAATCCGTCATTGGAAGACAATTTTTCCAATATGCGCAGTTTCCCGATCAAATACAATTTATCAAAAAATAAATGTCCAACTTCAGCACCTGCCTGAAACTGATTGCTAAAGGATTCAGTCCTGAAATTTACCCCGGTATATAAACTTCCATAGGTCTTTCCACTCCCAAAGGAATGGGACCCAATAAGATTGGTCCATACATTGAGCTCTCCATCGGATGTGGGCAGATTGATTTCATCAAAGGTACCCAAGGCATTGGGTTGTTTGGCCCTTGCAAAGTTTGTCCCATCATTTGTGGGAATTTCAAAATTAGCCTGAATCGCTATGGGAAGGCTGTGGAACAGCCTATACTTTAGGCCAACATTTAAGCTACCTACTCCTGCAACGGTTTCCGTTGAGCTGAAACTGTTCAACTTCACCACGGGCAAATCCACAATGGCAGTAATACGGTCAGTTACCCCATATTCACCATAAAGGATAAGAGCGCTACTATTGAACCTACTTCCAGTATCAGATAGATTACCTTCCGTAGTGTAGTAATCTTTTGAAGAATAGTATGATGCTGAAGACTGTACATAAAAACTTTTAGCCTTCCTTGTCCATCCACTTTGGGCTTGGATTTGGGATATCATCAGGGCAAAGACCCCAAATGAATACCAGTACTTTTTCATAGAATTAATTTTTTTTGAATTAAAAAATACCTTCGGGAAGTAGCAGGAAACCATGGGTCGCCATCATAATCCCCGAAGGCAATTCTTCGTGTAATGTACTATTACTTAAGTTCAGCGTTTCCGAATGGAATGTTGGCAGAGGCACACCACAAAATAACATGGGTGAACTTTGCTTGTGGTTCTCCATCCAGTTTAATGAACATTTCACCATTACTGGATACGTTCCCGATCAATTTTAAATCTGGGTTTCCGTTGGCCGGGTCGGCGGTGTAGACAGAAGATGTAGACAAGAATATGCCCACGGTCCCTGTACCCAATTCGGTTGTGAAATCATCGGAGAAACGTAAAAAGTCAGTTCCTTCCGAATCTACTCCCAATTGTACTGTTCCTTGCGTGGGTGTTCCGCTTTCAGCAACCAAGTCTCCTTGTCTGTCAACTTCAAAATTACCGATGGGCAGTCCGGTATCAATGGTTATTGTTTCAGTACCACCATCATCGGAACAACCGACAAGAACAAGGGCAAACACTGAAAAAATACTAGCGAGTTGTACAAATTTTCTTTTCATCAATTTAGATTTAATTATTTTTAATTTGTTTTTGGAATTCATCGTGGATGTTTCAATCCCTGTGAATTTTGACCCAAACCTATGGGTAACCTATCACAGAAAAATCACGGTTATATAACAAAAGAATTCAAGTTGATTTTTAATTGTTAACCAATTGGTA
>JBNLBG010000006.1:0-85893 GCA_050303195.1 Allomuricauda sp. | reverse complement strand
GGGTAACCTATCACAGAAAAATCACGGTTATATAACAAAAGAATTCAAGTTGATTTTTAATTGTTAACCAATTGGTATGGAGGGTTATTCCATCTTATTTAAAGACCAATCGTAGGGATAAAAAACAACTTCCGAACCAGGATTCAACCTTTTTTCTCTATAAATGTTTATGAAGTCTATAAAACTTTTTCCATCTCTAGTGAAGTCACCCGCATACCATTCAAAAATTTGGGATAACCCAACTTTGTTACCATTAATGCGGACAAAATGGGGATTGTTTAAGGAAAGCTCGGTTTGCTTTTGCAATTGTCCGTCCAGCGTTTGTGGCAAATAGGCTTTATCAATAATTGGTGGGCACCCTAGACCAGCGCAGACCAAGGCAAAATGAAACCGGGGCTCATTTGGGAAGTTTGCGCGAAGCAATTTGTTCTCTATTTCATTCAATGTTCTGTCCGCATTACCAATGGAATAGGTTTTTGTATCAAAAAAACCTGGAACATCCGACGGAGAGTTAATGGGATAATGGTCCACAACCCCTTTGATAACGCACAGGTTATAGGCATTTATCCAAAAAGCCTGGTAGGTTTTTGAATTGTCTTTGGTTACTAGGATATTTTGGGTCAATTTCAAGATTTCACTCAGTTTTTCAGGGTTTGAATGAATTTGGCCGTAATCAACCTTTCCATCCTTCACATATTGGCCAAAGAAGGTGTTGGCCTTTTCAAAAAATAAGGCAGTGTTTTGACCAAAGCCACACGAAAATACCAAGGTTAAAGAACAGATAATCAGGAAGTTTCTTGTTTTCATATTACTGGATTCTATTTAAAATATATTTCAGCCCTTATCAAACCGACAACTTTGGTAAAGCGGTTTTGATGGGCGTGGTTCGTAGGACAAAACAAGTATGAACATATCCCAAAGAGATCACAAAAACATCAAATCTTCATTGTTTGACCCAAATCATCGGTATGGTAGAGAAGCGGTTCAAGTTTAAAGTGCTAAACGACTTATTATGATTTGGTGACTTTTTTGTGATGTTTTTAGCCGTATTTCGTACCAATGCTATTTATGGCCAATGATTAAAATCGGCCATTAATTAAGAAACGTGATTCTATAATAAGACCATCTTGAAAATATTCTACCTTATTTCTTATCTGCTATTTTGTTTAAGCACCACAGGTGAAACCGCCTCTGTGGAATATGTCAAAGAATTTTATCCAACGGGTATCCTTAAATCCGAGGGGTGGGTTAAGGGAAATGATAAAATTCGGTATTGGAAATATTATTATCCCAATGGAGCCCTGATGAAGAAAGGGCATTACGAGAACAATACAAGGGTGGGGTATTGGTATTTCTACACCATTGACGGTGATTTGGAAAAAGAAGGACATTTTATAAATGGAAATATGGAGCTTTGGTGGCTATTTTATGATGATGCGGGATATATTGATCACAAATGCCAGCTTGCCAATGGTGTAAAGGATGGATATTGTTTACACTATGAAAATGAGAAATTGGTTTCGGCGGAAAAATATGAAAAGGGGGAAAAGATAAACGAGTGGTACGATTTTTACAGCTTCAAGAAGGATAATGATCTTTCCAAACTACGATAAATAGGTACACCTTTACCATACAGATTTTAGATGGCAGCATATATGGGTAATTCAAAACTGAATTCTGTTCCTTCATTTGGATTACTAAGAACGGTGATTTCACTATCATGAATATCCAAAATCTTTTTTACGATGGCCAGCCCCAATCCGGAACCTTCCTTTTCTTGTCCTATTTTGGTTTGTCTGTACCGTTCAAAGATAAGGGCTTGACTTTCTTTATCGATGCCTGGTCCTGAATCTTGTATAACAATTTCCACATGGGTTTCCAAGGGTAATATCTTCATCACAATTTCACCATTTTCAGGGGTAAACTTTATGGCGTTGTCCATCAGGTTTTGAATGGCCCGTTCCACCAACGAGATATCGGCAAAAACCAAAGGAATGTCGTCGGACATGGATAACTTTAGTGTAATGTTTTTATTTTCGGCCAGCATGGAATAGTTCCTGTGGATATCATTGGCCAGTTCACTGATCAGGAACGGTTCTTTCTCAGGCTGAATTTGATTTGATTCAAGTTTGGAGTATTCAAACAACTGTGATATTAATTTGGCGAGGCGCTCCCCACCTGAAGAGATAATTTTTAAATACGCTTGCCGCTCTTCTGCTGAAAGTTGGTCACCTTTCATGTGCAAAGTTTCAATGTACCCTTGAACAACAGCAAGCGGTGTCCTAAGATCATGTGAGATGTTCGCGATGAGCTCTTGTCTTAACTGATCTACGGATTTTATTTTTTCAATATCTGAAAGAATGGTATCAGCCATACTATTGAATGTGGTGGCCACATTGGCCAAATCCGTCTTGTTTGCATCTTGTATGCGATATTTTAAATCCCCATCTTGAAAACGTTTAGCGGCATAAATGATCTTTCTAAGGCTTCGTGTTAGATGCCAAATGGCAAGTATGCCCAGAAAAGTTGAGAAAAATAAGGTCAGTAACGAACCTCCAAGGCCGATATGCATCAAATAGCCGTTGAATAAATCGCTTCGTGTGGCCAAGAAGTCTTTTCCCGCCAGAATGATATATACATATCCTTTATGACCATTTTGGTTAAATTCTGCGGCAGAAAAAATGGTTTGTTGGGTTAAATCTTTGGGGTCTTGACCCAATATGTAATTGCGTCCATTGTCCTTTATGAATTTGTGGATTGGGGCAAGATCTATTTTTTTCTGATTGGTTTCTGGGATGTTATGATCCAAAACAACGGAGTATTGCACATACCCTTGATCATCCAACAGGTAAACTTCAATAGCTCTGTTCACGGCCATCATATTGTGCATAATATCGCCAAAAAGTGCTTTGTTTACCGTCCCGGTAGAATCGAAAGGATGGGTATTGCTGAATTTTTCGACAACAAGGTCTTTAGCCAAACTTGCATTTAAGCGCTGTGTGGTTTGATAGAAATATTGATTTGAAAAGTAAATTGAAGTAACGGTGTATCCAATCCCTGCCATTAGGATCATGGTGAAGAAAGTCAAGATTAACTTGACTACAAATTTTGTGGTTAGTACTTCACTTTTTACCATCTTGACGCGATCAGGCTTTAACAAGCTCTTCATTAAACTTATAACCAACCCCCCAAGTGGTTAAAATATACGTGGGTTTGCCCATATCGGGTTCTATCTTAGATCTAAGGCGATTAATGTGTGAGTTTACGGTATGCTCATATCCACGAAAGTCGTACCCCCATATCATGTTCAATAATTTGGAGCGGTCATAACTTTTGCCCGGGTTGGAAGACAGCAGTGCCAATAATTCAAATTCCTTTGGAGAAAGCTCCACTTTTTCGCCCTTTAGGAGCACCTTCCGCATTTCAATATCAATGAGCAGGGCCTCAAATTGTAAAATTTTATGGTTATTTGTGGTTTGCTCAAGATTATCCAATTTCTGTCTCCTAAAAATGGCTTTGACCCTGGCAATAAACTCTCGTACACTAAAGGGCTTGGTTAAATAATCATCTGCCCCTACCTCAAGGCCCAAGACCTTGTCAATTTCTTCAGATCTTGAAGTTAGCATCATCACAGGAGTGGTAATATTGTTGGCCCTAATTTTTTGACATATTTCAATACCATCCATTTCTGGAAGCATAACATCCAAGATGATGAGATCTAGATTTTCATTGATTGCTTTGGAAAGTCCTTTACTGCCATTGGCTTCATTTATGACTTCGCACCCCAAGTCCTTTAGATGTATTTGTAGTAAACGAACAATTTCAAGGTCATCCTCAACTATAAGTACATTTTTCATGGCTTAGCCCTACTTTTTAGATGGTGGTATAAATGCTTTTAAAGGTCATAAAGACCATTGGTCTTGATAGGCAGTCTTGTTTTACCTAAAAACTTTACAATATTTTTAAATTTTAACATATTTCTCAACGATGTAATCCATGAAATACAGATTTTTTTTAGGTTTTTCGTAATTGATGGACTAATGTTCTAGATCTAAAGAATTGTAACCATCCCAAGAATTAAACAAGAAAAGAAAGGTTTTGGGTTTAAAAGCACTAGGAATTCAACCAATTTTTAAACTCAGCTGCTTTGTTTTTGCTGATCAAAATGTCAACATTGGTTTCCGGGTTGACCAGTATCTTCAATTGACTGTTACCATATTTTACAATTTTGTCGATGCTGGAAATCGCAATAATAAATTGACGGTTGGCCCTAAAGAATCTAGTTTCGTCCAAGTGGGATAACAACTCATCAAGGCTGGAGGAGGTAGTGGACTTTTTACCTAGGACATCCACAACGTAGGTTATGGAATTTTCGGTGTAGATGTGCGCTATTTCCTCAATGGGAATGGATAACAGCTCATTTTTTAATTGTGTTAGAATTCTTTTTTTGGTAACATTGGATGGAACATGCTCGGTGACTTTTTGTTGATAATCCCCAACAGCTCTATTTAATTTGGAAAGATTTAAGACTTCGTCTTCCAGTTTTTGTTTTTGGAGTTCCAAACGCTTTTCATAAATAGCGCCTATATAGCGAGTGGTCATCACAAATGTGGGGATGATAATTAGCCCAATAATGGATAAAATGGTATAAAATCGATACTTGAGGCGTTCCAATTGGGAATTCAATCTTTTAAGGTTAATGTGGGAGGCCACAATCCAATCCGAATTCTCAATAGGGTACATAAAAATAACCTCTGAGGAATTATCGTCAATTTTCCCTTCCTGGAAAATAGTGTAAAACTCATCTGCCGTTAAATTATCTGCTACAGAAGAAACAAAAGATTCTTCCGAACGGGTACTTTGCCCCACATTTTGTATTTCGGGATGACAAACAATTTTACCGGACCAATCGATGATGCTTAAGAAAACATTGCTTTGATGGGAATCCTGAAGTCCTTTTTGAGCTTGCATGGCAACCGTGTCCTTTGAAACTCCATTTAACAATTGATAACTGACCAAAGTGGCAAAGGTCTTTGTTTCTTTCTTGGCAAACTCCAATTGGGAATCAATGAGCTCATAGGTCGTACTTTTTAAAAAATAGGGGGTCGCTATCAAAGTCACCACCAGATAGATAGCCGCAACAGACAAAAAAGTAAGTAAATAAAGCTTGTCTTTTCTCATTGGATTTTGGCAATTTCTGTACAAGATAACAATAAGTTCCAATGGTAAAAGGATGTGCCCTAATTCTTAGGAGCGGTACGGCATCACGTAAAGATCTGTCATGGAAATTCAATCCTAATTTTTCCTTTTTACCTCCCATAATTCGGCTTCACCAAGGTTTAATTGCAAGCCTTCCCATCAATTGATTGCTTTGAACAATAAAACTTAATGTTCATGAAAAGCATATTACCTGTTTCAGTTTTGGCCTTTCTGTTCTTGATGGGCTGTTCAAACGATAGTGAAAGTGATCTTATCGATCAACAAAAAGATGATAATGAAACTGAACTTGTCACCTATACCAACAATATCCAGTCTGTAATAAACAGCAACTGTTTAAGTTGCCACTCCAGTCCTCCAGTGAATGGGGCTCCTTTTTCCCTTACCACCTATGCCCAAGTTAAGAGTAGGGCAGAGAGTGGTTTGTTGCTCACGGCCATCAGTAGACAGACTGGGGAAGCCAGGGCAATGCCTCCTACCGGGAGATTGCCGCAAGCCACGATTGATCTGGTAGAACAATGGATAGCAGATGGTCTATTGGAGGAGTAAAAAATGAACGCATGGGAACAATTGGAATTAAAATAGGGTTGAGAGGACTGCTAATTGGCATGTTATGCCTTGGATTTTCCTACGGACAGGAGCGGTTTGTCGATAGAAAAGGAGTGGTGGTTTTTGAAGCTTCAGAAAAGTTGTTTGAGCCTGTAAAGGCAAAAAACGAGTCCGTTTCGGTGCTCTTTGATGCATCGAACAACAAGATAGCATCCTTGGCCCTTATGCGAGGTTTTCGTTTTAGGAATGCCTTGATGCAAGAGCACTTCAACGAAAATTATATTGAATCGGACCAATACCCTAAAGCCCTTTTCAAAGGGGAAATCATAGACTTTGATATTGACCAAGCCAATAGAACTTCACAACTCCATATTATAAAAGGTACCCTTGAAATTAGGGGGATTACCAAAGAAATTGAGACCAAGGTCCAAATTCAAAAAATAGATAATATCATGGCCATACAGGGTAGTTTTGTGGTCGTTCCTAAGGATTTCAATATTGAAATTCCCAAACTGGTCGAGAACAAAATTGCCAAAACCGTGTTGGTGAAACTCGATTTTAAACTCATTGGTGATTATGAAGAATAGAAGGACACGATTGCTTGTGATAGGTTCACTGCTTGCCATTTTGATAATCATTGTGTACAAAACGGTATACCCTGAACCTAGGAACATTGCTGCGCAAAGTGCAGATTTCCATCTTGCTGCCAACGAACTGGCCCAGAACATGGTCCACGCGGAAGCCGCCAAGAAATACGGAGATAAAGTGATCCAAACTTTTGGAAGAATAGCTGCCATAGACGGAAATGTAATTAGACTTGAAGATGGCGTGGTCGTCACCCTTTTGGACGTTTCCCAGCTAGTACTCAAAAAAGGGGATAGTATTACGGTAAAGGGCAGATGCATAGGCTACGACGATCTCTTTCAGGAAGTAAAATTGGACCAAGCATCAATTATTGAAGAATGATATACCAACGAAACTACAATTCGGAAAAATGAAAAAAATACTACTAACATTGCTCCTTGTACCCTATTTGGCTTTGGCCCAAGATGATCTCTTGAAAGAAATAGATACAATTTCGGTCCAGAACGACTATGAGATCGCAGCGTTCAAGGGATTAAAAATCATCAACTTTGAGACCACCAAAATGGTACCCAAAAGAAGGTTATACTTTGTGGTGTCCCACCGGTTTGGAAGTATAAAACCGGGTATTGAGGAATTTTTCGGCCTTGATCAAGCTGTCACCAGATTGAATTTTATCTATGGAATCACGGATGGCATCAACCTTGGGATATCCCGAAGCTCATTCGAAAAGACTTACGAGAGCTCCTTAAAGTTCAGATTGGTGCGGCAAAGTGAAAAAGGGTCACCCTTCAATATTGTCTCTTTCAACACCCTTCTGCTGAACGGGGCTTTGGACAAGGAAAACTTACCGGGACTGGCGTTTGAACATAGGTTATCCTATGCCGTACAGGTACTGATTTCAAGAAAAATAAACCAGAAGTTATCCCTTGAGGTCGTACCCACTTTTTTCCATGACAATTTAGTATCCTTGGACGAACAGGACAACTCACAATATGCCCTTGGGTTGGGAGGAAGGTATAAGATATCCAAACGTCTTTCCTTGAATGCGGATTATGGCATTCATTTGAACAGGGCTACAGATTCGCCTTTCAAAAATCCATTATCGGTTGGGGTGGATATTGAAACAGGGGGGCACGTTTTTCAATTACATTTTACCAACGCCCAACCCATGAACATCAATACATTTTTAAACCAGGCCACCGGAGACTGGGGCAAGGCCGATATTTATTTTGGGTTCAACCTACTTCGGATTTTCTAAAAGCTAAAAATTTCAAGGTCTTAAATTCCTTCTCATACTTTATTATTCGCCTTCACGAATGTTTTTTGGGATAGGATTTTAATTAATGTTTCATTTGAATTACAATCAACTTAAATTAAAATAAAATGAAAATGGGAAAGCAAATCACTTTTTTTCTAATTACGTTACTTTTTTTGGGATGTTCTTCCGGATCTGATAGTGAGGGAATGAACGGTGGTCCCATGGGTGGTGGAGATCCAACAGATGATTATTCACCACCGGATGATGATACGCCACCACCTTCAGGCGATTCCGATACGGTGAGATTGGTCAGCAATGGTACGTTTGGAAGCATTCTTACGGATGCCGATGGAAGAAGCCTGTACTTTTTCTCATTGGATAGCAAAGGAGATTCCAATTGTACTGATGGTTGCCTTAGTGTTTGGCCTGTATTTCATGTTTCCAATTTAACATTGGATGCAGGTCTGGACATGGGTGATTTTGGTACGATTACGCGAACCGATGGTGCCATGCAGACTACATACAAAGGATGGCCTTTGTACTATTATGCAAGTGACAGTGTAGAGGGCGATGTTAACGGTGATGGTATCAACGATCTTTGGTATGTGGCTAAACCAGATTATACGGTGATGAAGGTCAGGGCCCAATTGGTGGGTAGGGATTCCGGTGGAGTCGAGACCAATTTGACCAGCAATTATGAACCTGGGGATGAAGAAACCTTTTATATGACCGATGCCTATGGTAATACGTTGTATCTTTTTTCCAATGATGAAAATGGAGTAAACAATTTTACCGCCGATGACTTTTCCAACAACGGGGTGTGGCCCATTTTTGAGGAAACTTTAATGGAGGTGCCCAGTACGTTCTCCTCTTCAGATTTTGGTTCAATAGATGTCTTTGGAAGGCAACAGTTGACTTTTAAGGGCTGGCCGCTGTATTACTTTGGTCAAGATTCGGAACGTGGTGACAACTACGGAGTAGGTTTCCCATCTGCTGGAGTTTGGCCCATTGCCAATTCCGATACTGAAACTGCACCGCAACCCGCAGTAAGCACAGTTAGCTATGATGTTGCCAATCAGGAAGCAAGCGCTTATGTCTTCGATGGGGATGGACTCAGTGGTGCCGTAAATCCTGATCTAACTCTGAAACGAGGCAATACCTATGAATTTAATGTGAGTGCCCCCGGACACCCTTTTTGGATAAAATCAGTGCAGAGCATTGGTACTTCGGACACCTATGATAATGGTGTAACAAATAATGGAGCATCTTCAGGAACTGTTACATTCACTGTCCCAAATGACGCTCCTGATACCTTATTTTATGTTTGCGAGTTCCACAGTCCTATGACCGGAACCCTCAATATAATAGATTGAAAAGGAGAAGTTTTATGTTAGTTAATGCCAAGGCCCTGGTTACGGGGTCTTGGCTTTTAATTAATGTTTAGGTTTATCTTTACCACAAGTACAGAAGTTTCCAACATGTTCAAAAAAGTAAGATCAATAGTCTTTGCCACGCTTCTTGGTGCTGTATTGCTATTTGGACTGTGGGAACTATTGGGTACCCAAAGAACAGATATGTTGAATGCCACTCCAGAAGTGGAGATTACGGCACAAAACTTATTGTCTGTTTTAAGTAATGGAAACCGTATATTAAAGGACAGTTTAAGTACCGAACGGATACTTGAAGTTACTGGACTTGTAAAAGAAACCAATTTCATGAACGGAAGAATAACCGTATTGTTAAAAGGAAAGAATGACACTCCTCCCTATATTATTTGTGATATGATGTCGCATCAGAAAGAAGTGGTATCAAAGCTCAAACCAAACGACTCCGTCAAAATAAAGGGTATTTTCAAGGGATATCTAAAAGACGCCGTATTTTTGGATTGTGTTATCACCTTTAGTCAAGCAAATGATTAGGTATATATTGCTTTATTTTAACATATTGGTCGTAGGTCAGCAATTGATGGCCCAAAAGGTAATTGCCCGTCAAGGGCAGGTGGCCTTTTTTTCGTACACCTCGGTAGAAAATATAAAAGCAGAAAACAACCAGGCCCTATGTATCATTGACCTTGAGAGTGGAGAGATTGCGGTGAGCATGCTGATGAACGCCTTTATTTTTGAAAAAGCTCTTATGCGGGAGCATTTCAACGAAAGCTACGTGGAATCTGACATTTACCCCAAAGCCACTTTTGAAGGGGAGATACTTGATTTTGATACGGGTTTGAGCGACAATCAGACTAGAATGATAAAAGGAAATTTTTCCATGCACGGGGTAACAGAAGAACTGGAAATCAAAACCAAGATTGAACATCTGGGTGAAAACTATGTACTATCAGGCACTTTTGAAGCCATAGTACAGGATTATGAGATAAAAATACCGCCTCTTCTGGCTGGTAATATAGCAAAAACAGTATCTGTGGATTTTAGATTTGAATGTTTGCCCTATGAAGAGTAAGGAGATTTTGTTTTTTTTCATTTTGGTACTGACGGCCAATGGCCTGTTGGCCCAAAAAGGCTTGTTGGAAATATTGGATGAGGAACAACAGGAGAGTCCGCAATATACCTTGGCAACCTTTAAGGCTACACGGATTTCCTATGGACATTCCATTGAAACCCGGAAAAAAGGAATTTTGGAGGTTTCAGTAGCGAATAGGTTTTGGAACACCCCAAACCTGTATTCACAAAGTTTTGGAGCAGATAAAATGAATGCCCGCATTGCATTGGAATATGGTATCTCAGATAGACTTTCCACGGGTTTTGGGGGAAGCACGTGGGACGGACTTTTTGATGGATACTTAAAATATAGGCTAATAAGACAGCGGAGCGATTCGGAAAGTTCTCCGGTAAGCGTCACGCTGTTTCAGAATGCCAGCTATTATAGTGAAGGTATAACAGCACCAAATATAGATGACAGCTTTTCCAGCAGGTTGTCATTTACCTCCCAAGCACTTATTGCAAGAAAATTCACTTCGGATTTTTCATTACAAATAGCACCAACATGGGTACACAAAGGGATGCGATATTCCGAAGAAGACCCAAAAAATTATTTTGCGTTGGGAATTGGGGGAAGGTATAAATTGGGAGGGCATCTTTCCTTGGTCTCGGAGTACTATGCGGTGTTCAACCGAAAAGAATCTTACGATACATATGGTCCTTTTAGCATAGGGGTTAACTGGGAACTAGGGGACGTAATGCTCCAGTTTATGCTAACCAACGCTTCACATATTGTCGAGGACGCTTTTATAACGGGAACCAGCTATAATTTCAATTTCAAGAATCCTAACCTTAATTTTGGATTTACTGCCACATACGTGATCCATTTTAACCGAAAGTTAAAAGGCCTAAAGCAAGCAAATAAGTAAGGTATAAACGGAAAGCGAGTCATCATTACTTAAAAGTGCAGTAATTTTACGTTGATTTATAACGCTTATAAAATATCTATCCATTCTATCACCTTTGTTTTAGGGTCTTTCAAAATTCACTTTTGTACTTATAATCTACAAATCTTGGTTTATTGGCAGATTTGAGCGGAATTTGTATTCTCCCTCTTCATTAAAGTGTCGCCTGTCTATTGGGACTTTTAGATTGTACTCAACCATTAATGGGATTAATTGACTTTCATTCCAGTGTTCTAATAGCATGATTTCCAACTTGTTTTCCCTGTTCAATGCCGTTTTGTATCGCTGGCATATAATGAATTCCCCCATACAGTCTACTTATGGCGGCTTCATCCGCGGCATGCCTAAATGATTTGAAAGATCGGGGTGGAAGCCCGTAACTTACCTCCGTTGAGTCCACAAAACTGTAATTTTCCCCAAGAAGATGGGTAAGCATTGTGGCAGCCGAACTTGAGGCAACACTATGCCCGCTTGTATACTCTGGAAAAGCAGGGGTTTGTAGAATGGGTTTCCAATCTGGATCGATATATCGGTTGATGTAGGTTTCGGGTCTAATAAGCCCAGTATTGTATTTGGCAGACCAACAACTGATAAAGGCATCGGCAATGGTAACGGCGGTTTTGGCCAATACTTCAGAAGCTTTCATGGGACTCAATTTTTCCGCTTTGGCCGCTTGACATGCAATCATGATCCAATGTCCGCCAGGAGAAATTTGCTGATGATAGTACATTACATGTCCTTTGGTATAGGAAATATTTGGGTTACAGTCCCAGAATTTGGCCTTGGCCAAATTTTCTTCGGTTAGATTGTTGACCGATTCGTAGACATGCATGGTTTCCTGATAAAACTGTGACGTTGGGATAGAGTCAAATTGTGTAGGAGGAGCGGGCTCAAATTGGGTTGAAGCTTTAAGGGTAAACGGTCTTAGAGTGCTCCAATTGGGCTCTATGGCCTCCATATAATTAGGTGGAGTGGGTTGCCATGTTCCCGGGTCATCGTGATTGAGTTGATAGCGCGACATGGCACTGCGTTCTTTGTATCCATCTTTTTTTACCCATTCCATAATATGGTCTGCCATTTGGTTACCATAGGCAATGGAATTCTCAATTATAGCCTTGTTGAGGTTTGTGGATCTGATTTCATCGAGATAATCACTTTGCAGTTTTTCCATGGCCTCCGTATTGAACACCAGATTTTTTCCAACAGATGAGAAGGCGACCATGGCGGCAACCGGAAAATTATATTCCTTACCTTCTTCAGGGTCGGGAGTAGTGCTCAAATCGTTGAGCTTACCGGCAAAACTTTGAAAATTAGGGTCCGATTTGCACATTACTTCATAGGCAGCAACATTGCAATAGGCATAGATCCTACTGGAAACTGGTGGGGTAAAAATATCCGCCACAATAACGTCCGTTAACTTTGAGTTCCAATCCATTACGGCGGTTTCCGTTAATTGATGCAATTTTTCTTGATCAACGGGTTGATTGCACCCCACAAGTATAATTGCCCAAAACCCGATAAAAAGTCTCATTTTCAGAACCTGATTTATTCTATTCATCATTCTTTTCCTATTGCTACTGAAAGTTTATGATTGTATTTCTATTTTTCTTTTATTACCAAGATAATCAACAATCTCAATATAGTCAGTGGAAGCTGCTTCATATCCTAAACTACGAGAGGAATGACTTAGGTATGACCCTCCGTAATAAAATTCGGTTTTAAAGGAACTGCCATCTTTTAGGTAAACTATGGCATAAGCATCCATGGGTTCAACCATAATCTGTTCCATTTTGGTTCCATAACTGTACGATTGCAACTTTCCGGAATTTTGACCTACTAAGATGCTTTTTTCTCCGTTGGCGGATAGAATAGTTGCCATTCCCTTGGCATCACCACTAATGTCCAAGCCACTTTCATTTGTGGATATTGTTTTGAAATCACCCTGTCCGTCCCCTAATAAACAAAGACCAACCAAGGCATCATACCTTCCCATAAAAGGTTCAACTGCAAATTGATTTCCGGCTATAAGAACATCCAAATTACCATCAGAATTGTAATCGTGGACTTGCATGCCATAAATAGGCGCGAATTGGGCTTGAAGTGGTAAAGGTGTGGATTTGAATTTACCATTGCCCAAGTTTTCAACATAGGTGCTTGCTAGATTGGTGGCCTTGAAAATTTGGGCTCCTTCCAGGTCTCTTTCAGATAGGGTATTGCTCATGTCGGCATTGGCATACGTTTCATAATCCAAAAATCGATTGCGCATTCCATTGATTTGGTCGATAAGTACATCCCGTGGGTGTATGAGATGCTCACTTCCATTTCTAAAACAGCTTACCAAAGGGTCTATATTTCCATTTTCATCAAAATCTTTGGCATATAAGGTCAAAGGCTCTTCTGGGCTTACCTTAAAATCGTTGTTGAGACCTAGGTTGCCCACAACATAATCGGTGTCCCCATCGGCGTCAAAATCCCCTGAAACAAGGCTGTTCCAAAGTCCATCATGGTTGGTAAGTCCCGTTTGTGAAGTTATATTTACCAGCTTCCCCTTTTCATTTTTTAGAAATTGGATTTCCATGAATTCGCCCACCATGATCATATCCATCCAACCGTCATTGTCAAAATCGGTCCAAAGCGCATCAGAAATCATTCCTAGTCGTCCATCAGAGCCAAAAACAGTCTCTGTGTCATCCTGGAACGTACCGCCGGTATTCTTGAGCAGATAACTTTTTGGACTGGTGGGATAGGCACCATGGACGACCCGACCACCAATAAAAATGTCCAAATCTCCATCACGATCTACATCTGCAAGTCGAATGACCGAACCTCTTGAGTCTCGTTCCAACAAGGTTTTAGCCGAGAAATTTCCCTTCCCGTCATTCACGTAGATCAAATCTTTATAATCTTTTCGCGTCATTTCCCAGACGCCACCACCATGAACGGACAGCAAATCCAAATCACCATCGGAATCAATGTCCGCAAATACGAGCCCCATATCTTCACGAGGTTCTTTATCATCAAACTCCCTGGAAACGAAGGTTCCGTCTTTTTGTTGAATAAATAAACTTCCCTTTTTCTTCTTGCTTCCTCCCACATAAAAGTCTTCCAGATTGTCGCCATTTACGTCGCCAACCGCCAAACCAGGTCCTAAACGGTTGTACATGCGCATTAAAGCAGGTTGCCATTTAAATTCTATAAAATCGTCCTCTTCATGTTGATAGTCAATTTTTAATGCTTCATTGGTTTTGGTAAACAACGCTTTCGCATTCCTTTTTTCTGTTAGGTTGGTTCCAGGAGAAGCCTCAGCCCGGTCCAACACCAAGGTTTTATCAGATTGAAGTTCTTTGAGAGTTTGTACTAATCCATTGGGCCATATAACTTTTAACGAATCTACCTTGGTGGCCTTGCCCAAGCCAAAATGAAGGGTTTGTTCCACGTTGGATAGATAGCCACGAACCGGGGAAAACGATTGATGTTGGGAAGACTCGTCTTTATACACGGAAACCTTGGTGCCAGTTGGGTCGTCCATCCCAGTTAATTTTACTCTTAGGAAATGTCGCGCATCGTTAACGGAGTCTTGTTGCTCAATCGCATTGTTTTTATAAATACTGGCTTTGTCATCAATATTGTTGATGATGAGTTCAAGATCACCATCGTTATCCAAATCTGCATAGGCAGCGCCATTTGAATAGCTGGGAAGTTCAAATCCCCATTCTTCCACCATATCGGTGAAGGTGAGGTCTCCATTGTTTTTATAGATGTAGTTGTGCAGTTTAATTTCGGGAAGGGATGTCAGTTTATCAAGCTGGTCGTTTTCGTCGATTTTTTTTTCTCCAAATACACTGTTTTGTTCACTGTATACCACATAGTCCAGATTGGTAATGTCTCTTCGATAACCATTGGTGATAAAGACATCTTTCCAACCGTCATTATCAAAGTCCGCAATAAGGGGTGCCCAACTCCAATCTGTATTGTGAAGGCCAGTCAATTGTCCTACTTCACTGAAAGAGCCGTTACCATTGTTCAATTGAAGGGTATTGCGAACAAATTGCGGTGAATATCCAACATTAAGATTTCTGGTATAGGTATCATAGTTGGGCTTCATCATGGTCTGTTTGATACGTTTGTTGTCCTGTGGGAACATATCAAGCACCATAATATCCGATTTGCCATCATTGTCTATGTCCGCAACATCATTGCCCATGCCGTTATAGCTTTGGTGTTTGATGTATTCCTTTACTTTATTTGTAAAAGTGCCATCTTGATTATTGACATAGAGAATATCATTGGTTAAAAAATCATTTGAAATATAGAGGTCTGGCCAAAGATCTTCATTAATATCGCATACCGTGATTCCCAAACCAAAACCTTCAATTGTTACTCCGGCCTGTTGACTTACATTGGTAAAAGTGCCATCTCCATTGTTGTGGTACAATCGGTCTGTACTAATGGCTGTACCATTTTTCTCTATGGGTTTGGTATTATTTCTATTATAATCGACCAAAGCGTTGGTGAGGATATACAAATCTTTATGGCCGTCCTTGTCATAATCAAAAAAAAGTGCCTGTATGCTGTAGCCTGTATCGGAAATTCCCATTTCTTGGGCAACTTCCTTAAAAGTGCCATCTCCTTGATTCAAAAAGAAAAGGTTCCCTTTTTCTTCTTCCTTTGTTCCTCTTGGACCACCCCTGCAGATATAAATATCAATAAGTCCATCGTTGTTTACATCGTTCATGGAAACGCCATTGCTCCAACCTGTGGTTGCAACACCAGCTTTATCGGTAATGTCCTCAAAGGTTAAATTTCCCTTGTTCAGATAGAGTTTTCCTGAGACTTGGTTGCCACTGAAGTAGATATCACTTAACCCATCATTGTTGATATCGCCGATAGCTACGCCGGCCCCATTGTACATGTACTCAAAATCCAGAATGTTCAAAGAGTCTGTAGAAGTAAGCGCATTGTTGAAATGAACTTGGCTTTCTTTGGGGTCCAATAGTTGAAAAAGTGTCTTTTTTTGATTTTTTTGGGAGCAGTTGACCAACATCCCCAGGCAAGCGGCTATGAATATTGTAAATTTTATTCTTTTTAAGTAATAACACATATTTCTAGTTAAAGGCTGAACAATCAAATATTTTGACGGCTACTCTTGGGCAGCTGAATATTCAATCTAAAAAGATATTATAAATGGTTGTAATATAATCTTCTTTACGCGATGATTAATTAAATATTTATTTATTTAACTATCCATTAATCTTTGTTAAAATTATATGGATTGGGGCATCATCCTAGGTGCTAATACCTTCTAATGAAGCACTTTTGAAAACTTTAATGTACTAGACACCAGTTTATTGATTGGAAAGTAAGTTCACCTAGATAAGGATGTACTTGATTTAGCTGTCATTTACCGAGAAGCCAATAATTGCAATTTTTAATTGAAACATCTCAGCTATTTTTCTGCCCTGAACTTGGCTGGAGCTGCCTTTTTCACCGATGAAGTTTTCATCAATGGTCCCAAGAAATAGTTGTTTCCACCAATTAAAATGGATTAAAAAATATGGGCTATAATGACCAAAGTACTGAAAGCAACACTTAAGATCAGAAGATTAAATGTGGTCAAAGGTTTTAATTGTGCCAATACGGCTCCATTGAACGCCATGCAGAAGATGGTGACAAAAAAGAGCGATATCATTTTTAAGATCATGTCCATTGTTCCCATCAAAAGCACCATTGCAGCAGCAGAACCAAGACAGCTCTGTCCTATAATCGCAATGGATGAATAGCCAAGTTGTTTTTTTTGAATTCAATGAACAACCGATTGTAAATGGTTTTTAATAAACCTGATTTATGCTCAGTTCCAGAATGAGTCATTGGTAATGTTGAATGTTTCATTATTGTGATGTTTGTTTGTACCTATTGATAGGTACACGGGCATATGGATTTTAATTGTTAAGCAGTTTTTTTTCCAAGATTTCAGCTTTTGGGAACAGAATATTGTTTTCCAAGTGGATGTGCCTATGGAGGTCTTCCTCAAATTCCTGAAGGAGGGAGAAGGCAACTCGGTAAGTATTGCAGGCATCTGGAGGAGGCGTGTAGTCATTGCTCAAAACGGCAATTTTTCGGAACCGTTCCCCTTCATTATCGTGCTCTTCCATCATCATTTGGATGGGATTCTTTACGGTACCGAATTTGGGGTCTCCCAAAGCCGTATCATCTTGTGTTGCATTGACCATTTTGCGAATCCAAGGGAACAGCACCAGTTCTTCCTTTTTCATGTGCATGGCCAATTCCCCGGCAGAAGCACTGAAATGTTCAAAGATTCCGAACAGCTCAGGATGTTTGTTACCATGCACATGGCATAGCTTGTTGAGGTATTGCTTTAAAATGGGAATTTGTTGTTCCACATACCGATGGTGTTTCTTTTCGATATAATCGATTAACAAATCCAGAGGCCAGGTCTTAAAATCAGGTTGATCCCCGGTATTGCTGTCCTGAACTTCACCAAGCTCCTGAATCAAGGTTTCCAAATCAAGTCCTTTTTTCTCTGCAACCTCTTGTAGCGTGCGATTGCCTTTACAGCAAAAATCTATTTTGTGCGCTTTCAAGACTTGGGCGGTTCGGTAGTCTTCTGCTACCATTTGCCCGATTGTTTTTTCTATGGAATGGTTCATGATAAATGATTTTATAATTCGGATAAAATTGTCTTTTATTACTTCAAATTTTTTTACCGCTTTAAATAGGTCAAACCTACTTCCAAGCCTGTAGCAAGTTCATATAAGCTGGTATTTTGCAGCATTGTTCTTAGATCGGTTCTAATATCAACAAACTTATCGTGTAGGGGGCAGGGTTTATCTGCATTGCACTCCTTGAGTCCCAATCCGCAGCCCACATAAATGTTATCTCCGTCTATGGCTTTAACGATTTTGCTCAATTTTACGGAATCCATGTTTTCCCGTTCAATTTCAAACCCTCCCGAAGGCCCTTTTATTGAATCAATTATGCCACTTCTTGAAAGCTGTTGCAATATTTTCGCTGTAAAGGCGATAGGGGAATCTATTTCTTTTGCAATTTCTGTGACGCTCACCCGTCTTCCGTCCAAAGATTGTAACGCAACATATACTGCTGCCCTAATACCATATTCACAGGCTTTTGAAAACATCATAAATAGTTAAATCAATACAAAGATAGTATTAAAAAACTAAATAGGATAAAAATGTCCTTTATTATTTTTTCAAACAAATCAAAGCGCAGATAAATTGAATACTGTGTATTCCGTTACCGAGTGATGTTGATGAATCAATGAATTTTTATGTATTACTACGGTTTTGTATCAACAAGAGGAGTATGCCCAAAAGAACTAAAAGGGAACAAAGGGCTAGGATAGATGTATATCCGCTAAAAACATCCCATTCCTTCCAAGCCGCACAACCTTTATAAAAAATAAGGCTTTCGGTAAGGGTGAAACCCAAAAAATACAATAGATAGGATTTCTTCGACATTTGAAGCAAACCAAAATAATCCATAAAAAAGAAGAGCCCAAAACTGATGACCCCCAAGAAAGTTAAATGCAAATAGCCAATGGTAAAATCAAGATACGTGGCGGCCATTTGAGCAAAATAGGGGAGAGCGGTGATGAGTTGCAACAGCATTTTTATTCCGATAAGGATAACAACCGTCCGCAGTAACAGGTTTTGCAGGTTTGAAAGGTGCAATTGAGCAATCCCATTCTTGGTGAGTGCCCACAAATACAGTAAGGCATACAACTGAGCGATTGCTCCAAGTCCCCCTAGAACATACAATCCCAGTGATGGCTTCGTCCAGAGTGTGGATAGGAAAAAAGTAAGAATAATGCCAATGTTGATGGTTTGGAAAAAGCGGACAAATTTTTTTCGGGGAATGCTAAGGTCCCTTTGCTCCAAAACGTACAGAAGCAACCCCAGCAAGGCCAATAGCATCCAGCCGTTGTACTGAAAGTTTAAATAAAAGTAAATGGACAAACGGTACCAAATGGATTGAGCTCCGAGCGTACTCATGATAGCACCCAAGGCCCAAGGCCCCAAACTTGAGATTACCATATATACAAGCGCAGCTTTTACGCATTGTAGGCTTTGGTTGTGTATATACTTTGAGTCGATGTTGTTCCAAAAATGGTATACGTAAACATAGGATGCTATTAGAAAAAGAGTTGAAAAAATGATGGAGAACAGCGCATAGCCTTGAAATGGGAAGGTGAGCAACATTCCAACCAAAGTGCCTTGTGTACCCCAAAAAATGTACTTGTATCTTTTCTTTGAGGTCTGTTTGTTCACAAAACAATAATGGAGCAGTGTCGTTAACGCCACATATACCCAACCCAAAAGGGCAATATGAGAATGGGCATGGACCATATATCTATAGTTGAAACCGAAGGAGAAAATAGGGTAGAAGCGAAGCAACAGGCCCAGGACGGCAGCGATACCAAAATAGACTATCGAAATTCTAAGATGTCGTGGGTGCAGACTTTCTTTCATATTCTATGTATGGAAATTGCTACCCCAGATTAGAAATCCTTTCTTTTTGCTTTGTATCGCAACCCCAGAATGGGCAAAACTGTCCATAATAATAGGATGGCCATGGAAACAATGAAACCTAAATCCGTACCAAAGAATTTTTTGAAAATGGCACCGGTGTACCCCAAAAGCGCAGAGATGTCCAATTTAAGTAGAATCAATATGCGGGAAAGATCTATTGGGTTTAGCGCAGTGGCCACCAAGGAAAAGGAATCCAGCGGATACTCCTCAAACACGATAAGGGACATTAGGAAGAGCCCATCATAGACTACAGCTAAGAAGAGCCATAACAATACGGCATAGCCAAATCCTTTGATCTTGTTTTCGTTGGATATGGCAATGAC
Organism: Allomuricauda sp.; assembly: GCA_050303195.1. Classification (GTDB taxonomy): domain Bacteria; phylum Bacteroidota; class Bacteroidia; order Flavobacteriales; family Flavobacteriaceae; genus Flagellimonas. The sequence goes on along the minus strand of JBNLBG010000006.1, from coordinate 65,994 downwards.
GAAAGATAGTCCCACAAAGATGAAAGTCAGGAAAGCCCCGGTAACCAGTAATAGCGAAAAATCAAAAATGGCATTGCTTCGCAAAAGCCCATACAGCACAAATGGAACCCCCAAACCCAGTACCAGACTCAATGTCAACGAACCGGCCACACCAAAATACTGGCCAATAAAAATAGAGCTTCGCTTAATGGGCTGGGCCAACAAAAGTTCGGTAAATTCCCGGGAATTGTAATAATACATTACTCCAAATATGGTTCCAATAAGCGGTATCAGTACAATGATCACATTCATTAAGGTAATCACAGCCTTGGAGACATCATTGTTCAAGAACAACAAAACGAACCCAAGAGCGAGATAAAACAAAAAATAAACGTAGCTCCAGCGGCTTCGAATAAGGTCGTAAAAACTGTATTTCAATATTTTAAGCATGGGTACCAGTTGTTATGGCCGCAATGGCGTGTTCAAAATTGGTCTGTTCAGTTTGTTCCAAAAGTTTTTCAATGCTTCCTTTAAAATAAATTTCCCCTTCCAACAGGTACAGGATTTCATCTGCCACCTCCTCTACAAATTGCATAATGTGGGAAGTGATCAAAATGGTCTTTCCTTGAGCTTTTTCTTTTTGAATTAGTTCTTTTAACCGGATAAGTGCTTTTGGATCCAAGCCTGTTGTAGGCTCATCAAGAATGATCAGGGGACTGTCGAACATAAAGGTCAGTACAATGTTCACTTTTTGTTTGGTGCCTCCTGATAGGGTGGACAACTTTTTGTTCAGAAAAGGCTCCAGCCCGAATAACTTGACAAGTTCTTCTTCTTCACTGGGACTGTTCCTGAGGTCTTTGATCATGTGGATTAATTCCTTGACTTTGATGTTGGGGGGGAAGTTGGCAATCTGAGGAAGATAATCGATTTTTTTACGGTATTTCCACCCTTTTTTGATGGGTTCCTCCAAAACCGAAATCTGTCCCTTATTTGGAATCACCATGCCCAAGATGCTCTTGATCAAGGTGGTCTTTCCTGAACCATTAGGGCCAAGTATGGCATAAATATGGCCCTCCTCAATACTAAGGTCAATCCCTTTCAGTACTTGATTTTTACCAAATCGCTTATGAAGATTGTTAATTTCAATGATCATGATCGTATTTTCATTAAAGGTTGGGCATCTTTTAAATTATCAGGCGTGAAAACAGGAGAGACCCGTTCGGAGAAATCAATGATATCCATAAACAGGCTTCGCAGCAGGACAATGGTTTCGGGAGTACGGTTCACCACATAGGAAAATAATTTTACAGGTCGATAGGGTACATCGCCAATACCATTCTTATCCAGATCATAACCCGTATAACTGCTCCAAAAATTCCCTTCAAATACATTATCGTTCAATTTGCTGTTATAGGAGATGTCAAAAGAATTGTACAAGAAATTGTTGCCTTTAAAACTGTTGGTATAGCAGGCTCCGATCACACGAATGGCCCAACCGTTGCCGATAAAGTCGTTATTTATATATTTGATTCGGTTAGACCCCTCGATATTGATACCGATGGTATTTTCCTCAAAGGTGTTCCCACTGATTTCCGCATCATTGATTTCCTTTAGCAGCATCCCATAAGCCGCTGTTCCCCAATTTTTGCGAAATGTATTGTTTTTCATGGTGATAAACTTGGAGAACATCACAGCAACTCCCGCCCCATTATTTTCAAAGGTATTGTTGGTGTAGACATCATTATTTGAGAACATAAAATGCAGCCCGTATCGAAGATTGCCCATACTTACATTATCAGTAATGGTGATTTGGTCCGAAAATTCCAAGTAGATGCCATCCCGAGTACCTTGTACATGGTTTTTACTCACTTCTACATCCGAAGAATACCAAAGTTGAATACCGTTGCCAGAATTGTATTCGTCCACGGCCTCCCCAATGATCCTATTGTGGTACACCTTGCCATGGGACGATTTTTCCAAGTAGATACCAAAAAACAACTGTTCCAATACCATATTTTGGATGAGAAAATTTTTACTCTGTGTTACTCGAATAGCTGCATTGTCCTTGGTATAGCTTACCCCTACATTGATAATGAAAAGTCCATCCAAAGTAACATTGTCCGATGTGACCTTGAAGATTTCCCCTTTCTTTTCCCCGTCCACAATGGGGTAGCCTTTGCCTTTGATGACCAAAGGTTTATCCACCAATATTTCAAATTCTTTGTAGGTGCCTTTTTCAATCAAAAGGGTGTCGTGGGGAGCAGCGCGTAGAATGGTTTCCTTAATGGAACTGTTTTCACAGGTATTGCAAATGGTCCAAGTGTTTGCCCATCCTATTTGAAGTCCCATCAAAAAAGCGAATCCTAGAATACATTTTATATGTTGTAAATTGAATCTCATAATATACCTGTACTTCGCGCACTAAATTTTACCAATATAAACAAGACCGAAATACTGGTGCCATGCCGAGAGTCATAATTTCTTTTTTTGGGAATCAAGAAAAAACGGGGATGAACCCCCTCCATAAACGACAGCAAAAAAAATTTGAAACTTTTCTTTCTTAATTTCCATTTTATCAGATTTACGTAAAATCCTCTACGGATTTTCCTGTTATTTTGGTCACTGCAATACGATACACCACTGGCATTTCCGTTTCTTGCAACCTACCGGAAAAATGACTTAAAAAATGGGGGCGTTCGGCATTTTTATTGTCTATGGTTTGCTGTACGCCGTCCGCAAAACGTTTTAGACCTTGCTTGGCACAATCTCCAGTAAGCTCTTGAAAAGTACCATGCACTTGTACCGATTGCCAATGGCGAAACGACTGAATACTATCGACTTGTAAAGAAATTTTATTACATTTTCTAAGAGCGTTTATCCGGTGCCCGTCGGAAGCGAAACACAAGATACACTTTTGCTCCTCATCAAAAAAATAGGTTGAGGGTATCACATGCGGTTCATTGTCGGCAATGTAGGCCAAGTGTCCCACATAATTGTCTGCCAAAAGGCCGTTACATTTTACGGGTTCCAAATCTGCAATCATGCTCATGTTTAAAGTTTAAATCGTTTATTAATTTCCTCCCATGTAAAAAGTTCGCCACCATGCTTGACCATAGTTTCCTTTGCAGCTTCTTCATTGGTAAAGGCGCTTAGATATTCACCCATGGGACTGGGGATGTTTTCACTGATTAAATAGGTGGCTCTTGTAGCATCGACCAAGACTCCGGGTTGGTCAAAGTCGTTTACTAAAAATAGGGCTATGGTAGATTCGTCCTCATCTTTCAATTGGTTCATCATACATTCAACCGCGTCAAAATTGAAAACCTTGCCTTTTTGTGTGACCAATTGCGCGGCATGTTGTTTGTCTACAATGGTCATGCTGCAATAGTGGCAGCCCACATGGCCATAATCAATGGGTTTGGGACTTATGGAGCATCCAATAGTTGAACAGAAAACAATAAATAAGGGTATAGTAAGGTGTTTCATAAGGATAGGGATTATTGTTTTTTAGCATTTTTCCAACCCAAAAAACCACCGGTCAAGGTGAGCATCATACCCACAAACATAAGCCAGGCTCCGGATGATGGTAACGAGGTGACATCAAAGTTCAGCATTTTTACATGACCCAATAATGGAGGTTTGTAGGTCATCGATGATCCATCGGGGTTGGTCAATTTTATAATGGCGTTTGGATCAAGATTGGTACCATAGTCTACCATCCATTGATTGAAATCGTACATGCCCAATATGCCCATGATGGACATGAGTGCAAACCAACCCAAAAACCATTTATAGCTTACTTTGTTAAAGTACCCCAAAAATCCAATGAAAACTCCAATGGCCACCATAATTCCTATGATCATAGGGAATGCTCCAAACTCCCACATGTCTTCAACTTTTGGAAGCGTTTGCATCCCAATATAGTGGTTTAGGCCATCTATGTTTTGAATGTCAAACTCGCTGACACCTTTAAGACCATTGATATGGATGTTCAAACCCAAAGGATCAGGATATTGAGGTGCTCCCAACATGATATTCCAAAGCGGAAAGATGTACAATCCCATTAAGAAGAGGGGGCCAACTATCATTAAAATACTAGCCTTTTTCATTTTTTTAGATTTATAAGTTACAAACTGAGAGTGGTTTTTAGAAGGGTTGATATACTTCAATTTGTAAAAGAAAAGCGGGCAGGTCATGAAGACGGCCCGCTTTAGTTAATGGTGATTCAATCCGAATTACTCACCAAGTGACCATTTCAGTTCTACATTGGAATTGGCAGGGGAAACCCTGACATATCCTTGCATTTCTTGGTGCAGAGCAGAGCAGAAATCAGTACAGTAGAACGGCCATACACCCACTTGCTTAGGTTCCCAAACCGAGGTCTTGGTCTGTCCGGGCATGATCAAAAGTTCGGAGGTGTTCTGTCCTATCATTGCAAAGCCATGAGGTACATCAAAATCTTGCTCATGGTTGGTGATGTGGAAATATACCTTATCGCCCACTTTAATGCCCTCAATATTATCTGGGGTAAAGTGGCTTCTGATAGTGGACATATACACATGCACCTCGTTTCCTTCGCGAACCACTTTGGAACCGGTGGGTGAGGTTACGGCATAAGGGTGTTTGTTCTCATCCAACCGATAGATTTTCTGTGATTTTGGAGCGAGCAGTTCGGCAGGGCAACCTGCAGCGTAGTGTGGTTCACCATGTGTTGGGAAATCATAGATCAGTTCCATTTTATCTCCGGAGATGTCATAGATCTGTGCAGAGTGTTCCATCTCGGGTCCTGTGGGTAAATAACGATCCTTGGTGATCTTGTTCATGGCCACCACATATTTTCCGAAAGGCTTTCTTGAGTTACCTCCAGGAATCATTAAGTGTCCCACGGAATAATAGGTAGGTTTTCTGTCAAGCACCTCCCAGGTGCCCAATTTCCATTTTACTACTTCCGAAGAGATGAAGAAAGTGGTATAGGCATTGCCTTTACCGTCAAACTCTGTGTGTAATGGGCCAAGGCCTCCACTTTTTACCTGTCCGGCCAATACATCTTCGAATTTAAGAATGGGAATACCGTAGGCTTCACCATCAAATTTTTCACCTTCAATGGCGGCTATCATCTTATCAAAAGAGTGTACCGTCAAGTCGGCGGAAAGTTTACCATTTCCAATAATGTACTGCCCAGTGGGGTCCACATCACAACCGTGTGGTGATTTTGGCGTTGGTAAAAAATATACAGCACCGGGAACCTTTAAAGGATCTACGGTCAACACCTCTTTTTTCATAGTGGTGGTTGCTGTATGCGAGCCTTCATCATACACATTGTGTGCATAATTGGCGGGCATTTTGGTGCCTCCACCATTATTTACATACTCCTCAATTTTCTTCCAGTTTACCGCAGCGATAAAATCCTTGTCGTTTTGTGAGGCATTCACTTCTTGTAAAGTGTGCGCTTCCTCAGTGTTATAGGTGGTAAAGAAGAACCATCCGTGGGATTTATCCCTACCTGGGTGCGATAAATCATAGTTGAACCCGGGCATTAACAATTGAAATTTCAAGTCCATGTGCCCGTTTTCTGGATCCACACTGATAAAGGACAGGGATCCTTTAAAGTTGCTCTTGTATTCATTTATGGGCATGTCCCTTTGTGGAATAGGAACGGAAAATCGGGTACCCGCCACTACATATTCGGTGTTTTCTGTAATGAAAGAGGAACTGTGGTTACCGGCACTGTTGGGCACTTCGATGATTTCTTCAGTTTCAAAAGTACTCAAATCAATACGGGCAATCCTTGGTGTGTTGTTACCATTGATAAATATCCACCGTCCATCCAATTCTCCATTGGTCTGGGAGATATCGGGGTGGTGGGCATCGTCCCATGGCACAAATCCGTGGGAAGTGTTCAACATGGGCTTGGTTTCTTCGGAATAACCGTAACCGGAGGTTGGGAATTGGGAGAATACAGGAATCTCTTTAAACATCCTTCCTGAAGGCAGACCATAAACCGTGAGGTTTCCGCTATATCCTCCGGATAGGAAGGCATAATATTCGTCTTGTTCGCCTGGGGCAACATACACTTTTTCGGCGGCACTGGACGACAGGGCCCCGTTGGAGCTTTGATTTTGCTGACCACAGGAAACCAGCATCAGCACTGCTCCTATGGACATCATAAAATGATTATAGATTTTCATTGTTTTAGGATTTATTCGTTTTTAGTATTAGTTATTGAGTAGGGGGTAGGATGACTTTGTCCACCACATGGACAATACCGTTCCCGGCTGGTACACTGGCCATAATTTTGGCCCCTCCAACAAAGACATCATCGCCCTTGACTTCAACGGACACGCTTTGATCATTGGCCTGTCCCAGCTTTTTAAAATTTTTCAAAAATTCCTTGGAATAGTTGCCGGGAGTTACATGGTACTTGAGGATGTTTGCGAGAGCATCCTTGTTCTCAGGTTTCAATAAGTCTTCCACAGTTCCTTCGGGCAGGGCACCAAAGGCATCATTGGTAGGCGCAAAAACCATTAACGGCCCAGCATTTACCAAAACATTTTCCAATTGAGCGGCCTGCACGGCAGCGACCAAAGTGCTGTGGTCCGGTGATCCAATGGCAATCTGTAATACATTAGGGGTGGATTCATCATCTTCAATAAAGGCCTGTCCTTTATTGTATTCCATAGTAGTCTCGGATGTATTTTGGTCCGAAGTAGTGGGTTCGTTTTTGGGTCCGTTCTTACAGCTCGTGTTTAGTGCAAACAGTAAGAATAACCCCATCATACTGAGTTTAATGGTGGATGTCATACGGATTTATTTTAAGGTTCTAAAATATTCAAGAATAGCTCGGGCTTGATCTTCGGTCAAGCCTTGATTGGACATAGGTGATCCGTTGAACTCTTGGAGCAGGTCTTTCGCCAAAGGATCTTGTTGCACCATTTCTTGGGGGTTCAAGATCATGTTCATGACCCATTCCGGAGTTCTTCTTTCCAAAACCCCATTTGGTGGTGGTCCTATGAATTTTTTGTCAATTCTATGGCAGGCCAAGCACATTTGGTCATAGACTTCTTTTCCGTTGGTCGCCAATGCTTGGTCAATTTCCGGTGCCAATTCAACAGACGTGACGGGACCGACCCCTTTAGTGGTCATATCAACACGCTCGGAAGCCTTCACTTCATCGGAGGTGTTTGTCTCTGCGGGCTGTTCCGTTTTGGCTTTTTTCCGTTGTACGCTGAAGCCTTCCTCTTTTTTTTCCTCTTTCTTTCCTCCACACCCCATGATGATGAGGGCAAAGAGAAGGGCTATTCCTTTTATTGTTGTTTTCATGACATAATTGGTTAAAAATTATGCCCCAAAAGTATGTAGCGGCCCAAACCTATAACATGATATAAATCATAAAAAGGATAAAAATGTCTTTTAATCTTTGTTGTGATAAAACTATCATGCTTTCCAATTCATCCAAATATGCCATTAAAGGGGTGCTCTATTTAGCATTGAACTCCGACAGGAACCATAAAATCATGGTCAGGGATATATTTGAGGTAGTGCATGTTCCCGAAGCTTATTTGGCCAAATTACTGCAAGAATTATCCCGACATGGTATTATTTCGTCTATTAGAGGGCCGCGGGGAGGGTTCTATTTAAGTGAAAATGATCGACAACGAACATTAATGGATATTGTTAAGGTCATTGATGGGGAGAAACGCGTCAACTCATGTGTCATGGGCATTAAGGATTGTGATATGAACCATCCTTGTGTACTTCACAAACTTGTAGGTTCCAATAAATCCAAGTTTATCAACGTGCTTGAAAGCACAACCATTTTGGATTTGATCGAAGGAAAACAGGATATTGAGGAATTTTTTCCATTGTAGTGCTATTTACCAATATCAATTTTTCCTTTTGAGATTCTTGATGGTTAGATGATACCCATTAAACTTTTGAAGATTAGCAAGCGTTGGTGTCGGTTCTTGGGTTTGGATAATTGTCCGATTGATCTTCGATGGTCTCATCTAAACATACAAAGTCTTTTTCCAGAAGCAGTGAAAGTTGCTTTCCATTGGGTAAGTCCATCGTGTTATTGAAACCAACCCTGTCCGATATTGCCCAATCAGACTGTTCCTTGTCGGAAAGATATAGTGTTATCGTATTTTCCTCAAAAGACGCCTCCAAAGTATCAATGCCTTTTTTTGCTTTTAGTACGTAGGTGAACACATTGTTTCCAAAATCGGTAGTTTCCTGGTACGACCCTGTTTTGGAAAAGGTTTCCACCTCAGTCTTGGTCAATCTATATCGAATCGAATTTCCTTTTATTCTAATTTTCATAGCCGTTTTATTTATTGTTCTACTTCTTGCAGGGTTTCACCAAGATGGTAATTTATGGTGACCCGGGTTCCTTCTCCTAGAGTTGAATTGATGAAAAGCCTACCATTAATATAACTGATGCGTTCCCTCATAAAAAACACACCCATTCCACCATCGCTGCTATTTTTAGGTGGTTTTTCCAGAATGGATGGGTCAAACCCCTTTCCGTCATCATCAATGACCACACTCAACAGATCCCCGGTATGGTTAATGGTCACCAAAATATAATTGGCATCAGCGTATTTTATGGCATTGTTCACCGCTTCTTGGGTAACTCTATAAATATTGGTCTCGGCCAGCGAGTCAAAACGGATGTTCTCCTCGGCCTTATTTTCAAATAAAATGTTTTTTCCGGTCAATTTGCTCAATTCAGAGGTCATTTTTTGCAAAGCGGGAAAGATTCCGTGATCACCCAGTTCAGGTGGGGTTAGGTTAAAAGTTGCGGTGCGTACCCCTTTGATGAGGTCTGAGGTGAGACTTTTTAGGTAATCAATTTTTTCCTTGGTCTTTTCCTTGTTTTTTAGGTTGATGGATTCAATGTTGAACCGCAATGCCGTAAGCATTTGTCCAATACCATCGTGAATGTCCTTGGCAATTCGCTTTCGTTCTTCTTCCTGACCTTCAACAATAAGGCTGGCCTGCAATTGTTTTTGACGCATCCGGTCTTCGTAATTCTGAAGTGTGAGCTGTTCCACTTTTTTCTGATTGTTCATGCGTTCGGTGATGTCCGAACACAACAATAAAACGCTTTGTTTTAAACTCGAGGGGTGCATGGGGATAATGGACATGTCTAACCAAAGTTTTTTCCCAGCTTTGGTATTTATCTCAATTTCCTCGGTTCGGATGCTTTTGCGAGGCTTGGTCAAAACCTCATGTAGGTATTGTCGTTGCCCCTCATCCACTGTCAAAATCTCAGATAAGTGCACATTTGGTGGGATTTTGGTTTCTTCCAGGAGCGTCATGAACTTTTTACTGATAAAAACAACGGAACCATCGCTACGGGCACTGGCAAAAAGTGCAGCATTGTCAATCACAAAGTTTAACTCCTTCAACTCTTGAAGGGATTTTTCCTTCTCTTCAAATATTTTCTTGATTTCCTTGGCATCTTGATCTGACCGTAATTTACTTTTCACCAAATCCCGAATGGTTTCCCTGATTTGTATGGAAAGCGGTCTAAAAATAAAGAGCACTTCCAAGATTAAAATCAATAGTGAAAAGACCAACAGCAAATATTCCTTCACCTTCAAATTCTGTAGTTTTTCCTTGCTGATGGTATCATACTCGTTTACAATGGCATCCATTTTCTCAAGAAAAGGGGCTTCGTTGGCCAGTAAAATGTTCAATTGAGCTTGATTTTTCAATGAGTCTTGTTCCGATAGCATGGACTCCACGGCATTGACCATGGCATTATGGTGTATGGAAAGCTCCTTAAAATGTTGAAGTATGGCTTCATTTTCCTCCTTGGGAAGTCCAATGCTGTCATTTCCCTTTTGGAGCCCTTCATGGGATGTCTTCCAGACATAAAGTGTGTTTTTCAGCTTATCTAAGAGTTCTTGTTGTTCGCTGTCTCCAAGATTTTCTTGGTTGAGCAGCAAAGCCTCCTTGACCAATTTTTGGCTATAGGCGCGTTGACGACCCGCCACATTAATCACACGGGAATCGCTCAATTGGGAATTAAGGTGCTGTTGTATCAGAATTTGGGCAATGATAACCGTAAGGGCAATGGCAGAAAGGGCTAATAGATACCATTTACGGATTCTCAAAAATGTTGAGACATCCAATGCTTGCTGCTGATTGCTCTTTTTCATTGCTTTACATCCAAATTACGTAGTGTGCTAATCCGATAGTGCTTTTGAGACCAAGGCAGAACCTCTATCGGAAAAAGATAGTGCCAATGCGGCTGCATGGCCCTTCGGCGACATTTTTTTCCAAGTTTTCTGTAAAATGGAAATCATTTTGTCATCATCGTGCTTTATTAGGAAAGGTTCGTAGTAATATTTTAAAAAAACCAAGCAGATTACATCTTCCAAAGTTTGGGTCTCTTCATCCTTCTTCAATTGTTTTTTCAAGAGCAAAAAACTGACCCGGTCTATAATTTCCTGATCGTAGCCTACTTTTTTCAATAGGGCACCTGCTTTTTCCGCGTGAAACTTTTTGAGGTCCTGCCTCCATTTTAAATAGCCTACTCGGTTCATTTCATAGGATTCCCGGGGTATTTCCCAACGGCAAATGTGCTGGCAACGCGCGGTAAGCTGCAGTGCTTCGGAGGCATTGGGTTCAAACTCCTTCAAGGTTTCTGTCATACGCTGTGCATACAAAAGTTCCTTGGCGTATTCCTTACCCTCAAAAACTTCTTTATTGGGGTCTTGTGCATTGGCCTTATCAAATAATTGAAATGCTTCCAAAAGCTTTTTGGATTTGCCCATGATTTATGATTTTTCTAAAGCTATTCAGAAAAACCAATATACACAAAGCCATTTTCCACTTTTACGGGAAAAGTGGCAATTGAGGGCAAATCTCCGTTGAGGTTTTCTCCTGTTTCCAAAGAGAATGTTTTTTTGTGCATGGGGCAGGCTACTTTTGCTATCCCTTCCGCGTCACCGATCATACCACGGCTCAAAACCATTTCCATTTTGTGGGGACATAGGTTTTGGCAGGCATACCATTTTTGTTTTCGTTTAAAATGATATACGGCTATTTGCTTGTCCTTATATTTAATACATGCTCCACCATTTTCTGGTATGTCCCGCTCATGGCAGGCTTTAAACCAAACGGTTACCTTTTCCAAAGCAACAGTAGCGTACTGTTGAAATAGTGTTTCCATATTATTTGTGTTTAGTTGGTCCATGGTTCTGGCATTTTTTGTTCACGCATGGGCACAAAAACTATATTATCATCCCTGTCATCGGTATTTACAAAATGTGAGAAACGTTTTTTGATTTCTTCATTTTCCACAGCTTGTTTCCATTCACATTCGTATTTATCGACCAAGGATTGCATTTCTATCTCCAGCTCTTCGGCGATGTTTAAGCTGTCATCCACCACAATTTTTTTAAGCTGTTCTATTCCGCCTTCCAACTTCTCCAACCATGCGGCTGTACGCATTAAAGGTGCAGCGGTACGGATATAGTACATTAAAAAGCGATCCAAATATTTTATAACGGTTTCGTTATCTATTTGCTCGGCGAGCAAGAGTGCATGTTTGGGAGTAGCGCCCCCATTTCCACAGACATAAAGGTTCCAACCACCCTCTACCGCAATTACACCAAAGTCTTTGCCCCGGGCTTCGGCACATTCGCGAATGCAGCCAGAGACCCCTCCTTTAAGTTTATGGGGAGATCGCAATCCTTTATAGCGATCTTCAAGCTCAATGGCAAAACTTACGCTTTCATCCATTCCGTAGCGGCACCAAGTGGAACCCACACAGCTTTTTACGGTACGTAATGATTTACCATAAGCGTGACCACTTTCAAAACCGGCATCGATTAATTTTTTCCATATGGCGGGAAGGTCGTTCAGTTCGGCCCCAAAAAGGTCTATACGCTGTCCGCCGGTAATCTTGGTATACAGATTATATTCTTTGGCCACTTCTCCAATGACAATTAATTTTTCCGGTGTAATTTCTCCACCTGGTATCCGTGGTACCACTGAATAGGACCCATTTCTTTGGATGTTGGCCAAGAATCGATCATTGGAATCTTGAATAACCTCTTCCTTGTTGGCAGTATCATTATATATGGTGGCAAATATGGATGCCAATGCTGGTTTGCAAACCTCACAACCATCTCCTTTTCCACATTTGTCCAAAGCTTCATCATAGGTTGTTATTTTTTTGACCTTTATTATGCCATACAATTCTTGGCGGGTGTATTCAAAATGCTCACAAATAACATCTTTAACTTCTTTTCCAAGGGATTTAAGAGTTTCGTTGACCAAATCGGTTACCATGGGTTTGCAACCTCCACATCCTGTTGTGGCTTTGGTAAGACCGACAACTTCTTTTAAGGAATTGCATTTACCTTCAATAAGGGAACTGCAGATATCTCCTTTGCTGATGCTTTCACAGGAACAGATTTGGGCCGTATCCGGTAAATCCATGGCACTGCCAAAAGCGGAGCCACCTTCACCGCGGGAGCCCACAATCAATTCCTCAGCATTGTCGGGCAAAGGCATATTGTTTAGGTACATCTGGTGCAAAATGTTGTAGTCAGTTGCATCCCCAACCAAAATGCCGCCTAACAATGTTTTACCATCGTGACTAACATTGATGCGCTTATAGAGGAACTTGGTCTTGTTCTCAAAAATAATGGAAAGGCCTTTGTCCGCGGGCATATAGGGTGTTCCAAAACTGGCTACATCAACCCCCATTAATTTTAGTTTAGTAGACATGTCGATTTCATCTGGCATCATAGTTTCTGGATTTCCCAGAATCTGGTTCACGGCTACATCGGCCATCTCGTAACCAGGAGCCACCAGCCCATATATCATGTGGTTGTAAAGGGCTACCTCTCCTATGGCATATATATCTTTTTCGGAGGTTTCCATTTTGTTGTTTACTACAATTCCGCCACGCGTACCCATTTCCAATCCGCAGGTTTTTCCAAGCTCGTCCCTTGGACGAATTCCTGCGGAAATAATGAGCATATCTACATCCAATTGGTCATCTTCACCAAAATCCATTCCTTCTATGACCTTATCACCCAATATTTGGTTGGTGGCTTTGCCCAAGTGAATCTGCATGCCCATGGATTCCAATTTTAGTTGTAATACATTACTACTGCGCGCATCCAATTGTCTGGGCATAAGTTTTGGTGCAAATTCCACTACATGAGGTTCCAATCCCATATCCAAAACAGCTTTTCCCGCTTCTAGCCCTAGGAGTCCACCTCCCAGTATAGCCGCTTTACCGTTTGGCTTAATGGCTTTTATCTGGGCAGCATAAGCCAACATGCCTTCAAGGTCTTCAATGGTTCTGTACACAAAAACCCCTTCCTTTTCAACACCCTTGATAGGAGGCACAAAAGGAACAGAACCTGTAGCAAGTACCAAGTGGTCATACGAAAAGGAATCACCTGATATCGTGTGTATTTCTTTGGAGTCACTCTTAATGTCTGTAACTCTTTGATTTGTAATAAGTTCAATGTTATTGTCTTTGTACCAAGAAGCGGGTGCCAATTCCAATGCTTTGGCATCTTGATTTTCAAAAAACTCGCTTAGGTGCACCCGGTCGTATGCAGGTCTAGGTTCTTCACCAAAAACAAGAAGCCTGAATGAAGAATTTGCAGGATGAGCCCTGAACTTCTCACAGAACTTATACCCTACCATACCGTTACCTATTACAATTACAGTTTTCATACACATGAAATTTGAAATACATTTCAAAACTAAGTATTATTACGTAATTTAATACTGATTATTTAAAAATAATTACGTATTTTTGTTGTCAGATTCATAAAAATTTTTATTGAAAATCAAAATACCGCGATATGATGGAAGCTAAAGTGAGTTTGGTGGGAGCAGGGCCAGGTAGTCCAGACCTAATAACAGTAAGGGGTTTGAGGACTTTGAAGTCAGCAGATGTTGTTTTGTACGACGCCTTGACCAATAAAGACCTACTTGCTGAGGTTGACTTTGGCATACCGAAAATATACGTAGGTAAAAGATGCTCAAAGCACAGTCATAGCCAAGATGAAATTAACCGGTTGATTGTGGAAAGTGCGTTTCAATATGGCCATGCCGTACGGTTAAAAGGAGGTGACCCCTTTGTGTTTGGTAGAGCCTCCGAAGAAATAGATTATGTGGAATCTTTTGGAATACCCATTGATGTGGTTCCTGGGATTAGCAGTGCCATTGCTGTACCCGAAAGCCAGGGTATTCCCGTGACCAAAAGAGGGGTTAGCAGCAGTTTTTGGGTAGTAACAGGAACGAGAAAAGACGGTGGATTTTCAGAAGATTTAAGCTTGGCCTCCCAATCTTCAGCAACACTTATTATACTGATGGGCATACGAAGATTCGCGGAAATCACCTGTAAAATAGGGCAATACCGAAGCGGAATGACTCCGATAGCAGTAATTCAAAATGGAACGTTAGCCACAGAATCCTGCATTACCGACACATTGAACAATGCAAAAGCCATGCTTGAATCCATTGATGTATCAAAACCGGGAATCATTGTTGTGGGTGATGTGGTGGCAGACCACCCTTCCTTTTTTGAAGAAGAAGTTATGCGGGTTTTGCACTCTTCCTTTTAGATAGACAATCAACCTATTTTAATTTCTCAATTCCGAATAAAAAAAGGAATATTTTTTTCATTTCCATTATTTTCTTCCCTTAGATTATGAACTTCATAAAAATCGGCGTCAATCTATAGTTTGGCTTTAGAAAGTACGTAAAAATACGTATTAATACTTATTTTTGTTTCAAACAAAGCTAAGTATCATGTCCGTTACATCTCAAAAAGCCACTGCTTTAAATCTATTAAACTTTAAAAGTATTCCAACCAGAACTTTTTGGATTACCTCAATAGCATTTTTCACCTGCTTCTTTGCTTGGTTCGGTATTGTTCCGTTTATGCCGGATGTAGTAAGGGATTTGGGATTGACACCGAACCAAAAATGGAATTCGGTCATTTTAGCGGTAACAGGAACCGTTTTTGCACGACTTCTTATCGGTAAACTATGTGATAAATACGGTCCAAGATTATGTTATACCTTTTTGTTGACCATTGGGGCACTACCTGTTATTCTTATTGGTTTTGTGCAAACACCTTTGCAATTTTTAGTATGTCGCCTTTTTATCGGATTTATTGGAGCCTCTTTTGTAATTACCCAATTTCATACCTCAATTATGTTTGCTCCAAATATTGTGGGAACCGCCAATGCTACTTCCGCAGGTTGGGGAAACCTCGGTGGAGGGGCCAACCGCTTAGGAATGCCCTTGATCGCTGCCGCTGTGGTGAGCTTTGGTGTGGCAGATGAAATAGCTTGGCGTTATTCCATGGTCATAGCAGGTATCATCTGTTTTGTCATGGGGATTGTTTATTATTTCTTCACTCAGGATACGCCCGAAGGAAATTTTTCCGAGTTAAAGGAAAAGGGAGAATTGCCCATAAAAAAGAAAGATGAGATTCCATTCTTGAAAACCCTTACAGATTATAGGGTGTGGATTTTGTTCATAGTCTATGCCGCTTGCTTTGGAATGGAACTTACGGTATATGGAACTATGGACGATTATCTCCAAAACACATTTCACCTTAATAGAACAACCGCTGGTAACTTGGTTCTGTCATTTGCCTTGATGAATATTTTTGCCAGAACCTTGGGCGGTTTCTTTGGTGATCGGTTTGGAAAAATGAAAGGACTGAGAGGGCGTGTACTTTTCTTGGCACTTATCTTGGGCGTTGAGGGCATCATGCTCTCCATTTTTTCTGTGACCACCAGTATAGCTTTTGGAATACTATTTTTGGTGGCATTCAGTTTAACCGTTCAAATGGCGGAAGGAGCAACGTTCTCTGTGGTTCCCTTTATCAATAAGAAAGCAATTGGGTCCATATCAGGTATTGTGGGAGCTGGGGGTAATGTAGGGGCTTTTTTGGCCGCCCTTTTGTTGAAATCGAAATCGGCCCTGGCAGAAACAGCCGCAATAAAGGTCAATGCTTCATTGGGTGAAGAGGCTGTAAAAGCGGCCCAAGCCTCAGCTGCATCTTCAGCCGTTTCTAGCGGATACTTTATTATAGGTGCATTTGTAGTGGTAACGGCATTTATGTCATTGGCCATTAAATTCTCAACTGCCGATGAAAGAGAAGAGAAAATTGGAAAAGCCGGACAACCCAAGCCTGTTTATGTTAAGTCAAAATAATTAGACCCTGATGCAATTTTACGAGGCATACGGACCCAAAATCAAGGAGAGACATGGAAAACCATCCATGTCAGACACCTCGTGCAGCCGTTGCAATAATGAATATTGTTTGTTGAAAAAAAACATTGGCTCCCCCGTTGTTGCGAAGTTTATGGAACGTAAAAATGATATCCGGTGTAAAAAAGGGCAACAGTTCATTATTGAAGGGGCCCCGGTAAACGGATTGTTCTTTATCCTAAAAGGCAAGGTGAAAGTTTTTAGAACTGGTATCAACGGAAGGGAACAAATTGTTCGCTTTGCCAAAGCAGGGGAAATCATTGGCCATCGTGGTTTTGGCACCGAAGAATTCTACCCCATTGGGGCAATCGCCCTTGAAGATTCAACCCTTTGCTACTTTTCAAAGGACCTGCTCCAAGAAGTGCTGAAGAGCGACGCGTCATTTGCCTATGATCTAATGCTTTTTTATGCCAACGAACTCAACAAAAGCGAAGCAAAGGTAAAGTCACTCTCCCAAATGACCGTTAGGGAGCGGGTCATTGATACTTTATTGTACATCAACCGAAAATTTGGGCAATCCAATGGCTTTCTTGATGTACCCCTGAGTCGAAGGGATTATGCCGATTATGCCGGAACAACCGAAGAACAGGTCATCAGGACGTTTTCCGCACTTAAAAGAGAAAACCTTATCAATACAAAAGGCAAGCGAATAGGCATTGTTGATGTAGACTACTTGAAAAGGGAAATCTTGGAGCACAATTTCTATTTGGCCGGATAGTATAGTATATCAAAGTCACCTCTTTTCGGCAATAACTTTTTCCCAACAACTACATTATCAATTAGAATATTCCGAACCTTTCTGGACGGTTAAGGCAATGATTTTTATTCGCCCCATTATTCTTAATGAGCTCAAATTTTAGTGCCTGTAATGGATAAGTGTGGCACTGGAAGAGCTTCTCAGTACTACGTACCTCAGACTCAGTAAACCTCAACCATACATATCTAAATATAAATCAGTCAGTTAAAAGAATAATATGTTTTTTGACAGGTTTTTCCATGGTTTGTAACATAACAGTTCATGTATTAAAAAGATATGCAGCCATGGGCTTTCCCATAAAATAGTTCCATTACTCAGTATACATTTGCTATAAATAAGTACTAATACGTAGAAAGCTTAATATTATGAAAAACATCACTTTAAAATCAATCGCATGGTTACTCTCAGCAGTCCTTATGGCGTGCGGAGGGAAAACTGAGAAAAAAACAGCAGAAACTGCCCAAGCAAACGTACCTAAAACTTCACTGGAAATTGAAAAACCTCAATTGACCTTCGGCTTTATCAAACTTACCGATATGGCTCCCTTGGCCATCGCCAAGGAAAAAGGCTTCTTCGAGGATGAAGGTCTTTTTGTTTCGGTTGAGGCACAATCCAACTGGAAAAATGTACTCGACCGTGTTATTGACGGGCAATTGGATGGCTCGCACATGTTGGCCGGACAACCCATTGCAGCTGGAGCCGGATTTGGCCGACAAGCCCAGCTGGTCACACCATTTTCAATGGACCTGAATGGCAATGGCATAACAGTATCCAACGATGTATGGTCCAAAATGAAAACCAATGTTCCCAAAGATGCAGATGGCAAACCCGTTCACCCCATAAAGGCAGATGCCCTAAAACCAGTAATCTCCTCGTATAAGAACAGCGGAAAACCTTTTAAAATGGGAATGGTGTTCCCGGTATCTACCCACAACTACGAAATTAGATATTGGTTAGCAGCGGCCGGAATCCATCCCGGAATGTACACCGCCGATAATGTGCAGGGACAAATTGATGCCGAAGTTTTGTTATCGGTTACGCCACCTCCACAGATGCCAGCTACTTTAGAAGCTGGGACCATTTATGGGTACTGTGTAGGTGAGCCCTGGAACCAACAAGCCGTATTTAAAGGAATAGGAGTTCCCGTGACCACCAATTATGACATTTGGAAAAACAATCCTGAAAAGGTCTTTGTAATGACCAAAAAGTTTGTTGAGGAAAATCCAAACACTGCTGTTGCTGTGACCAAAGCGTTGATTCGTGCCGGAAAATGGTTGGATGAGCCAGGCAATAGAGCAGAAGCTGTTAAAATTCTATCCATGCCCCAATATGTGGGAGCCGATGAAGTTGTTTTGGCCAACTCAATGACTGGAACCTTTGAATTTGAAAAGGGAGATAAACGGTCCATGCCCGACTTTAATGTATTCTATAAGTACAATGCTACCTATCCATTTTATTCTGATGGTATTTGGTTCTTGACCCAGATGAGAAGGTGGGGCCAAATTCCTGAGCCAAAACCAGCATCTTGGTATGAAGAAACTATTAAAGACATCTACCGTCCTGATATCTGGAAAAAAGCGGCCAAGCTTTTGGTAGCCGAAGGGCATATTCCCGCAGCGGATATTCCAGAAACGGATGGTTACAAACCTGCAACTACAGATTTCATCGATGGAAACGCATACGATGCCAAAGATCCCATAGGCTATATCAACAGCTTTGAAATTGGGAACAAGGACGATTCCTCACTTTAAACAGTAAAAATCATGAAGCAAAGCATTACTGCAACTAAAGTGAATGACATCAAATGGATGGGAGTGGTAAAATCACTCCTGTCCAAATTGAAGGTCAAGACCCCAAAACTGGAGTTCAAGACAGTTTTCAAAAAATTTATTGTTCCCTTGATCTCCATAGTCCTATTTATAGGGGTATGGCACATGGGCGCCAAAGCATTGTACAATATTGAGGCCGACTACAAAATCCAGAAAGCTTTAACTGATCAAGGACAGGCAGCCGCCGATCAAATGGAGGCCTGTATTCTGTCTGGTGATATAAGTTGCCAGCCCAATACACTACCATCCCCCGGTCAGGTTTGGGAATCTTTCAATACGTTGATTGCGGACCATAAGAAAATCAGTGCCGACAAGTTGGCTTTCAAGGAAAAAACGGCGGCCATCAACAAAAAGCGTGTTGCCGAAGGCAAAGACCCCATTACCTATACCGGAAGACCATCATTTGTGGATCAAATTTTCACTAGTTTGGAAACTGTATTTGCAGGATTTCTGTTGGCCTTGGTCATTGCGGTCCCTATTGGTATCATTATTGGTCTGAGCGAAACATTGCGGAATTCGTTCAATTGGCTGATCCAAATCTTTAAACCCGTGTCTCCAGTAGTTTGGTTGTTGTTGGTTTTTATGATCGTAAAGACCATGACCAAGGATTCCAATCAAGATAGTGCCTTTATCATATCGTTCATCAGTGTAGGGCTTTGCTCCATGTGGGCAACCTTGGTGAACACGGCCATGGGTGTTTCTTCTGTGGATAAAGACTATATCAATGTTGCCAAGGTATTGAAACTTGGGCCATTTCAAAAAGTCTTCAAAGTGATCCTTCCATCATCCTTGCCCTTGATTTTTACAGGACTTCGGATAACACTTTCCGTAGCTTGGATGGTACTGATAGCCATTGAACTTTTGGCACAGAGTCCCGGTTTGGGTTCCTTCGTTTGGGAAGAGTTCCAAAATGGAGCCAATGATTCAAATTCAAAGATCATTGTGGCCATGTTCATTATAGGGATTATAGGATTCTTGCTGGACAGAATCATGTTGGTGATCCAGAATATGGTATCGTTCAATAAAAATGCAACCGCTTAACAGTAAGATTATGGCATATTTAGAATTGAACAATGTTTGCAAGACCTACGGAGAAGGCATCAATAGTACCGAAGTGCTGACCGATATCAACCTCAAAATTGAAGAAGGTGAATTTGTGGCCATTGTCGGTTTCACCGGAAGTGGCAAAACAACCTTGGTAAACCTTATCAATGGATTGTTGCAACCCACCAGCGGTGAAGTACTTTTTAAGGGAAGCCCCGTAGTGGATACCAGCCATGAAAGAGGGGTCATTTTTCAGAACTATTCCCTGCTCCCCTGGTTGAGTGTATGGCAAAATGTGGCCATGGCAGTAAAGGAAGCCTTTCCTAAGGAAAACAAAAAGGCCATCAAGAAACGTGTGGCAGAATATATAGAGATGGTCAACCTTACGCCGGCCAGCAACAAAAGGCCCAAGGAACTGTCCGGGGGAATGCGCCAGCGTGTTGCCGTGGCAAGGGCATTGGCCATGAATCCGGAGATGATCATTATGGATGAACCCTTAGGAGCCCTTGATGCGCTTACACGGGGGAACCTTCAAGATGAAATCCTAAAAATCTGGAGCAAAGACCAACGCACTGCACTGCTCATCACCAATGATGTGGATGAAGGCATCTATATGGCTGACAGGATCATACCATTACGACCAGGCCCTAAGGCCACATTGGGTCCTGAGTTCAAAATTGATATTGAACGTCCAAGAGACAAAACAGCATTGAACGATGATCCGGAGTACAAAAAAACCAGAAATGCCATTATTGAGTATTTGATGGGGATTGGTGAAGAGCGCAAGGCAGTATCACAGGAAACCTACGAGCTTCCTGATTTGAGTCCAAAGAGCTTTGTAGCATAGTATAATTTTAAAAACAGGCATTATGGAAATGCAGATAGAAAACAAGACCGTTAACATACCCCATGAAAATGGTATTTCTTATCCATCGGACAGGATTATGCTGGATTTGAGGGACCTTAAAAAGGTCTACCCCACTCCAAAGGGCGATTATGTGGTCCTTGAACATCTGAACCTACAGATCCTAAAGGAAGAATTTGTGACCATCATTGGGCATTCAGGTTGTGGCAAGACCACAATGCTCTCCATGATTGCGGGTCTTAACCCTATTTCAGGAGGAGATATTGCTGTTTTGGGCAGTACCATAAAAGGGCCCGGACCAGATCGCGGGGTCATTTTTCAGGCCCCGAGCTTAATGCCCTGGATGACAGCTTTGCAAAATGTATTGCTGGGGGTAAACCGTGTGTTTCCAAATGCCAGTAGATCACAACAAAAGGACATTGCTAAATATTACCTACACAAAGTGGGCCTTGATGGAGCATTCCATAAAAAGGCCAGTGAATTGTCACAAGGTATGCAACAACGTGTAGGTATAGCAAGGGCCTTTGCCATTAAACCCAAGGTGCTGCTCTTGGATGAACCCTTCGGAATGTTGGATTCGCTAACACGGGGCGAACTTCAGGATATTCTTATAGAAATCTGGAACAAAGAAAAAATTACTGCGGTCATGATTACCCATGATGTGGATGAAGCCATTTTCTTGGCAGACCGTGTGGTTATGATGACCAGTGGCCCACGGGCCAAAATTGGCGATGTTTTAAACATAGATTTTGAACGTCCCAGAACCAGAAAGGCAGTGTTGGAACATAACGATTATTACAAGTATCGCAAACACCTTATCGACTTTTTGGAACATTGATGAAGACCTAATAAAAATTTAAACCAATAAACTCAAAAGAATCATGAAAAAACAATATGTATTACTCGCCTTGGCTATTTTAACAGCCCAATTCACTTTTTCACAATTTACATTGGATGGTGAGTTCAGGCCAAGAACCGAATACAGAAACGGTTTTGGCAGTTTAATCCCTGACGCCGCAGACCCAGGCTTTGCCACTTCTACCCGGGCGCGATTAAATGCGGGATACCAAGCCGAAAAGTATAAGTTTTATCTAAGCCTTCAGGATGTAATGGTTTGGGGTGAAAACCGCCAGCTGCGTCCCGATGATGAAAACGACACCTTTGCCGTGTTTGAAGCATGGGCCCAACTCGACTTAGGCTCTGGATGGTCTACAAAATTGGGTAGACAAATACTCTCTTATGACGACCAGCGTATTTTGGGTGGCGTGGATTGGACACAACAGGCCCGTAACCATGATGCAGCCTTGCTCAAATATTCCAAAGGTAATTTCTTATTTGATTTTGCTTTTGCCTTTAATCAGGATTATGACAACCCTAGCGGTTTCCAGTCCGTTGGGAATGCCTATAGTACAACGGGCTTTTTCAGCTACAAGACCATGCAGATGCTCTACCTGAAACAAAAATGGGAGAGCTTTGCAGCTAGTCTGATATTGCTCAACAATGGCTTTCAGAACTTTGATGAAAATGACAATGCCGATGGGTTGAGCAGCTTGCAGACCTTAGGTACACATTTAACCTATAAAAAAGGAAGTTTTGGGTTTGCAGCCAATGCATTTCTTCAAACTGGGGAAAGACAAGGTGGTTTAGATGTTAAAGGAGCTTATTTGTTGGGACTCGACCTCAGCTATAAGGCATCAAGCACAGTTGGTCTTGGTGCAGGAGTCGAGATTATCAGTGGAAATGATGGACAAACTGCTGGGGAAACCGGTGCCTTCTTTCCACTATATGGTACCAACCACAAGTTCAATGGCCTTATGGATTATTTCTATGTGGGCAACCATGCCAACTCTGTTGGGCTATTCGATATTCATGCCAGTGCGAATTTCAAATTAGGTGAAAAATCTGGCCTATTGGCCAAGGTCTGGAACTTTAAGGGCGAACAAGATCTTCCAAGTGGAGAAAATGCCTTGGGTACCGAGGTTGATTTGGTATTTACCCAAAAGTTCAAGGGATATGCCCTAAAGATTGGATACTCGCACCTATTTCCTGCAGACGGTATGTATGAGCTTAAGGGTGTGGCTGAGGCCGATGCGGCCAGCTCCCAAAACTGGGCGTGGGCCATGTTGATTATTAAACCAAAACTTTTTACCACAGCCAAGGCGGAATAGTTTAAGTGATTAGCTTTGCTTTGATGGGGCTGTTCCTTTTTATATTGGAGCGGCCCTTCATTTGTTCTTAGGGTATTTCAATAATTCGATTATTTTTGTGTAATGCAAGAATCTGGACTTCAACACACCATTAGCATTGTATTGGCCGATGACCATTCTTTGGTTCGGGATGGCATACGTGCATTACTTGAAGAAGAACCGGACTTGGATGTCATCGGCGAGGTTTCCAACGGTTTGGAGGCCCTGAAGATGGTGGATGATAAATCCCCTGATATCTTAATTATTGATATCCGTATGCCCGAATTGGGCGGTATTGAAACCGTGGAGCGTTTAAACTCTGTGGGCAACAGAAAGACCAAGTGCATCATCCTTTCCATGCACGATTCAGAAGAATACATTCTAAAATCTGTACAGGCTGGGGCCAGCGGTTATCTGTTAAAAGATACGGGCAAGACTGAATTTGTCAAGGCCATACACATGGTACAGGAAGGTGGAAAATATTTTAGTGGGGATATATCCAATGTTCTGGTGAACAACTTGTTCAATCCAGAAAAAAGCATCAATGGTAAGTCTTCTTCTAAAGAAGACAAAAACAATCCCTTTGATCTGACCAACAAAGAACTTCAAGTGCTGGAACTGGTGTTGGCGGGCTATACCAATAAGGAGATTTCTGAAAAATTACAGAACAGCAAACGCACCATTGAGACCCATCGCTTCAATCTAATGAAGAAAATGAAAGTGAAAAATCTTATCGATCTCTCCAAAAAAGCGAACAAATACAAGCTGGTGTAGGTTTAAATTTGTCAACTTTTCTAGGTAATTATTGCCAATACTTCGATTTTAAGCATCACTTTTACCATATTCGTACTACGTATTTATACGTAATTCTCTAATTTCACATTGAAAAAATACGGTACAATTTTCAATGCAGAAAAAAGATACATACAATACGATTTGTTCCTATTGTGGAGTGGGATGTGGCATCGAGGTAACCAAAGATGCCAAGGGTGTATTGACCGTAAAAGGCAATGAGGACTATCCTGTGAACAAGGGTATGTTATGCTCAAAAGGGAAGACCCTGAACTATGTTGCCCAAGACACAACAGACCGGATTTTATACCCAGAAATGCGGTGGAGCCGAAATCACCCCATGCAGCGGGTTACTTGGGATACTGCCCTAAAAAGGGCCGCCGCGGTCTTCAAAAGTATCATAGATCGTGATGGTCCAGATAGTGTTGGCCTCTATGTTTCCGGGCAATGCCTTACGGAAGAATATTACTTGGCAAACAAACTCACCAAAGGATTTTTAGGAACCAATAATATCGATACTAACTCCAGGCTCTGCATGAGTTCTGCCGTAGTTGGGTATAAAAAAACTGTGGGCAACGATGCTGTTCCCATTTCATATGCAGATATTGAGTTGGCCGACTGTTTTTTGATTGCCGGGGCCAATCCTGCTTGGTGCCACCCCATTTTATTTCGTAGGATTGAAAAGCATAAGGAACAGAATCCCAAGGTCAAAATCATTGTGGTAGACCCACGTAAGACACAGACCTGTGCCTTGGCGGATCTTCACTTACAAATATTACCGGGAACTGATGTCATTCTGTTCAATGCCATGGCAAGATGGCTCATTGAAAAGAAGAAAATTGATAAATCATTCATACAAAAACACACCTCCAATTTTGAAGCTTGTAAGCAGGTAGCCTTTGAACTCAGCATCCGGCAAGCAGCGGAAAAGTGTGGCATAGCAGCCGATGAAATCCGCAAGGCGGCCAAAATGATAGCCGATGCAAAAGGGTTCATCAGCATGTGGACCATGGGATTGAACCAAAGCGTTATTGGAGTGGACAAGAATGTTTCCCTATTGAATCTTTCACTTTTAACCGGACATATTGGAAAACCTGGGTCCGGTCCTTTTTCGTTGACGGGTCAACCCAATGCCATGGGTGGACGCGAGGTTGGAGGTATGGCCAGTCTATTGGCTGCACATAGGGATTTGGGAAATCCGGCACACAGGAAAGAAGTACAGGAATTCTGGGGTGGAAAGGAAATACATGGAGACCCCGGTTATACGGCAACCGAAATGTTCGATGCGTTGGAATCTGGTAAAATGAAGGCCATTTGGATTATTTGTACCAATCCCATTGTGAGTATGCCCAATGCCAAGAAAATTGAACGGGCGCTCCAAAAAGCCAGTTTTGTTATCGTTCAGGATATTTCCCATAATTCAGAAACCACAAAATATGCTGATTTACTATTGCCAGCAGCGGGATGGTTGGAAAAAGAGGGCACCATGACCAACTCTGAACGACGAATCAGTTATTTGCCCAAAGTAATTGATGCTCCCGGGGAGGCCTTGCCGGATGTGGAAATCCTATGGCGTTTTGCCCAAGAAATGGGGTATGGTGGATTTGATTATAAGAATACTGCTGAGGTCTATGATGAATATTGCTTGATGACAAAGGGGACCAATATTGATATTTCAGGATTGTCCCATAATCGACTTAAAAGGGAGGGAAGTTTCCAATGGCCCGTGCCATCCCCTGATCACAAGGGTACACCTCGCCTCTTTGAAGATCACGACTATTTTACCGCCAATGGGAAGGCACATTTTAATGCCCCAAGAAATTTGTACAATAAATCAGAAGAACCTACCCCAGATTTTCCTCTGGTATTGAATACGGGAAGGGTTCGTGATCAATGGCATACCCGCACAAAAACCGGGAAAGTAAAACGCCTTTTGACCCATATTCCATCGCCTTATCTTGAGATGAACAAAGTGGATGCCTATTTGCGAAATCTCAAAGAAGGAGACATCGCTTTGGTGAAGAGCAGGCGGGGCAGTGTTAGGGTAAAGGTCAAGATAAATTATGACATTCGGGAGCGGGTGGTTTTTTTGCCCATGCACTGGGGGAAAATTTTAAATGACGATTTTAGTAGGGCCAATAACCTTACCAATGATATTGTAGATCCCATTTCAAAAGAACCTGATTTTAAGTATTGCGCGGTTCAAGTGGAAAAATACAAGAAACCGAAGCAAAAAATAATTATCGTTGGAGCAGGGGCCGCAGCATACCGTTTTATCCAAACCTATCGCGAAAAGAACAGGGTAGACGAACTCCATGTGTTTTCAAAGGAAGAGCATCCATTCTACAATCGCGTTTTATTGCCGGAATATGTGAATGAAGAATTGCCATGGGAATCGCTTCAAAAACTAAAGCAAGGGGAATTGGAAAAGCTAAGGGTTGATCTATATCCCCAAAATGGCATCCAAAAAATTAATTCTCAGGAAAAGACGGTTACCGATGATCAGGGACAAGTACATTCTTATGATTTATTGGTCATGGCCACGGGAAGCAGTGCATTTGTGCCCGGTGATGTTCGGATAGATCTTCCAGGCAGATTTACCATGCGGGAACGCGGTGATGCGGACCGACTCAAAAATTATTTGGCAGAAACTGGACTCCCAGCCGTTGAACAACACGTGGTTATTGTGGGAGGTGGACTATTGGGTCTGGAGTTGGCAGCCGCATTAAAGAAGGTAAATATAAATATTAGCATCATTCAAAGAGCCCCAAGATTGATGGAGCGGCAATTGGACCCCATCTCCAGTAGGTTATTGGCCGAAGATGTTTCCGAAAGGGGGATTCAATTATTTTTTGATAACGAGGTGAGCACCATCTTTGAAGAAAAAGAATCCCAATATACACTTATGGTCAACCTTAAAACTGGGCGAACTTTGCGGAGTAATGCCGTGGTCTATGCCATTGGAACACGCCCCAATATTGATTTGGCCAGAAAAGCCGGTCTGGAAACACGAAGGGGCGTTTTGGTAGACCCCTATTTAAAAACCAGTGATTCCTCCATTTTTGCCTTGGGTGAAATCGCTGAATTTGAAAATGCGTTGTACGGGATAACATCAGCAGCAGAGCAACAGGCCGATATAGCTGCAAATTATATCCTTGGCGACTTGGGAAGTATTTACAGGGGTTCTGTACTGATGAATATTCTAAAGTTTGAAAACCTCGACCTTTGTAGTATTGGAATGGTAAATGCGCCAAAGAACGATCCTACGTATGAGGAGATTCTCTTGATGGATGTCAGCAAAAGGTTCTACAAGAAATGTATTGTAAAAGATGATACCTTAAAAGGCGCCATTTTAATGGGAGACAAAAATGAGTTTGCAGAATTTAAACGACTCATTGAAGAGGAAATCGAACTTTCGGAAAAGCGGGATGAACTGTTGCGGGGCGCGTCCAATTCAGAACCTCTTAAAGGAAGTCTGATCTGTTCCTGTAGCCAAGTAGGAGATGGGAATATTAAAGATGCCATAGCCGGAGGCTGTACGGATTTTGCCCAATTATGTTCCCAAACCGGAGCTGGATTGGGATGTGGAAGTTGTAAGCCCGAGGTCAAGGCTATCTTAAATCGACAATTAAAAACTGTTCCAGTGTAGCTTATGAATGACGATTTGCACAGAATATTGATTAAAGGAGGCATTACCTCCCCTGGAGAACTCAAGGACAGTATAGCTATGCTGGAAGCCGCTGGGTTGTCCGAGGTTTATTTTGGGTCGCGCCAAGACCTACTTTTTCCCTTGAACGATGTAAAAAAGGACCATCTGGAAAAAATATCTAAGTACAATACGGATATCATAGCCAATCGATCGTATCAAAATATTGTATGTTCCTATGTTTCGGTAGATATTTTTGATACGACCTATTGGTTAAAGGGATCAACCTATCTGTATTTATTGGAACAGTTTGATTTTCTGCCCAAACTAAAAATAAACATTACCGATCCCAAGCAGCGACTGGTGCCCATTTTTAGTGGCAACCTCAACTTTGTGGCCTCGGAACAGGAAGATTATTGGTACCTGAACATACAATTGCCCCATTGGAAGAAAAGTGCCTACTATCCTGTTTTGATCTATAGTTGGGATATAGTCTCTCTATGCAGGGCTATTGAAGAAGTGTACCATACCATGGATAATGTAGATCAGCTGTTCACGGTGTTGAACCAGCGGATGCAGACCCATAACAATAAGGCCATCAATAAGGAGCTTCACATTCCTTTTTTGACCTTTCCTTATTATGAGGGTATGAACCGTATGGGGCTTGATCAATTTTGGTTGGGGCTGTATTGGAGAAACAATCGGTATGACCTGAAATTTTTGAAGGAATTTTGTGGGTTTTGTTTGGACAACAGTATTGGAAAAATATGCATCACCCCATGGAAATCATTCATCATAAAAGGGATTCCCAAGGAGAGTCGCCCAGAATTGGAGCGTTTTTTAGGACAAAGGGGAATCAATGTAAGGCATTCACAATTGGAAATGAACTGGCATCTACCTGTTGATGACCAAGAGGCATTGGAGCTTAAAAAATATTTGGTGAACAGCTTTGACCAAAACGATATAAGCACCTACGGCCTTACTTTTGGCATCAGCAAAGATGTGGGAAAACAATCCCATTTTTCCTCTATTGTAATTGAAAGGAACCCTTTGTCCCAATTGGTGGAAAAGTTTAACGCCAAGCCGACCTACAATGTGTGCCATTTTAAGAATTTCGACCCCAATACCAGACAGTATTTGATCTATGCCCAAGATGTGGATCAAAAGGAACTGCCCAATCTTCTTATTGAATTGAGCAAGCAGTATTTTTTGCAACTCGGGCACGAAGGATCAACAAAAGAGAAAAAAACAGCAAAAAAGGAGCAGACCATGCATATTGTTTACCAATGCCAAAACTGTTTAACGGTGTATGACGAGGCAATTGGGGAGCCCCAGTCCAATATTGATGCAAACACCAAGTTTGATGATTTACCGGAAGAGTACACCTGTTTGGTTTGCGGAGCGGAAAAATCCGAATTCCAGAAAGTTGAAATTGCCATGGTTTAGGGTACAATAATTTGAACTACTTCAAAGAAGTATTGCACGAATCGAGATTGCTATTTTTGATAACCCATTAAAGAATCGGACCCAATACATCCCAAACATTCTGGGCAACTATTTTTTGCCCTTCAACGGTTGGATGTATCCCATCACTTTGGTTGAGGTCAGGTATACCCGCCACATTTTCAAGAAGAAATGGAATAAGGTACACGTTTTCCTTTTCTGCCAGTTCGGGAAAAAGACCCTCAAAGGTGGCGGTGTATTCTGGTCCCATATTGGGTGGAATCTTCATTCCGGCCAATACAATTTCGGCATTGGGCAACTTTTCCTGAACCATATCCACCATGGACTGTAAGTTGGATTCGGTTTCTTTGAGTGGAACACCCCTAAGTCCATCATTCGCGCCCAATTCAATGATCACAATGGAGATGCCTTCTTCCAACACCCATTCCAATCTATTTTTCCCACTGGCCGTAGTCTCACCGCTTAGACCAGCATTGATGACCTGGTAATCCAATCCCAATGAATCTATCTTTTGTTGAATGATAGATGGATAGGCCTCTCCCAGTTCAAGACCATACCCCGCCGTGAGGCTATCGCCAAAAAAAAGAATCTTCTTTTCGGAATCACTGGCGATTGTTATGGTTTCTTCCTCTGTTCTCGATTCTTCCGTTTCTTTTTTTTCTGAGCTTTTGCCACCGCACCCTAATAGTAGGAATGTTAAAAAATAACAAAACATTAACTGCTTGGAAAGGTTGGGATTTTTTTTGGTGAAGGTCAATTTTAGTATTTTGAGAGTTTTAACCAAAAGCATTTATGTCAAAGATATTAAAAGTTCAACACCTTCATAAAACCTATAGGAGTGGAGAACATGACCTCACCGTATTAAACGATGTTTCTTTTGAAGTGGACAGTGGTGAAACTTTTGCCATTGTTGGGCCATCGGGAAGTGGAAAGACAACATTGCTGGGATTATGTGCCGGGCTGGATAGTACCAATGAAGGCGATATTTGGCTATGTGGTCAGGATTTGGCAGGTCTTGATGAGGATGGAAGAGCTAGGTTAAGAAATGAGAAGGTTGGATTTGTTTTTCAGGATTTTCAATTATTGCCAACCCTTACCGCATTGGAAAATGTAATTGTTCCTTTAGAGCTCCGGGGAATTAAAAAAGCAACCGAACAAGGAAAAGAACTATTGGCAAAAGTTGGATTGGGGGACAGGGCTGGACATTATCCTTCACAGTTATCGGGGGGAGAACAACAACGTGTAGCGTTGGCCCGAGCCTTTGCTAATAAACCGGCTGTATTATTTGCCGATGAGCCTACAGGAAATTTGGATGATGAAACCGGGGCAAAGATTGAAAAACTACTTTTTGAGCTCAACAAAGAACAGGGTACGGCCCTGGTCATTGTGACCCATGATTTGGAATTGGCCCAAAAAACAGATAAAAGTATCCGGTTGAGGTCCGGTAAAATTGAGGAAAGCTATAGTTAATGAGCAGAGGGCAGAAAAAAGGAACAGGAGTATTGTGGTTGTTCAAAATGGCATGGCGTGATGGGAAAGCGAGCTATGGCAAATTAGTGTTGTTCATTTTCTCCATTGCTCTTGGCGTTGCAGCCGTGGTAAGCGTTCACTCCTTCAGTGGACTGCTCAAAGAAAACATTGCATTGCAATCCAAAGAACTTTTGGGCGCCGATTTTGTGATTGAAAGCGACAAACCGGTCAATGATCGGGTAATGGGCATCATGGACTCTTTGGGAGGTGCTGATGCAAGGGAAATCAATTTTCTTTCCATGGGAGCATTTCCAGGCAATGAGGGAACAAAACTTATGGAGGTACGTGGTGTTGAGGGTGATTTCCCTTTTTATGGGGGGTTGGAGACCGACCCCTCCACGGCAATAAAAGATTTTCAAAAGGGTGGAGCATTGGTTGATGCCACTACCATGCTCCAATTTGATCTAAAAGTAGGCGATAGCATAAAGTTGGGTGCGGTTACACTTCCCATTGCAGGAGGTTTGAAAACGGTACCTGGCAGTAATTCGGTTTTTGGAGCCATTGCTCCACCTGTACTCATTCCTTTCAGTTATATTGATGGTACGGGCCTCGTACAAACGGGAAGCCGTATTGACTACAAATATTATTTTACCGCCCAAGAAGGCCAGAATATGGAGGTACTGGAAGATAAGCTTGATCCAGTGCTGGACAATGAAGATGCTGATATTGATACCCATGTTTCGGAGGCAAGACGAATGGGTAGGCGATACGAGAACTTCGGTAAGTTCTTGAACTTGGTGGGGTTTATAGCACTTCTTCTGGGGTGTGTGGGTATTGCTAGCGGAATGAGTATCTATATCCGGATGAAACTAAAGTCCATTGCGGTGCTGAAATGTTTGGGGGCAACAAAATATCAGAGCTACCTTATATTTTTCGTTCAGATAGCCTGTATGGGTGTGATTGGTGGCCTGTTGGGTACTTTTTCTGGTTTTTTTGTTCAACGGTTGTTTCCAGTACTATTGGGAAATTTACTGCCCATTGATGTTAGTATATCCCTTTCCTTTCAAGATATCCTTTTAGGACTTGCTTTAGGTATCACTATGTCAGTTTTGTTTGCTCTATACCCTTTGATCAAGACGTTGTATGTTTCGCCCTTACAAGCTTTGCGCGTTGTGGATGAGGGCGGGACCCGCTCCTCTAGGGCAACCATAGCTGTGGGTACGGGCATAGTCCTTTTTGTGCTTGGGTTTTCATTTTGGCTTTTGGGAGATTTTGAGAGATCACTATTTTTTGTGATTGGTTTGAGTGCTGTATTTCTAATTCTTACCGGAGTAGCCAAATTTTTTATGGCATTGTTGAAACGATTTTTTCCATACTCCTGGAGCTTTACGGCCAGACAAGGATTACGGAATTTGTTCAGACCGCAAAACCAGACCCTTATTTTGGTCTTGTCCATAGGAATTGGAACCTTTTTGATCAGTACACTATATTTTACCAAGGATATGCTTTTACAAAAAGCCTCCATTGAAGATAATGGCAATAGTGCCAATATGATTTTAATGGATATTCAAAATGGGCAGACTGATGAAGTAGCCAATACCATTACGGCTTCAGGATTGCCCGTAATAGATTTGATTCCCATTGTTACCATGAGGGTAGAAACCTTGAA
Organism: Allomuricauda sp.; assembly: GCA_050303195.1. Lineage (GTDB taxonomy): Bacteria > Bacteroidota > Bacteroidia > Flavobacteriales > Flavobacteriaceae > Flagellimonas. The sequence goes on along the minus strand of JBNLBG010000006.1, from coordinate 34,021 downwards.
AGGAAGGCATGTGGAGGAAATCCGGAGGGACACTACATCCCAAGTAAGCCGTTGGATATTAAACCATGAATTCAGGGTCACCTATCGGGATAGTCTCATCAATTCTGAGCAAAACATAGAGGGTGAATGGCCACCTTTACGACAGTACACAGGTATTCCCATTTCTGTAAGTGAAGATTTTGCAAGGATGTCACAAGTATCATTGGGAGAGCAGGTAACCTTCAATGTACAGGGGAGGATAATGAAGACAAGTATAGTAAGTATAAGAACTGTGGATTGGAGTAGATTGCAGCCTAACTTTTCAATAGTCTTTCCGTCAGAAATACTTGAAAGAGCCCCTCAGTTTAAAGTTATGACCACTAGGACCAAGGACGATGAAAGTTCAGCACAGCTGCAACAAAAATTGGTAAAAGCATTCCCCAACGTTTCTATTTTGGATCTGAAGCGTATGTTGACGCTTTTGGAGGATATTTTGGGTAAAATCAGTTGGGTGATAAACTTCATGGCCTTCTTTAGCATTTTTGTTGGGGTGGCGGTACTTATGGGAGCCATTTACAGTAGTAAGCACCAACGTGTAAAACAGGGAGCTTTGCTGAGAACCTTGGGGGCCAAAGGGTCACAGATTTTAAGCATAATATCTATTGAATATGCCATTTTAGGATTCCTAGGTGCTTTTATGGGTGTGGTACTGGCCCTTTTAGCTAACTTTTTATTGGCATGGATGCTATTTGACATGACATTTGCCCCTTCTCTGGTACCGTTCCTTGTGATTATGCCACTAATAATTCTGTTAGTATTTATGTTGGGAGTTGGGAATAGTCTGAGTGTTGTGAGTAGCTCTCCTCTTGTTGTTTTGAGAAAAGAAAGGGAATAAAAACGGACCAAAATCTAGATTCAGGTAATTTGTTGCGTATTGAACATTGATGTGTTAAATAAACACTTATATTGGATGTTCAAAAGATACATTTTTACCAGATGTTAAAAAGTACCACCATTGAACCTTATTTTAAGAAGGCCATAAATTCAGTATGTCCTGTAATTCCAGGAAAAGAACTTAGGGCACTTTTCTTTATGTTTTTCATCTTTTACTTGGGAAGTGCCCAAAACAAGAAAGCGCAAAACCCCATCATTTTTGCCGATGTTCCAGATATGTCAATGGTGCGAGTGGAAGATACCTACTACATGAGCAGTACAACCATGCACATGAGTCCAGGAGTCCCCATAATGAAATCAAAAGATTTGGTCAATTGGGAATTGGTCAACTACGCCTATGATACCCTTGGCAATGTTGATGCCCTTAATCTGAAGAATGGTGAAAACGCTTATGGAAGAGGGTCTTGGGCCAGTTGTATTCGGTATCATAATGGCATTTTTTATGTGTTCACTTTCGCAGCAACCACTGGAAAAACCTATGTCTATTCCACAACAAATATTGAAAAAGGTCCCTGGGAGGTGAAATCCTTTGAACCTTCATATCACGACCTCACCGTTTATTTTGATGATGATGGAAAAGTATACATGATTTGGGGCAACGGAAAGCTTATGATAGCTGAATTGAAAGATGATTTGTCCGGTGTAAAGGAAGGTACGGAAAGAGTGCTTATTGAAAATGCCAGTGCCCCAGCAGGTGATGATATTATGTTGGGCGCAGAAGGTTCCCAGTTGTTCAAGGTGAATGGAAAATATTACCTTTTTAACATTACATGGCCCCGAAATGGCATGCGGACCGTGTTGATACATCGTGCAGACTCCATCAATGGCCCATATGAGGGCAAGGTTGCATTGCAAGATAGGGGCATTGCGCAAGGTGGATTGATTGACACTCCTGATGGTAGATGGTTCACCTATCTTTTTAGGGATTATGGTTCTGTGGGTAGAATACCTTATTTAGCACCAGTTACATGGGAGGATGGATGGCCTGTTTTGGGTGTTGGGGGCAAGGTGCCCGATACTTTGGAGCTACCTGCAAGTAGGGGTTTGATTCCAAATATTGTGACCAGTGATGAATTTGACAGAAAAGCCGATGACCTCAAATTGCCATTGGCTTGGCAATGGAATCACAATCCAGTGGACAGTTTGTGGTCAATTAATGATAGAAAAGGATACCTGAGATTACGGACAGGACGTGTGGATGAGACTTTAGTTCAGGCCAGGAATACACTTACCCAAAGAACTATTGGTCCGGTATGTTCTGGAACCATTTCTATGGATGTTTCAAATTTGAAAAATGGTGATTTTGCCGGTTTGGCATTACTTCAGAAAAACTATGGGCAACTTGGGGTAAAATTTGAAAATGAGGAGAAGAAACTGGTCATGGTAAGCGTAAATAATGGTCAGCTTGAAGAAATGGAAAGTGTACCGCTACAACAAAACGTGGTCTACTTAAAAGCCAATTGCAATTTTACCAATCAGGAAGATGTAGCCAATTTCTATTACAGTTTAGACGGAGAGAAATGGATTAAGATAGGAACTCAACTGAAAATGTCATACACTTTGCCCCATTTTATGGGGTATCGTTTTGGGCTCTTTAATTATGCCACAAAAGAAACAGGTGGATATGCAGATTTCGACTATTTCAGAATAATGAGTAAATTGAATAACTAAAATTAATAAACTAAAAAAACTAACATGAAACTCTATTCTTCAAGGCTGGTATCCTTTCTTTTATGTTACCCGACTGGTATTACATAATGAGCGCGGTTAATTAAATGAATACATCAACCTATTCATAATTGGGAATTTTAGATGTGTTGATGTATCCGAATTTTGTTGCCCTTTCGGTATTCAAAATTAGATTTAATTTGTATGAAAAATTGCAAATATTACTGCAATGGATACAGGTAAAAGTTACATTTTGAGAGTTTAAATTGTGATGCTCTGGAAGCGCCAATATCAAAAAAGGAAATGTTCGACACCGTTTTTTGAGAATTTTAGCTAAAAATTTTCAACCTATTGAAACTAAATTGTAAAATTTATTTTTCGTCAACCTCGTGAAAACAACTAAACTGCTAAATATTGCCCTTGGGTTTGTATTCTTGAAATGTGTGGGCTTAAATGCACAGATTTCAGACAGTGAGTACAATTTTGTGAATATTGACCAGAGAAATTCGCAGCGTGCGGTTTCTACGATTGTGCAAGATAGCCTGGGTCTCATTTGGATGGGCACCAATGGAGTTGGTCTTCAAAAATACAATGGGTTTGATTTTGTTTCTTACAAACAGGATTTTAAAGATTCCTCCTCACTGAACAGCTCCTTGATTTATAAAACATTTGTCGATGAACACAATCGATTGTGGATTGGTACCGAGGCAGGTCTAAACGTTTATGACCGTGATAATGATACTTTTAAACAAGTTACACTCTATAGGGATTCAGTAGCCTTGGAAAATGTTCCCATCAGGGCCATTCAAGAGTGCACAACGGGTAAACTTATTGTGGGATCCCACTATAGTGGGCTTTTTTCAGTAGACCCAGAAACCTTGGTCGGTCAAAATGTTTCCATGGGAGAGACCGATATATCCTCGTTAGAGATAAACAGTATAATCAAGAACAGGGAAAAAGAATTACTCATAGGCACCAATAAAGGCCTTTTTTCCTACGAAGTGGACAAAGTGGTTCAAGTTTCATTGGGTCTTGATGGTTTAAAAGATGATAGCAATGTTCCATATGATATAGAATCAATGATCAAAGACGATGAAGGGTCTGTATGGATTGGAACTGTTGAGAATGGCTTGATAAAAGTTGAAATAAACCCCTTTAACGCTTTCAAAACACATAACTACAGGATAAGTAGTGAACGCATCCTCTCCATTGCACAAGCACCAGATGGTAACATATTATGCGGTACAGAGAACGATGGTCTTTTTGCATTGAACAAGAGCGGGGATATGGTGAAACACTATCGATACAATAAATTTGATGTAAACAGTATAAAGGCCAACTCAATATGGTCCATATTTGTAGATAGACAGGGTCGTATTTGGATTGGTTACTACAACAATGGGGTAGGTGTCTATGACAAACTTTATGACAAGTTTAAGGACATACGTAGCCTCGCCAATGTGAACAATTCTTTGCAATCCCCATCAGTGAGTGCTATAGCAGGTGATAGAAGCGGAAAAATGTGGATTGGGTTGGATGGGGGCGGTGTTGATGTGTATAATCCCAAAACCCGAAATATAGTGCACCTGATCAATCCAAAAAATTCCTTCGGTGCCTATTTAAGTGCAGAGGACGTTATGGCTCTTTTTGTTGATAGCGGCAATAATGTATGGGTGGGTACTTGGAATTCAGGGATTTATTATTTGCCCAACGGTTCCAAAACCTTTATCAATTATACAGCTTCAAACTCAGGTGGGGGACTAAAGTCTGATCGCATCATGAGTTTTGAGGAAGATGCACAAGGAACCATATGGATAGGCTCCTATGTGGGAGGGTTGCACTCGTATCATCCAAAACAAAAAAGGTTTGTTCACCACAATGAACAGATATTTGATGACCCAACTCCTGGGGAAGGTGATATGCGCATAGTACTTGTTGATAAGAACAAAAATATTTGGATGGGGACCACAGCAGGCCTCTATAAGCTTGAGGGTAATGGGACACCCATAGAGAAACAGAAAGCAATTCCACTTAGGGTTCCCATGTATAAAAGTTTGGGAAACCCCCTTGTTGTTGATGCCGTTGTGTCTTTGCACGAAGATGGCCGGGGCAATATTTGGATCGGTACGGATGGCGCTGGTCTTTGTAAGTACGATCCCCTTAGTGACAGTTTTTCGTGGTATGGGCAAAATGATGGTTTAAAACAAGAAACCATTGCCTCAATCTTGGAAGACGATAATGGAGACCTTTGGATAGGAGGGAACAATGGGTTGTCTCATTTGGATATTGAAAATCAAGTGTTTAAAAATTTCGATATCAATGATGGGTTGTTGGCAAATGACTTTTACTTTAATTCGGCGTTTAAGGATCGTGATGGATTACTTTATTTTGGAAACTACGGAGGAATCAATTATATCGATCCAGATCATGTAAAGACCAATACCAATAAACCGGAGGTATACTTCACAGACCTGAGACTTTTCAATAAAAGAGTGGGGCCGAATGATGAAGAATCTCCGTTGGATAAGGTAATTGCCCAGACCGATGAACTCACATTAAAACACAAACAATCCGTATTTACCATAGAATATGCCGCTATAAATTTTACCAGACCCAAAAAAAACCAGTACGCTTATATTTTAGAAGGTTTTGACGATACATGGAACTATGTTGGTCAAACCCGAAGCGCTACCTATACCAACCTCTCACCTGGCGACTACACGTTTAAAGTAAAGGCCGCGAACAATGATGAAGTATGGAACGAAATACCAAAAACCTTGAGAATAACCATTCTTAGCCCTTGGTGGGCCACCAATTTGGCTTTGGTGTCTTACATAGTCTTCATACTTCTTATTTCCTATTTCTCAGCTAAGTTCATTTCGCAACGAATTCGTGAAAAAAGAGCAGTAGAGGCCGAAAGGGAAAGAAGAACTCAGGAAGAGGCCCTGAATGATAAAAAGATACAGTTCTTCACCAACATTTCACATGAGTTTAGAACTCCATTGACACTTATTTTAAACCCGCTGGAAGATGTACTCTCCAATTCAAGGCATAAACTGTCTAGAATAACCCATGAAAAACTTCGGACCATACACAAAAATACCTCAAGGCTAAAACGTCTTATTGACGAATTGATGGATTTTAGAAAGCTGGAGATCAATAAGTTTTCCACTAAGGCCTCTGAGCTGGAAGCCATATCATTTGTTACCGAGATTGCAGAGCATTTTCAAGAAGAAGCCGCATTACGCAACATTATTCTCTTGGTAGAATCAGATGATGACCAGATAGCTTTATGGAGTGATCCCTTACTTTTGGAAAAAGTTATTTTTAACATTCTCTCCAATGCGTTTAAAATAACCCCGGATAATGGATTTATTACCATTGGTGTTTTTCGATCCGGACAGGAAATTGTTTTTCCATTAATTGATGGTCAAGAAAAGGCACAGACTTTGGAGATATATATTGAGGATACAGGGCTTGGCATTAAAAAAGAGGAGCTTGAAAAAATCTTTGAACGGTTCTATCAAGTAAAGGAAATGAACAGCCAGTATTACGGAGGCACAGGTATTGGCTTGGAAATGGTCAAGAGTTTTGTGGATCTATTAAAGGGTAAGGTCATTGTAGAGAGCGAAGAAGGCGTTGGGACTAAGTTTAGGATTTTTCTGCCCTTGGGCAAAGATCATTTTAAAGATAATGAACTTTTGTGCCCTCCTGACTCCGAAAACAATCTCGCTGTTTTACCATTGCCCGAAGATAATCTTGAAGTGGAATATACCCGCACTGGTTCAAACAGAACACTGCTCATTGTAGAGGACAATGCTGAATTACGGACGTACCTCAAGAATGAACTTAAAGGTGAATACACCATATTTGAGGCTGTCAATGGGGTACAGGGGCTGGAAATTGCCCTAAAAAGACTTCCAGATTTAATTCTTACCGATGTGATAATGTCTGAAATGGATGGGTTCGAGTTTTGTAAACGGATCAGGCGGGATTTAAAAACAAGCCATATCCCAGTGCTGATGTTGACTGCAAAGGCAATGACCGAGGATTGGGTCAAGGGAATTGATTCTGGTGCGGATATTTACTTACGAAAACCATTTGAGATGAAGGTTCTTCGAGCGCAGCTCAAGCAGATAATTCAGAGTAGACAGGTTTTGTTCAATAAATATTTAAGTGATTCGGATAACTTTAAAATTCCGGATAGCACCTCCTCCTTGGACAAGAATTTTATGACCCAGGTGTTGAATTATATCACAAAGAATATTGCAGATGAGAATCTCAATGTTGAATCCTTGGCAGAAGAGTTACACCTGAGCCGAAGTCAGTTGTATCGTAAAATCAAGGCAATGACCGGTCTTACGGTAACAGAGTTTTTGCGCAAAATACGTTTGGAACATGCTAAGCGATTTATTGAAAACGGCACGGAGTCGATAAGTGAGGTGTGCTACAAAGTAGGATTTTCGTCTCCATCCTACTTTACCAAATGTTTTAAGGCACAGTTTGGTGTATTGCCTACGGAATTGAAATAAGGAAAGCATTGTGTGTGCTTGTATCCCAGGGTAAAGGACAATTTTTTCCATGCCTACTTAAGTATGGACTTGTTACAGATACTTTTTCCTACGGGTTTGTCCCATGCCTATGTTATGCTACAAATGTTTCATACACTGCCCCATTTGTAGTATTGGTTTTCCCTAAATTATGCAATCTTTAATGCTTGAGAACTTGTAAGATGGCCAAGGTTTTTATTCATGGATATGAATGGAACCTTAGTGACTTTTTTTAATATCATTCCATGAATAAGAATAGAAAGAAAGGCATGTTTTTGTGTTTTATGGGCATTTTAGTAATGCTACATGCCTGCGGTGAAAACAACACCCCAAAGGATAGAGATACCCAAGAAGTATTGACGCTTAAAAAAGCCTTTTCCAATGATTTTCTAATTGGAGTGGCCATAAACAGACAACTTATTGAAGAAAGGGATTCTTTGGGAATGCAGTTGCTCATCAAAGAATTTAACGCCATCAGCCCTGAAAATGAAATGAAATGGATGAACATTCATCCCCAACCTGATTCATTTTATTTTGATATATCGGATAGGTATGTGGCTTTGGGCAAAAACAACGATTTGTTCACATTGGGGCATACCTTGGTTTGGCATAGCCAATTGGCGGACTATATGTCCCAAACTATAGATAGCTCCCTTATGGCCACTTACCTCAAAAACCATATCAACACCATTGTCAACAGATATAAAGGTGAAGTTGATGCTTGGGATGTGGTCAATGAAGCCTTAAATGAAGACGGTACTCTAAGGGAATCTGTTTTTTTTAAGGTAATGGGAGAAGATTATATTGAGACCGCTTTTGAACTTGCGGCTACCGCCGACCCCGATGCAAAATTGTTATATAATGACTATAACCTTTGCAACCCAGATAAAAGAGAAGGTGTGGTTCGTTTGGTAAAACGGTTACAAGAAAAAGGCATTAAAATAGATGGTGTGGGAATGCAGGGGCACTGGGGGTTAACACAACCTTCTTTGACCGAGATCGAAAAAAGTATCAAGACCTATAGTGATTTAGGGGTGAAGGTATCCATTACCGAGCTCGATATCACTGTTCTTCCCAACCCTTGGGATCTTGAGGGCGCCGAAGTCAGTCAAAACTTTGAAAATAGTGAAAAGATGAACCCTTATCCCAATGAATTGCCAGACTCTGTAAAAATACAATTGGCACAGCGGTATAAAGACATTTTTAAAATCTTCCTAAAACATAAAGAAAGCATGGAAAGAATTACTTTTTGGGGCATCAATGATGGAAACACCTGGCTAAATAATTGGCCAATAAGAGGGCGTTCCAATTACCCCTTGCTTTTTGATAGGAAATATCTGCCCAAAAAAGCTTATGATAGTGTACTTTCACTTAAAGCAAACTGATTAACATAAACAATCAACTACAATACTTCAATGACTACAAATTCCCAAAAATTATCCGTAAAGGAAAAAATCGGATATAGTCTGGGAGACCTTTCTGCCAATCTGGTCTTTCAAACCCTAATGACCTATCTTGCCTATTTCTACACAGATATCTATGGCCTTGAAACCAATCACGCTTCGGCCATTATGTTGACCGTGGGCCTTATAGCTGCATTCGGTTTTAATCCTATTATTGGTGCATTGGCCGATAGGACAAAATCCAGATGGGGAAAGTTTAGGCCTTGGATATTATATACCGCCATTCCCCTTGGCGTGGTTGCATTGTTGGCCTTTAGCACCCCCGATTTTGACTACAAGGGGAAGGTCATTTACGCGGCAGTGACCTATACCTTGCTACTTTTATTATATGCAGCCAATAATCTACCCTATTCCGCATTGAGCGGGGTGATTACCGGCGATATGGCAGATAGAAACAGCTTGTCTTCTTATCGTTTCGTGGCGGTAATGTTCGCCCAATTCTTTGTTCAGGTGTTCATGCTGCCCATAATCGAATCTGCGGGGGGCGGTGACAAGGCGGTTGGAATAGAAATAGTGATGACCTGGCTGGCAATTATTGGCACAGTTATGTTGGTCATTACATTTTTGACCACCAAAGAACGGATTGTTCCCAAACCAGAACAAAATTCCAACCTCAAAGAAGATTTGACCGATTTGTTCAAAAATAGACCATGGGTCATTATGTTGGTGGTAACGACCTTGGTTTTTATCACGTTGGCAATGAAAGGTGGGTCATATGTCTATTATTTTGAAAATTACGTCAACAAAGAAAGGCTATCGGATTTCATAAGTCCCATTATAAATTCTCTATCAGATATAGGTGTCAATTTTTTTGGTGAGAATCCAGTTTCGGCTGGTTTTGGTCTGTTCAATGCCGGAGGAATTATTTTTATGATTGTGGGGATTACCTTTTCAAAACAGTTTGCCGATAAATATGGGAAAAAGGATGTGTTCAGAATCGCTCTATTTCTATCAACGGTATTTATAATCGCCTTTTATTTCTTTCCCAAAACGGCAGTGGAAATGATTTTTATTTCACAAATATTGCATGGCTTTTTCTATGGCCTCACCATTCCATTATTGTGGGCCATGATTGCCGATGTAGCCGATTTTTCAGAATGGAAGAACAATCGACGGGCTACTGCCATTATTTTTTCAGCAATGATGGTAGGGCTTAAAGGGGGATTGAGCATAGGTAGTGCATTGGTCACCTGGATTTTGGGACTGTACCATTACATTGCTAAGGAAGCCGCGGTGGCTGGAGAAGCCATCGTTCAACCTGAAAGTGCCGTGCAAGGAACACGAATGTTGGTAAGCATCTATCCAGCAATTCCATTTTTAATCGGGATTGGCTTGTTGTTCTTTTACGAAATAAACAAGAAAATGGAAGTACAGATAGAGACTGAATTGAATGAAAGAAGAAACGAATAGAATATAAATTGCTAAATATGCCTGAAGAATCCATTGAACATATTGATTTTGATAAATTGAACGAAAAAGCCATTTCTTCGCCCTTGGTAAAACATATTTATACGGCGGACCCCTCTGCCCATGTTTTTGATGGGAAAATATATGTTTATCCCTCACATGATATAGATGCTGGTGAAGCATTTGATGATTTGGGAAGCCATTTTGCCATGGAAGACTATCATGTAATTTCCATGGATTCCATACATTCAGATGCCAAGGATAATGGTGTTGCACTGCATGTAAATGATGTACCTTGGGCAGAAAAACAAATGTGGGCTCCCGATGCAGCCCATAAAAACGGTAAATATTACCTCTATTTTCCGGCAAAAGACTTTGATGGAATATTCAGGATAGGGGTGGCCGTAAGTGATTCTCCAATAGGACCGTTTGTAGCGCAGCCTGAGGCTATAAAGAATAGTTTTTCAATTGACCCGGCTGTCTTTGAAGACGAGGATGGTAGCTATTATATGTATTTTGGGGGATTGTGGGGCGGACAACTTCAGCGTTGGAGAACGGGAAAATTCAAATCAGAACAGCCCGAAAGCCCCACAGCATATTTGCCCAAAGATGATGAACCCGCCCTGTTGCCCTTAGTGACAAAACTCACCGATGACCTTTTGGAATTTTCGGAAAAACCAAAGCAAGTCCAAATCTTGGACGAGAAGGGTGAATTACTTTTGGCAGGAGATAATGAACGTCGCTTTTTTGAGGCGGCATGGATGCACAAACACCAAGGAAAATACTATTTTTCCTATTCTACCGGGGATACACACTTTATTTGTTATGCCATAGGCAGAAACCCATACGGACCATTTACCTATGCGGGCCGAATCTTAAACCCAGTGGTGGGTTGGACCACTCACCATTCTATTTGTAAAGTAGAAGGGAAATGGTATTTGTTTTACCATGACTCCAGTCTCTCCAAAGGGGTGACCCACTTAAGATCCATAAAGGTGGCTGAAATCACGCACAATGCCGATGGCTTTATTGAAACATTGGACCCATATACCCATTAATTTTTGAAAGTATTTTTCTAGGCATTGTTGCTCTGAATGAGGAACATTCCTAATTTATACGTTCATACTGGATGGCGTCGTTATTTTTGGCAACAAGAAGGTACTTTTTATTGTTGACCTCAATGGGGCTCATATTTTTTTTTTGACATTCCCCTTGACAAAGAAGCCACTTTCTTATGCTTTTATGGCTTGAAAGTTCCCTTTTCCATCACCTTTTAGTATAAGTCCATAACCAGCATCATTACGAAGAGTTTCCACTTCAGAAACATATAAATTTCCCGCAATCAGAAAATCCAAAGCACCATCGTTATCATAATCATCTACCAAAATTTGGTTGATACTGGAAAGTTGTGCATCCCTTGTAATTGATGTATAATGAACTTGCCATCCTTATTTTCCAGATGAACACTTGCAAATGATTTTACTTGGTAGTGCAATGAAGATTCCAAAGGCTTTTCGCCATAAACATCCACCAGAGTGGCCTGTAAAATAAAGATGTATTAAACCCATCATTGTTGATATCGCCGGTGGCCACACCACCTCCCATATAGAGATAAGAGTAGGTGAAATAATTGAGGGAATCGTTTTCTACGAGCTGATTTTTAAATTGGATTCCTGTAACCGCTGGCTTTAAATGGGAAAATATTTTTTCGGATTGTCTTTCCTCCGTTTTTTTTCGCAGGAAACAACCCATAAAATCAAGAAAATCTTTAGGGCATAAGAAAAATGTCTATTAATTACCTGCATATCAAATTCCACCTTCTTTAAAAATTGTAAGCTTGTCATTGTTATTGGCTATGAGCAAATACTTTTCATTATTAATGACTATTTCCTTAATTTTTTTTGCGTTGCGGCCTACATAAAAATTGATGTCTTTGTAGGGTTTAAAACCTCCGTTTCCATCATTCGCCAAAATGACACCAACATTGGCATCGTACCTTATGGTCTCGACCTCACTTTCATAAATGCCCCCAATGCCTAAAACATCGGTCAGGCCATCTTGGTTCACATCTAAAAATTCAAAGCCCAATATGGGGCCTATTTGTGCCTGATTGGGTAAATCTATGATAGAAAAATTTCCATGACCATCATTCCTCAAATAAACCGAACCAAAGGTTTTTGCCATTTTGTGAACGGAATTTTCAATTTCTTCTTTACCATAAATATCGATCAAAGTGGCATTGGCGAATTCTTTATAGGTTGGGAGTTTTTCTGAAATAAAACTGTTCTGCTGGGTAGAACATTCCTTCCCCCGTACGGGCACTAGGTTTCCCTTGTAGGTTTTGCTGAGCACCATGTCAAAAGTACCATCCTCATCAAAATCATTACCATAGACGTGAAGTGGTTTTTCTGCGGAAGGATGAAATTTGTTGTTTTTGCCCAAATTACCCAGAAAATAATCCATATCACCATCTCTGTCAAAATCGATTGCTGAAATGCTTTGCCACCACCCTTCGGTATTGGCAAGTTCAGGGAGGTCTGCCTTGACAAACGCGCCCTGGACGTTCTCAAAAATGGTTATGGGCATCCATTCTCCAGCCACGATGATATCAAGATCATTATCGCCATCATAATCTGAAACGGATATCGCATTGACCATGCCCACTTCTGAAAACTCAGGTATAAATTCTGCTGTGGCATCTACGAACTTCTTCCCATCGTATTTTAAAACGTAAGACTTATCTGCCAATGGATACTGGCCAGACTTTACATGGCCACCCACTATAATTTCAAGACGGCCATCGTCATCAATGTCCAAGGAATGAACTGTTTTTGTATTCGAAGCTATATTTGGCAACAGCGAGGAGCTTCTATAATTTCCGCTGCCGTCGTTCATGTACAAACGGTCTTGCAGCATGCTGCTATTCTGCCCAAATTCATAGCTGCCACTTGCAACGTAGAGGTCTAGGTCACCATCATTGTCAAAATCGAGAAAGAGTGCTGCAGTATCTTCATACGCTTTGTCTTTTTTGAGCGCGTTTTGAGCCAACAATTCAAATGAACCGGTATCTTTTTGAACATAAATGCTGCCAGCTTGGTTTCTAGCTCCCCCGAGAAAAACGTCTTGAAGACCATCGTTGTTAACATCTGCAACTGCCATTGCCGGACCTGATTGTGAAAATTTTTGTGGCAATAAGACCTGTTTACCAAAGTCATCAAAACCACTATCAGAATGGGTATACTCAAAACCCAGTGCTTCTGGCTTTATGGGCCTAAGTTTTCGGTTTGCTTGGAAAGTCGACGGTGGAGCAAAAACGGCCTCACTTTGGCGAACCACCAAATGCTGGTTGCCCTCAGTATTTTTAAGGGACGAAATTTTACCATCGGGCCATTCGATTTCAATTCTTTCAACGGTATCATCATCGCCCAATCCAAAAAGCAAACGGCTTGAAACGGCGGACATATACCCTCTACTTGTGTACAATTCTTGATATTGAACATTGTTCTTCTGGTAGAGTTTTACCTTGGCTCCAATGGCCAGTCTGTTATTGGCATTTCCATCTAGTTCAATTGAAATAAAATTGTAGGAGGCGTTATTCTTGTATACTGCAGCCTGGTCCGACATATTGTTCATGACCAAATCTAAATCACCATCATTATCAAAATCGGCATAGGCCACTCCGTTGGAGTTCATTTTTTCACCAAAACCCCAATCAAATGTCATATTCTCAAAGGTCAAATCGCCCTTATTTCGATAACAATAATTCTCCAATTTATCTGAAGGCATCATTTCGATGACCTCCATTTTAGTCATGGCGATGTTGGCATCGAGATTTTCCTTTACTTTTCTGACATAGTCTTGATTACCGAAATTTCTTTCTATCCCGTTTGTTACAAAAATGTCTTTATGGCCGTCACTGTCGAAATCGGCAACCAACGGGGCCCAGCTCCAGTCCGTTTTGGCAACCCCGGCAAGTTGGCCAATATCACTAAAGGAGCCATTGCCATTGTTGAGCTGCAGCACATTGGACATGTACTGGTAATGATATTCGTTGCTGACCATGGTATTGAAGCTTGCAACATCCATCGTTGGCATATTTTCTTTACTCCTTACATGATCTTCGGCTGACATTTCGAGAACCACGAGATCCGGCAAGAAATCGTTATTGATATCCGCAAAGTCGGAGCCCATGCTACTATAGCTAATGTGCTTAAAGCGAGTATTTATTTGATTTGAGAAAGTACCATTGCGTCTGTTTATATACAGAATATCCGGTGCTATATAATCATTGGCCACATAAATATCGGGCCACCCATCATTATTAAAATCGCCAATTGATGCACTCAAGCCCCATGCTTTATTGGTTATTCCAGAAGCTAGGGTAACGTTTGTAAAATAATTGCCATCATTTCTGAACAATTGATCGGATGTTTCAGGATAAAATTTTTGGCTCTTGCGGTTCTCAATCCGTAGGGTATTCTCAAAATCTACCCTATGATTGACCAGGTACATATCTAAATCCCCATCCTTATCATAGTCAAAAAAATACGATTGGATGGAAAAACCATTATGGTCCAATCCCCATTTTTTTGCTTCCTCCCTAAAGGTGCCATCCTTTTGGTTTACGTAAAGTTTATTTCTTCTTTCTTCAGGGTCGTTCAATGAGGCAGATTTACAAACATAAATATCCAGCCAGCCGTCGTTGTTTATGTCTATAGTAGCTACCCCGGTTGACCAGCCTGCATCATCTTTGGTATTTGAGGTTTTGGTGATATCCTCAAAAGTAAAGTCTCCCTTGTTTATGTAGAGTTTGTTTGTTTTTTGGTTGGATACAAAATAAATATCCTGGAGGCCATCATTATTGAAATCGCCCGTAGCAACTCCAGCACCAATAAGGGCATAGGTGTAGTTCACACAGTTAAATTCGTTCGTTTGATTCACATGGTTTTCAAAGTCAATTCCTGTTTCGGAAGCACTTAACCTGGTAAACATGCTTTTTGTATTGGAATCCTTTTTTTTGTTTGCAGTTTTGTTTTCGCAGCCGATGCAAATAATCAGGATTGAAAAAAGATAGAATAGGTGGGCAACTTTCATATAGGTGAATACTCTGTACATAAAATAAGAAAAAAACAGCGTGTATTTTTTTACACGCTGTTCAACTAAAATTAATTCAAAAAAAACTAACTCAAAATAAAAATCTTAGTACCCTGGGTTTTGATCAGCGTCTGTTAATGCCGAATTCGCATTGATTTCCCCTTGAGGTATTGGCAGTAACTCATGCTTGCCAGCTTGGAAGTTGCTTCCGGCCAATTCTGTATCGGCAATGCCCCAGCGCAAAATGTCGTTGAAGCGTACCTGTTCACCCGCCAATTCGCACTTGCGTTCATGTACTATGGCATCAAAAACCTGCGATGACGATAGTGTGGTGGGCAATGGAGCCAATCCTGTACTAGGCCGCGTCCGCACTTCATTAATATAGCCAACGGCCCTTGCAGGGTCATTTTCATATACACATTCGGCCATCATAAGCAGCACGTCTGAATAACGAAGATATTTGAAGTTAATACCAGAGGCTGCGTCCTCAGAGGCTTCAGCGTGATAGTTTTGGTATTTTTTCCATCCTGCTCTGTAGATTGTACCGCTGGCATCGGCCAAATCACTCTCTTGAATGGTACCACAGCAATACTCATCACCGGGTTGGTAAAAATTATCTTTAATTCTCCCATCACCGGGCTCATATTCATCCAAAAGATCATCGGTAATGTGCACGTTGTACCAGTTTAGAAGACCATATTCCTGACCTCGAAAACCTGCTTCTGCAGTTCCTGTTGAGGGTATACCCCATGGTTGCCCGCCTATTTCATCGTCATACACTATTTCGAATATTGACTCTTTTCCAAATTCATTCTCCTCTGTAAAGTTGTCAAAATAGTTTTCCTCCAACTCGAAAGCACCGTATATTTTCTCAAACTCGGTTAATGCAGCAGATTTATTATTCCTGAACAAATACACTTTTCCTAACAAGGCTATTGCGGCTTCCTTCGTAGCTCTGCCGGTATCTTCAACATTTTTGGAGCGCAAAGAAGCGGAGGCATCTGTTAAATCTTGTATAATAATATTGTAGATGTCATCTACTGATGCCCTAGGCTGTCCTTCGGTGCTGTTACCATCATTTATGGGCACACCACCAAAACGTGTTACCAAAAAGAAATAGTACAAAGCCCTCATAAACTTGGCCTCACCAACAAATTTGGCCTTCATTGGTCCAGAGAGTTCTGAATCGGGGAGTGCATTGATTTTTTCTGCGTTATTGATAACCAAGTTGCTATTAGTTATGCCTCGATAACACGCATCCCAATATAATGGAATGGACACATGATTTGAATTGAAGGAGAACTGGATATATTCTACCTTATCAGATTCCAACTGTTGGTTACGACCATTCTCTTGCGACATATTGTCCATCATAAAAAACATATGACGAGAATAGAGTCCTCTCTCTTGTAAAGATCCATATGTTGAATTTACGGCAGACTCAACTTGGGCCGCAGTGGCAAAAAAGGTTTCCGGAGAAAGCTCATTTGGATTGGTTTTGTACAAAGCATCTTCATCACAAGAAACAATTAGTGCTATGATAAAAACTAAGCTTATTAAAATTTTATTTTTCATGACAATTTTTTTAAAAAGTTACTTGTAATCCTAGCAATACTGATTTTGGTTGTGGATATTTTCCTCTGTCAACACCGAACTCTGAATTGTTAATTGTTGCGTTACCTACTTCAGGGTCGAGGCCCGAGTAATCTGTAAAAGTCAATAGGTTCTGGCCACTGACATATATTCTCAATCGAGAGAAATAATCTGAAAGTATTGTATTGTCTCCAAGGGTATATCCTATGGTTACATTTTTTAATCTTGTAAAATCACCACTTTCAATATAGCGATCGGACGAAGCTGTATTAATACCATTGTTTCCGTCAAATGCACGTGGAATGGAATTGGATGGGTTTGATGGGGTCCATCTATCCAAAACAGCCACACCAGCGTTGAACGTTCTTGGCATACCCTCTAAATCATAAATATTGGTGTTGTAAATTTGATGTCCGGCAGCCCCATTTAAAAACAGGTTAAAGTCCCAATTTTTATAATTTGCATCCAGATTAAATCCATAGGTAATTTCTGGGTTGGGCTGGCCTAGCTGTACTAGGTCATCATTATTGATTTGACCATCACCATTTTGATCCACAAAACGAATATCGCCTGGTTGAATAGCAGTTTGTCCTGTGCCCAAAACAGCTTCTACCTCAGCTTGACTTTGGTAGATGCCATCGGTTTTATACCCGTAGAAGGCATAAATCGGAGCACCTGCTTCAAGACCATTGACTATGGATCCTTCAAATGTGGATGCTTGGGTAATACCATCAGTTCCTTTACTTAGCATTTCGGTTTTGGCGGTAGAGAAATTAAGGTTGGCAGACCAGGTAAAATCTCCCTCATAATCGTTATACCCCAAACTCACCTCAAAACCTTTGACCTCGGCATCACCAATATTCGTTGGCACGGTAGAGGCCAAGCTACCCAAAGATCCGGGTAAGGGCAAATCAATCAATAAATCATTACTCTTGTTATTGTAGTACTCAATGGCACCTGTGAACTTGTTATTGAACAATCCTATGTCTAGACCTATGTTAAGCATTTCCCTTTCTTCCCAAGCTACATCGGGGTTTGGAATACCTGCCGGAGAAGTTCCCCCAACTGCATTGCCATTTATGACATAAATCCAATTGGGATTTAATGTGGTTGCGAATCTATAGTTAGGAATGCCATCAAAACCGGTCGTACCCCAACTAGCTCTTAATTTAAGGATATTTAATTCCGAATCCTCCATGAAGTTTTCCCCTGCTATGTTCCAACCTGCTGAAACCGATGGAAACGTACCCCATTTGGTGTTGGGTCCAAATCTGGAAGAACCATCACGACGAATAGATCCAGAAAGAAGGTACTTGTTGTCATAATTGTAGTTTAGTCGTGCCAAATAGCCGATTTTGTCAACCTCGTCGGTATTTGATGTTGCTACAACCTGATCTGGACCATGTTGTGTGATATCATTGGTAACCGAATTTTGGGAAGAAGTGTTCACTTGGTTAAAACGGGCCTCATTTTTTTCAATCAAGGCCAATACATCAAAATTGTGCACACCATCGATACTTATGTTATAGTTAAGGCTATTGGTATACAGAAATCTTCTAAAGGTTGAAGAGTTTTTCGTAATCGAAGCAAAGGTCTGCGCGTGTGTTGATTGCCCATTGCTATCATCATCAAAGGAAGGTGTAAAACTATCAAAGTTGCTATAGCTATATTCCAAACCAAACTGAGACCTAAATTTCAAGCCTTTGAATAACTCATACTCCCCAAATAAACTTCCAAAAATCTCGGTGCCTTTGGTACTACGGCTTCCATTTTTTTGTATCCTCACAGGGTTTTCGGCATCTTGGCCATCCAACGCTGATGTGGGACCTTGAAAACCTCCGGGGTTGTCCGGGTTATAAATGGGCAGGTATGGTGCACTTTTTATAGCGTGCTCTATGAGCGATCTATTGGTGTTATTTCCATTGACCTCTGGGGTAAAATCCCTAAAAGTTACAGCCAAGGTTTGACCAACCTTGAACTTATCGGTAACATTAAAGTTACTATTTAAACGAGTATTGTATCGGTTGTAACCAGTTTCAATAATGGTACCTTCTTGTTTTAGCATACCCACTGAAGCTCTGAAATTGCTATTTTCATTACCCCCGGCCATGCCTATATCATAATTTTGCAATATACCGGTCTGAAAAATGGCATCTTGCCAATCGGTATCGTTGCCAGAAGAACTTAAAGGTGTTGTAGGAACCGTACCAAAGGCTTCCTCAATAAAAGTCAAATATTGCTCCGTGTTCAACAAGTCAAAACGCTCTGTCACGAATTGAACGCCCGTGTATGTGTTGAAAGTGACCTCGGTTTTACCGGCCTTTCCTTGCTTTGTGGTTACAACGATAAC
This sequence comes from Allomuricauda sp., assembly GCA_050303195.1. Lineage (GTDB taxonomy): Bacteria > Bacteroidota > Bacteroidia > Flavobacteriales > Flavobacteriaceae > Flagellimonas. The sequence goes on along the minus strand of JBNLBG010000006.1, from coordinate 14,963 downwards.
ACCATTGGCTGCCTGTGAACCATAAGCCGCCGCAGTTGCAGCATCTTTAAGCACGTTGATACTTTCAATATCGTTAGGGTTAATAGATCCAAGTCCACTGGAGATGACACCGTCTATTACAACTAGGGGATCACCACCATTCGGAGAACCCACACCCCTTATACGAACAACAGGTGCGACACCAGGTGCACCACTATTAGTTACGGTTACACCTGCGGCCCTACCTTGTAAGGCTTGATCCGCAGTTGCCACGGGCAACGCACTAATTTCTTCAGCACCAACGGTTGAAATGGCACCGGTTACCTCAGATCTTGATTGTGAACCATAGGCCACCACTACAACTTCATCCAGTGCCTGTAAATCTTCGGCCAGGCTTACGTTGATGGAAGTTCTGCCATTTACAGCGATTTGTTGCCTTATATATCCTATATAACTAAACACCAAAGTGGCATTGGAAGCTACATCAGATAAGGTATAATTTCCATCAAAATCTGTTTGGGTCCCGTTGGTAGTTCCAAGTACCACTACTGAAGCACCAGGAAGAGGAGACCCCGTTTCATCGGTAACAGTTCCCGATACGGTCAATGATTGCGAATATGCCAAAGGCCCAATCATAATTAATAGGGTTATGACCGCATGTTTAAGTTTAATCATAATCTACAAGTTTAAGTTAGTCAATGTGTTATATGCACTGTAATACAAAGATATTGGTGGTGTTCTGTGGGCACTAAAAGAAATGAAGCATATCATGTAAAATATGATGCATAATCACCTTTACAATTAGAATATCTCATATTTGACCTTTCAGTATTGTCATTTTATTGAATTTTTAGATTGAAATATGTCAATACCTTACTTTATGTATTCGTGTTATGTTTCTAACATACACCAACGTTCCAGTTAATATTTGGTTTATCAATAGGTTGAAAAATCAAGTAGAACAGGGTACAGATTATCCTATTTCTAGATATGCTTTTAAATGAACTAACGCATTGGATGATTAAAGTTGGATGGATTTTATCATCAACGTCAATCTCAGCATTTTTTCCGTCAAGCGTTGAGGAATGGATTTAGTAGTTTAAGGTAAATCCAGAACGGATTTTGAAATTTGAAATACAAAAAAATATGACTAGAACAGTGGACAAAAGAAAATTTAAGAGAAAAGTCCCAATTTATTGGGGCTTTTTTATGGGCAGAACCGTTAAGGTAATTAGAAGGTTGATGTACTTCGAAGGTCAAGATTGCGTGCTCCAAGTTTGTGTGTAGGAAAAAATAGTAATTAATCTTAACTTATAGAAGTTATGAAGAATGATTCGTTAGAAGGCAAATGGAAAGAAGTAAAAGGTAAATTCAAACAAAAATATGGTGAGCTTACCCATAGCGATTTAACCTATTCCGATGGTAAATTTGATGAAATGTTAGGTAGATTGCAACAGAAGACCGGAAAAGCCACACAAGAACTGAAAGAGGAAATTGGTAAGAATAATGTATTCTTAGACCGTAGAGATGGCCCTCACGTTCCGGTTCGAAGGCTATTATTAAACAACTTTTATGATGACAGAACTGTTTACCTATGATCCAGCAGACATTACCAACTTTGCTATCAAAGTTGGTCTGGCCACCATAGCGGGGCTCTTAATTGGGTTGGAACGTGAATACAAGGGAAAGAGTGCAGGTTTAAAGACCAATGCATTGGTATCCCTTGGGGCCGCTGTCTATGTTTTGATCTCATTGCGGTTCTTTGGAGAGGAATATGCTGATGTTACCAGGGTGTTAAGCCAGGTGGTCACAGGAATCGGATTTTTGGGAGCCGGGGTCATTCTTCAAAAAGAAGACAAAATCAAGGGACTCACCACTGCAGCCACCATATGGTGCAGTGCCGGAGCAGGGTGTTTGGCGGCCACCTCAATGTACATCGAATTGGGAATATTGACCATTTTGGTGGTAGTAATAAATGTGGTTTTTGGCTATATCGACGAGAGCATTGAAAGGAAGAAGAACTGAATATAGAAAAGTACTTCTTTGCTGAACAAACTTTTAGAATCTCACTTGCCTTCTCCGGTGATGATCACTAATTGTGGTTTTTCAGCTCTTGAAATTGGTACAAATCGTAAAACCTTATAAGGATAAGATAGTTCCGATACCCAATTCTATGATATAAATTGCTCCCAAAAATTGGAAGAAGGCGGAAAAACCATGCAAAGGGAAGTTGACTTGGCCACAATGCCCATTTACATCAGTGCTGGAGCCATCATACCCATGGATCCCATACGTCAGTATACAGATGAAGAAATTGATGCTCCCACGACTATAAAAATTTGGACAGGAGCCGATGGGACCTTTGAACTATAGAGAGAAGATGGAAAAGAGGAAAAAGCGAACAGCCCACATATGGAATTTGTGGTAGGATTGATACCCGGTGGTGAAAAAAGAGCATCACATACCCGAGTTTTCCCATGGAAATGAAATTTTAATTCATGAGCCATCTTTTTTTGGATTGGTTGAAATATGTCTTTCTTGAAAGAAACATCAACTTTCTTTGATCAGGGAATTGCTTTTGTGGGATGGTAAAAAATCTTACTGGAATTAGCTGATGCTAGTCTCATAGTAAGATAATTAAACTTTACCTGATGAATCAACAAAAATTTTTATACATGATCGATGCAACCATCTCGATAATATTTCATCAAATTAGAAACCTTAAATTTTGATTTTTACTATGAAGCGAATAATTTTTAGTATTGGTACATTGTTTATGATGAGTGGATTTATTGTTTCGTGCAGTACAGATGATGGTTCTTCTAGTTGCCCTGAAGATTTTACCGGGGCATTGGGAGCCAATGAAGAGAAATTGGTTGGAGAATGGGTGCTAAGCGCTATCGTTGCCGATGAAGCTGTGGATATAACCGATGATAACCAAGAAAACCCCAGTACCGATCTTTTTGCGCAATATGGAGAATGTCAAAAAGATGCGATTTATACGTTCAATGCAGATAGAACATACACTTTTAAACAAGGACAGAACGGGACAAATTGCCAAAATCAGGGTACTTTTGATGGCACCTGGCAACTCTCCTCAAATACATTGAGTTTTGTTGATGCGTGCATTCTTCAAAATTTAACCATAACCTTTAATGACAGTGAAACCAGTTTTGTGTTTTCCAATGATTTCAATATTACAGATGTCGGTGGAAATACAATAGAGACAAATATTAGTTTCACTTATAGTTTGATGCCATAGTCTAGGAAAATTGGACAATAGCATTGAAGATACCCCGATCTTTAGGACAGATTTTCTACAAAACTAAAATAGTTTCAAGCTGCTTTTCTATAAACATCTTTTGGCCTTTGGTATTCAATGGACTGGTATCTTCTTTCATGGTTATGGTCTGGTTAAGGAATGACGCTATGTTTTTACTTTTTTTGTATTGTTCTGAGGCCATTTGTACTACTGACACATATGCCGAGGGGTAAAAAGAACCCCCTACACATGTTGGGTTGGTGCCGTACTGATTTTTTTATAATTTTGAAGTGATTTTGATTAATACTAAATCTGAATATTGACCGTCACATCTATATTCAGAAATTTGGTTTTGATTTAACTATAGCGGTTGGCAATTTTATTGCTGGCCGTTTTTCTTTGGTAAAAAGCTTATTGTTATGTTTTTACCTTCATAATCGTAATTGTATTTCATTCCATTAAGCGTGTCTATGGGAGGAGTTCCTACAATGTGAAAGCTTACCCTATACCAGTGCTCCAACTTATGAATGAATTTCTCAAAGCCCACCTCATTAAAAATTAGGGTTCCATTTTTCGGGGCAACTTCCCCATCTATATCAAATTGGTTCTTGACCATTTTTTTGGAAACTTTATTGAACTGAACTTGTTCTCCAGGCTTAAGGGAAATACAGTCAATAGTATGTTTTACAGAAAAATTCTTTCTCCTGTTACATGTATTTGGAAAGGAAGCGGAAGAATTTCTTCTTCAAATCATGGTAAATGCCTCTTTCTGTTTCAATACCCTCCCTAATTTTTTTATGGTGCTCAAAATGCAATCGATTAATGACGTTCTCTTGGGCTTCCAAATGTTTGGAGATATTGAGTTCATGCTCGTGGATCTTTTCCTTGAATTCCTCAATCTTGGATTTGTGAATGAAAAACTGGTTTTGGAACTCACTTAATTCCGCCAACACCTTTTCATCTGTCCAACGGTTTACCAACTCATCAAGCCTATTTTGAAAAGATCTAAGCTCATCTTCCCAAAATTCAAGCTCCTTTTCCCATTGCTGGTGTTCAAAGTGCAAATCTGAGTTATACATAGCTTTTGTTTCCATTTTACTTGTTTTTATAGGATTCTTAAAGTTAGTTTTTACCCTTTTTTGTCAAAATGATATTGATCAGTAGTATGATTTCGATCATTCCCATAACCTATCTCAAGTTATATTTTTGAAAATAGCTACCTTCAAATGGTAAAATCATGCGTGTGTCACAGGCTATTTCACAAATACGAAAATTCTTCATTGAGATTGGGGAGCTATCTTATTTTGCTGGCCGTTTTTTTAAAGTAGGCTTTAGACCACCTTTTGAGTTCAAGGAATTTTTGCGGCAGTGCTATAATATGGGAAACCGCTCCTTGGTCTTGGTCTTGGTCACGGGATTTATTATTGGTTTAGTGCTCACCTTACAATCCCGACCCACACTTATAGAGTTTGGAGCCGTTTCTTGGATGCCAAATATGGTGGGCATTTCCATCGTACGGGAACTTGGACCCGTGATAACCGCCTTGGTCTGTGCTGGGCGTATTGCATCGGGCATTGGAGCAGAACTGGGGTCAATGCGGGTAACGGAACAGATTGATGCCATGGAGGTCTCAGGGACCAATCCCTTTAAATTTTTGGTCGTTACACGCATTATGGCCACCACACTAATGTTGCCCCTTCTTGTTATTTTGGGCGATGCCGTAGCACTGTATGGCTCGGCACTTGTAGAGAATTTTAAGGGTAATGTTTCCTTTCAACTGTATTTTAATACCGTATTCAATGCCCTTACCTATGGTGATTTGATTCCCGCTACCATAAAATCGTTCTTTTTTGGTTTTGCCATTGGTCTTGTGGGATGTTACAAAGGGTATTACAGCAAAAAAGGGACTGCTGGGGTGGGTATGGCCGCAAATACCGCAGTGGTATTTACCTCAATGCTATTGTTTGTGATTGATTTTGTAGCTGTGTTTATATCGGATATTTTTTATGAACTATGATGTCAAGCGAAAAGGAAATACCAATGAAATCCACGTCGGGACAGACCCTTAAGGAGATGATCCATATAGAGGGATTGCATAAAAGTTTCGGGGATAACCACGTGCTCAATGGCTTCAACATGAGGCTGTATGAAGGAGAAAATTTGGTAGTCATGGGCAAATCAGGTTCGGGTAAATCTGTCATGATAAAATGTCTGGTAGGTTTGGAACAACCGGATGCTGGTAAAATCATTGTTATGGGACAGGATATCAGTGAACTCCACCAAGAAGCACTTGATATTCTACGAGCGGATATTGGTTTTTTGTTCCAAGGAAGTGCCCTTTACGATTCCATGACCGTAAGGGAAAACTTGGAATTCCCCATGAGAAGGCACCAAAAGAAAATAGGTGTGGTTACCGACACCACTCCTTTTGTTTTGGAAGCGCTAAAAAGTGTTGGCTTGGAGCATACCATGGATTTGATGCCAGAAGAGCTTTCAGGCGGTATGAAAAGAAGGGTGGCCTTGGCACGGGCCATCATATTGCGACCAAAAATCATTTTGTATGATGAACCCACAAGCGGGCTGGATCCTATCACCTCAAAGGAAATCATAGAACTGATGCGCAACATCCAAAAGGAATATGGAACCTCTTCATTGATCATTACACACGATGTGGACTGTGCCCGGGTAATTTCGGAACGTATGATACTTCTAGTGGATGGTATCAATTATGCTGAGGGCTCTTTTCAGGATCTTACCAATTCCAATGACCCAAAAGTACAGGCATTCTTTAAAAAATAAAGAGATGGATAAAACAACAACAGAAAAAATAAAACTAGGGGTTTTTGTTACACTGGGGACTATTTTGCTGGTTCTTGCGGCCTATTTTATAGGAAATAGACAAAATCTGTTTGGAAACACCTTTACCATAAATGCGGTTTTTAAAAATGTGAATGGTCTCCAGAAAGGCAATAATGTTCGGTATTCCGGTATTGATATTGGTACAGTAAACACCATTGAAATGTTCAACGACACCACCATTGTGGTTACCATGGTCATTCAAGAGAAAATGCTGCAACATATCCGAAAGAATGCCATAGCCAGTATCGGCTCAGATGGTTTGGTAGGTAGTATGATCGTAAACATTGTACCTGGGCAAGGAGCAGGCGCACCCATTGCATCAGGAGACCAAATTGTTTCCTACAGCAAGATAGGAGCGGAAGATATGTTGAGCACCTTGAACGTCACTAATGAGAATGCTGCACTTTTAACAGCCGACCTGTTGGAAATAACCGAGAAATTAAAACACAACAAGGGCACCTTGGGAAGATTGCTCAATGATACGGTAATGTCTAATAACCTTTTGCAAACTTCTGTCAATCTTAAAAAGATGAGCATGGAAGCAAATGTCACACTTGAAAAGCTCAATGGCATCATAACGGACATTAATTTTGAAAACAGTGTGGCCGATGTACTGCTAAACGACTCTATTTCTGGTCAGCAGATGAAAAGTGTTTTGGAAAACTTGGAAGCTTCGAGCAAAAAAATGGTGTCAATTTCCCATACGCTCGATAGTCTTTCCACAACGATTTCCAAAGGAAAAGGAACCATAAACTACTTGGCGACAGATACTGTTCTGGTAAACCAATTGGAACGAACCATGCAAAACATAGAGGAAGGAACGGCACGTTTTAATGAAAATATGGAAGCCCTAAAACATAATTTTTTGACCCGGAGGTATTTTAGAAAACAAGAAAAAGCGGCAAGTAAGGAGAATAAGGATTAGCCAATTGTAAATCACTTCCTTAATTTGAGCCATACTGTAATTGATACTATTTTAGAGAGATGAAAGAGAAGGAATTCGATATTATAAAATCTACGGGAGAAAAGACCAAATTTTCTGTTGACAAGTTACGAAACTCCCTAAAATCCAGTGGAGCCACTCATTCTGTGGTCAATAAAATTGTGGATCAGGTCATGGACGAGCTTTACCCAGAGATTACAACCGGGGAAATCTACAATCGGGCATTTGCTTTATTAAAAAAGGCCAAATCGGTCTATGCTTCAAAATACAAACTAAAAAAGGCCATTTACGAGTTGGGCCCCACAGGATTTCCATTTGAACGTTTTCTTGCAGGAATTTTGCATTATTCCGGATACCGGACCAAGGTTGGTGAAGAGCTTCAGGGTGATTGTGTTTCCCATGAAATCGACGTACTGGCCATAAAAAATGGAACCCTTAACATCATCGAATGCAAGTTCCATGGGGAGGGAGGCCTTAATTGCAATGTAAAGGTGCCCTTGTACATCAACTCCCGATATAATGATGTAAAAGGATTTCTTCAAGCCCAAAAGAATAAGGATTTCGAAGATACATTGGGTTGGGTGGTAACAAATACACGCTTTACGGCAGACGCCTTGCAATACGGAAAATGTGTGGGATTGTATCTCTTGAGTTGGGATTATCCTATGGGCGATGGACTGAAGGACCGGATTGATTGTTTGGGGCTCTATCCAATAACCGTTTCCACCCTGCTCACCAACAGGGAAAAGCAATTTCTTTTGGATAGAAATGTGGTACTCTGTCGGCAATTGCGGGAAGAAGTATTCTATTTGGATCATTTGGGCGTTTCCAATGGAAGAAAGGAAAGAATCATTAAAGAAATGAAATCACTGTGCAGTGGTTAAACGCGCTCTATGAAAAAGCTAAAAGTCCATTTTTTGGGAGGATCTGGCACCGTGACCGGTTCTAAATTTTATCTGCAGACTGAAGATGTCAATATATTGGTGGATTGTGGTGTGTTCCAAGGAAGTAAGGAGCTTCGACAACAAAATTGGCTGCCTCTTCCCATCGATGTCTCCAAACTAGACCTAGTGTTGTTGACCCATGGACACTTGGACCATTGTGGGTACCTCCCTCTTTTGGTAAAACAGGGTTTTGTGGGGGATATTCTTGGAACGGCCCCTACCTTGGCCATTGCTGAAATTATATTGCAGGACAGTGCCAAAATACATGAGGAAGAGGCCGAAAGGGCCAACAAAGAGGGATACAGTAGTCATGACCCAGCTTTGCCACTCTATGATCAAGAAGATGTAAAACGAACCCTGAAGTATTTTAAGAGTATTGAAGAAGGGGAGAACATTGAACTAGCTCCAAATTACAATGCATGTTTTAAGCGCAATGGGCACATTATCGGGTCTACTTTTATTGAACTGAATATTCATGGGAAAGTACTTGTCTTTTCTGGAGATGTGGGCCGATTGAAAGATGACTTGTTGGATGCACCTCTGCGACCGGAATGGGCAGATTATCTTTTTGTGGAGAGCACATACGGGGATAAAGACCATCCTGTAGAAGATTTGGAGGCCATTTTTAAAAATTTGGCTGAACGAACGCTGCAGAATCGTAGCACCTTGATTATTCCCTCTTTTGCGGTGGAACGTTTACAATCCTTAATGTATTTGCTCTGGAAACTGTATGACAAAAACAAGATTCCCAACATTCCCATTTTTGTGGATAGTCCCATGGGCACCAATGTTTTGGAGGTATTTGGAAGCTTTCCAGAATGGCACAAGCTTTCCATGAGTGAATATCACAACATGTGCAACCATGTAAACTTAGTAAGTTCGTATCGGGAAACTTGGGAAACCATTGATGACCCACGACCCAAAATTGTGATCGCAGGGAGCGGTATGGTTACAGGGGGTAGGGTGTTAACCTATTTAAAACAATTAATGGATGTAAAATCCACTACCGTTTTGCTTGTGGGGTATCAAGCGGAAGAAACCCGGGGGCGGAAACTGTTGGAAGGCGCCCAAGAATTGAAAATGTTTGGAAAATTCATTCCCGTGAAGGCAAAAGTGGAACACTTGGAAAGTCTATCCGCGCATGCAGACCAAAGCGAACTGCTGCATTGGATGGGTTCTATTAAAAACATTCCAGAAAAAGTTTATTTGATCCACGGGGAAAATGATGCCTTACATGCCTTCAAAGACAAGATACATGAAACGTATGGTTGGCGTTGCCATATTCCTGTGCTTCATGAAGTGGTAGAAATCCTGTTATAATTTTTCACCGTAGGATAGGTCTCCCGCATCACCAAGACCTGGAATAATATAGCCCTTGCTGGTGAGCTCTTCATCAATCGATGCTATCCAAAGTTGGGTCTCTCCTGGAAAAACTTCTTGTACATGAGCTACCCCCGCTTTGGACCCAATTACTGAAATGATATGGATTTTCTTTGGTGTGCCGTGGCCACTAAGAGCTTTCAATACATTTTCCAAAGTCTTTCCCGTTGCCAACATAGGGTCGGTTAAAACCAAGGTTTTGCCCTCCAGTGAAGGCGCTGCAAAATATTTTACAATAACCTCAAAGTCGTCTCCACCATCAGGATGGTGCCTGTAGGCAGAAATAAATGCATTCTCTGCTCCATCAAAATAATTTAAAATACCATGGTGTAAAGGCAACCCAGCACGGAGTACAGAGCAAAGTACCAAGGAATCTATAGTTTGCGAGCTTTTCTTTGTTCCAAATGGGGTTTCGATCATAACAGCTTTATAATCCAGTGTTTTGCTCAATTCATAAGCAAGCACTTCACCAATACGTTCAATGTTCCTTCGGAACCTCATGGCATCTTTCTGAATGTTTTTATCCCGTATTTCTGCCATGAAGGTATTGAGGATGGAGTTTTCAGAATCAAAACGATGGATTATCATGCAATGGTGGATTTAGGTCAATTTAAAGATTGAACAATATCCCTAAAAGTAATCAGAAAATTGAAACCAGTTTATTTGGCAAAATCCAGCACAAAAGACCGGACCGCATCCCAATCTGTATATTCGTGATCTTTTGAAGTATCTGTGGAGCCCCCTTCTTTCTTGGCGATCATACGCATAATAAGCCTTTTAAAATAGTCGTATTGGGTATACTTGAGCGCTCCGGCGATATGATTGATTTCCTTGGGCTTCCATCCCGTTTGGTCCAAAAAGCGCTGCGCTATTTTCTCCACTTCTTTATGTTCTTCCTCAATATCTGATGCTATGGCCATGGAAACAGAAAAGAAGGCAGACGGTTTTTTATTGAGTTCATCCACATTTTGCATGACATAATCTTTAATGGAGGAGTGATACTTCTGAATATGAATGGAACTACCGACCAGCACCGCATCAAAATTTTCCGGTGATGGCGGCTCTTCGGTGGCATCGGCAATTACCACGCTGTGGTTCTCAGCTTGAAGGACCTCTTCCATAAAACGGGCTATTTTCCGGGTCTGTCCCTCACCGGTGGCATAAACAATTAAAATTTTCATGGGTGTAAGATTTTAGATTGAATGCATTGAATCGTTGTAAATGTAAAAGATGTTGTTTGCTGCTGAAATGACAATCGTCAATTGGATGATTAAAGTGTTCTACTGATGCAGGTCATTTCGTTAGTGGCTTATTATCAGGAACTTTAAAGGTCATTTAAAAAAAAGCTCATGAGAACACAACTAGTCTTTTTGACAATTTTTGCACCATTATTTTTATGGGGGCAGTTCAAGGCAGATGAAACCATTACCATATCTGAAAATCAGGAGGACGACCTTTACGCAGCAGGTGAAATCATTAACATGGAATCCAAAATCAATGGTGATTTCGTGGTGGCCGGAAGTGAAATCAGGGTTCGCGATAGCTTGCAACAAGATTTGTTAGTGGCCGGGGGTAATGTATTGGTCATGGGACCCATTGGAGATGACGTCAGAGCCATGGCTGGAAAATTGACTATTTCAAACGAAGTGGCCGATGATGTCATTGTTTTTGGTGGAGAGGTGTTTGTCACTGACAATGCCAAGATACATGGAAACTTGGTGAATTTCTCAGGAAAAATTACCGTGGAAGGTGAGGTAGATGGTATGGTAAAGGCCTATGGCGGTGATTTGGATTTTAATGGAAAGGTTGGCCAAGGTATGGAACTCTACGGAGGAGATATCAGCATTAGCGGACAAATACACGGAAAATCCAAGATAGTGGCCGATGAAATAAAGATAGGAGAGACTGCCCAGTTCTTTGGAGATGTGGAATACTGGGCGGAAGCAGGTGAAATTGATTTTGGCAATACACTGGTCAATTCTTCTGCACATTTTAACCAAGACCTTATGAAAGAACGGAATGAATTTTCTTGGAAAGCCCTTGGAATTGCTTCACTGGGCTTCTGGATTTTTTATGTGCTTTCCGCATTTTTGGTATTGTTGTTATTGCACTTGGCCTTCAGAAAATATTTTAAAAGGGCTGCTGACAACTTGGAGGGCGACTTTTGGAGAGGGTTTGGTTATGGGCTGATCTATATTTTAGGTTTTCCATTGGTAATAGGTATCACCTTTGTAATCATTATAGGTATTCCCATAGGTTTGTTCTTGTTGTCGTTCTACCTGTTCAGCATCTTTTTTGGACACTTGGTGGCAGCGTCCATTGCCTCGCATTATTGGAATTTGGTAAACAAGGGCTCAATGGGTTTTTGGGGTGTTTTGTTCCTCTCTCTTGCCATTGCAATGATACTTCGATTATTGACGCTGGTACCATTTATAGGACTCTTGTTTTCCGTAATCGTATTGGCTGTAGCTTACGGCGGAATTATATTGCTCTTTGTACTGAAAAAAGGTAATGCAAAAGCGGTTGTGGTATGATGTCATTGGCAGCAAAAAAAATTCCAGTGACCATTAGGTTGGATGGATTGGCACTTCAGGGTAATCTCTGCATTCCTGAGGGGGCCACAAGCATTGTCATTTTTTCCCACGGTAGCGGAAGCAGTAGGTTCAGTTCCAGAAACAACTTTGTGGCCGGGATATTACAAAGAGAAGGCCTTGCTACCTTACTCTTTGATCTACTAACGGAAGAGGAGGACCGGGTTTATGAAAACCGTTTCAACATTGACCTTCTCACACTTCGTTTGATTGATGTTACCCATTGGGTAAAATCCCAGAAAGAGACGAAGGAAATGCATATCGGTTACTTTGGGGCCAGTACAGGAAGTGCTTCCGCATTGCGGGCAGCGGCTTTTTATGGTGAAGAGATTGGTGCTGTGGTATCACGTGGTGGACGCCCTGATTTGGCCATGCCTTATTTGCATAAAGTGTTGGCGCCAACTTTATTGTTGGTTGGGAGTTGGGACCAAGAGGTATTGGAGCTCAACAGGAAAGCTATGGAGAAACTGCAGTGCAAATGTGAGCTTCAAATAATCCCAAAAGCAACACATTTGTTTGGAGAACCTGGCAAGCTTGAAGAAGTAGCGGAACTAACAGCAGCATGGTTTTCCCAATATCTTGAATAAAAAACTGGATGATGTTTAAAAATAGGATTGATGCGGGCATACAACTTTCAGAAGTATTGAAGGGTTTTCAAGGAGAAAATTTGGTGATATTGGCCATCCCCCGGGGGGGACTTCCATTAGGGAGCATTGTGGCCAAAGCCCTTAAAGCTCCTTTGGATGTAGTACTCACCAAAAAGATAGGCCATCCCTTTCAGAAAGAATACGCTATTGGGGCCGTAAGCCTTGAAGATATTATACTAAACGATGCGGTCACTGTAACACGGGACTATATTGCGCGTGAAACCCAAAGAATCCGGGAAAGGTTAAGGGAACTACATGATTCATACCATAAGGGTAGACAACCTCAAAACCTTAAAGACAAAACAGTGATCATCCTAGATGATGGTATCGCTACAGGCAACACTTTGTTGGCATCGGTGGAGTTGGTAAAGAAACAACAACCTCATAAAATAGTGGTGGCCGTTCCCGTTGCTCCCAAAAGTGCCATTCAAAAACTAAAGAACTCGACCAATGTTGAAGAGGTCATTTGTCTTTTGGTGCCTAACAATTTTAGGGCAGTGGGTCAATTTTATGATGAGTTTGATAAAGTGACGGATGAAGAGGCCATACGATATTTTGAGGAATCCCAGAATTTCAGCTAAATAGTACGATTTAAGGTTTGGGACCTATTCAACGTAACCCCAGGGCAAAAAAATCCGGGCGCATTCCACACTAAAAAGAATGCGCCCAAAATGGTTAGTTGTCCATATCATCAGCAATAGCAAAGGAAACTTTCGCATTTACACGATATTGGGAAATTTTATTGTTGTCCACAGTTACTTGCATGTCCTTGATATAGACAGACTTGATTTCTCTCACGGTTTTTGACGCTTCCGTGATAATGTTCTGAACGGCATCCTCAAAACTCACCGTTGAGTTTCCTAGGATTTCAATTACTTTTAATACTGACATTGTTTTAAACCTTTTAGGTTATTGTTTTGTAAAGACTACAGGAAGTTACCTCCAGCATCCAATTTTACTCGTAATACTTTGTCACCGTTGACCAATTTAAGTTTGTACTTTTTGTTGATGCCCTTGTCTTCATGGTAGGTTACCAAATAAATATCTTTGGTAATGGTCCATTCAGGGAATCTTTCCAACACAGCTTCTTTTACGGTAACGGGGAGGTTGATGTCCTTAAATTTTTCGGCAGTTCTAATAATCTTGCCGTCTTTATCATAAGCAGCCAAAATTTTTCCCTCAGGGATGTAAAAGGTCACTGTATAATAATCATACTCATCCATGTAGATGTCGGAGTTTTTGATATCATACGCTGCAACTTTTCGTTCCAGTGCAGTCACTGGAATTGATGTAACCTCTTGTGAGTTTACATTGCTGAGATACTTGTAATTGGTAGCATAGACAATTACTTCTGAAAGCTCTTCAGTTTTAACAACTTGGGAATACGATGGAATGGTCAGTCCCATCAAAAATAGACCTAGCAATACTTTTTTCATGACATAGCTTTTTAATTATTTATTCAGTGAATCCATGGACAATACCATTTAGCCCAAGATGTCTCAATATATCTTGTAGAACACTCATGTACAATGATTTATATCAACACCTCTTTTAAATGTGGTTTGAAAAAAATCTTTTAAAACTGATTTATATCATTATTTGGTCACTCAAAGTGTATTAACTTGCGCCATTATTGGTTCTAGGAAAATATACGATTGGCATTTTGGAAACTTTAGGCTACTAAAAAGTCAATCTGTAAGAAGGTTGTATAAAAGTTTTCTTTTGCATTGCGGTTTTGAGTCATATCCAGTAATGGATAAGTATTGAAAATTGTATTTGTAGATAGAATGCTGATTGAAGACCTTCTAAAAAACTGGGGCATTAAGTTGTCCCAGTTTTCATAAAAGATTGGTCCAATGTCAAAAGATGGTTTGGACCATAGTGAAATGTTCTGAACGTTTATATGGTGTGTCCCTAAGCCATTTTATAGTAAAATGGAATATGGATAAAATTATATAAAGCACGTTTTTCGGAACATCACGGAAACAGGAAGTCTTAAGACTTCCTGTTTTTTTATTTCCTTGTTACAAAGATTGTGACTTTCATACTGATTTAGGTCATAAGCCATCCTGTCATGGAATTGTATTTTTAAGAGTAATACAAAACCTTAATAGGTATGGACATTCTCCAAAATAATGATTTTGTGTCTTTGGATACCAAAATACCCATATGGGATAGGATATTCACCATTGCACCTTTAATAGTAGTGGGAACCAAGGAAAAAGGAGGATATGATTTGGCCCCCAAGCATATGGCAACCCCTATTGGATTTGATAATTATTTTGGTTTTGTCTGCACCCCAAGACATGCCACGTATGTCAACACAAAGAAAAACAAGGAATTTACGGTCAGTTTTCC